>SIAU01000039.1 GCA_009691685.1 Opitutales bacterium
GCCACGACGTAAGCAAACGCACAGAAGGTAAAGAGGATAGCATAACCGTTCGATGAAACGTCGAGAATGCGACCAGCAACAATCGGGAAAATCATTCCGCCGATGGATCCCGCCATACCACCTAATCCACTGGCCGAAGCAACGGCATCGCGCGGGAAGGTTTCTGATACGGCAGCATAAAGGCTGGCTGACCAAGCTTGGTGAGCCGAGGCTGCAAATCCAATGAGGAAAACCGCTTCCCACATGCCTAAACCTCTCACGAAGAAGATAGGTAATGAACAGAGGGCGAAGAATAACAGGGAAACTTTTCTAACCGTCACCATATCATAACCACGCTCCGCAATTTTCTTAACCGCCCAACCAGCAAAGATACTTAAGACGGTAACAATACCATAGAGTGTCACTAAGGGTAGACCCATCGCCTTAAGATCCAAGTGTTGTTCCTTTTTAAAGTAATCAGGCAGCCAAATTAAATAGAACCACCAAACGGGGTCCGTTAAGAATTTCGCAATCATGTAAGCCCAAGTTTGTTTGACACGCAACAGACTTGCCCAAGGAATTTGACGTTCGGGTGCGACTTCTTCTTCAGCGAGTTGTGGGGCTTTCTTGTAGAGTGGTATCCAGAAAAGAATCCAAACCACACCCAGTAAACCTGCGACTACGAAGGTAGATCTCCATCCGTAAGTAACAGCCATGATAGGAATCACCGCTGGTGCAATCAGAGCACCGATGTTCGATCCTGAATTAAAAAGTGTATTGGCAAATGCACGTTCCGCACGAGGGAACCATTGTGCGGTTGTTTTAATTGCCGCCGGGAAATTACCTCCCTCGCCAACACCGAGAGCTATACGAGCGTAATAGAAACCGGAGATTGAACCAACCAAGGCGTGGCCTGCAGCAGCAGCCGACCATGCCAAAATTGATACCCCGTAACCAATTTTCGTTCCGAAACGGTCAATAAACCATCCAAAGCCAAGTAAACCAAAAGCGTAGGCACCCTGGAATGCAGAGTTGACCATACCATATTGCTCGTTCGTCCAATGTAACTCGCCGTCGAGCATCGGCTTTAATAGAGCCAGAATCTGACGATCGATATAATTAATCGTGGTGGCAAAAAACAGGAGTGCTAAAATCACCCAGCGATAGGGAGATGCCGCAGGGGCTGAATTAGGGGTGTTATTCATGGGTAAGGTAAATAAACAGAGGGATTTTTTAGTGTCCACCTTATACTTTCTTTGACTTTACGAGCCGAGTTAGGTTGGATTAAAACGACACTATGAAGCCACGAATCCTCCTCACGACCACCTCATTCCAAGACACCCCTGGCGAACACCATAAATTGTTAGCCACCACCGGTTGGGAAGTTGTCAACGCTCGCGGTCCTTTAAGCGAAGCCGACACTTTAGCTTTAATGGGGGATTTTGACGGATACATCTGCGGCGACGATATGATCACCCAAGCAGTGATCGATAAAGCCCTCCCCCGCCTCAAGGTCGTCAGCAAGTACGGTATCGGCGTCGATAAGATCGACGTAAAATACCTCACCTCAAAAGACATCCCCCTCCTTTTCACTCCTGGCGTGAATCACACCACGGTTGCTGAACATACCTTCCTCCTTCTTCTCGCTCTCGAAAAGAATTTCTACTTCCACACGGACTCCACTCGCTCAGGCAGTTGGAAACGTAAAACGGGTCGCGAACTTCTCGACAAAACTATCGGCATCATCGGCATGGGCCGCATCGGTAAAGAAGTCGCCATCCGCGCTCGTGCCTTCGGCATGAAAGTCATCGGCTTCGATTTATACTGGGACGATAAATTCGCCGCTCAATACGATGTACAACGCGCCAACACGATGGATGACGTTTTCGCCGTTTCTGATTATCTTTCACTCCACACTAATTTAACCCCTGAAACTCGCGACCTCATCTGCGCTAAGAATATCGCGAAGATGAAGAAAGGTGTTCTGATTCTTAATTGTGCTCGTGGTGAAATTGTTCACACCGATGACATCGCTGCTGCTCTGAAGTCCGGCCAAGTGGGTGGATACGGTACCGACGTTCTCGACGAAGAACCACCACGCGCCGATCACCCTCTCACCAAACTTCCTAACTGCGTCGTGACTCCTCACATCGGTTCACGCACCGCCGAAAGTGTTCAACGCCAAGCCGTCGCCGCTGTTACAAACTTAATCCGAGCTATGCACGGCGAAGAGCCCCTCGCTCAGATCAACAAAGAAGTTAAAGTTAAGAAAGTCGTCTAACTTCCCCCGTGCCCACTTGTCACCTTTCCCCCTAATATAATATCCTCCAATGTCTGAAGTATTTCACGTCGTTCCAACCGAAGCTCACGAGTCTCTCGTCAGCGCCGCATACATGCATCGCGGCTTCGGTGCTACTGAATCAGCTCAAGCTGCGAAAATGTCATCAATGGCCACACGCCACGGCATCCGTACGCACAATGCTATCAAGGCATTACACTTAGATGAACTCTTCGGTTCAAAAGTGGGCGGCTGCACTCCTAACGCTTCCGTCGTTAAAAAATCTTCACGCTTCGCTGCTGCCGAAGTTTGGGATGCCAAACAAAAACTCGGTCAAGCCGTTGCGACCGACGCTATCGAAACTTGTATCAAACTCGCTGATCAATACGGCGTGGGTACCGTTTCCGTCGATAACGCTTTCCACTACCTCTGGGGCGGTGGTTACGTCATGGAAGCCGCTAAACGTGGTTACATCGCATACACTAATTGCACCGCGACACTCGCTGAAGTGGTTCCTTTCCAAGGTAAATTCCCAACCCTCGGAACTAACCCACACTCTTGGGGCTTCCCTACCACCGACGCAGTTGGTTTCCCCATCGTCATCGACTGGGCTACCTCAGTCATCGCCATGGGCCGTGTTCAACAATTAAAACGCGAAGGTAAACAATTACCTCCCGATGCTGCAGTAGATAAAGATGGTAAAGTAACCATCGATCCATCCGCCGCCGTTTCCTTAATTCCTTTCGGCGCTCACAAGGGCTACGGTCTTTCTTTAATCAACGAAATCGTCGCCGGTTTCATCGGTGGTTCAATCCCCACTATTCGTAGCCGCACTCGCGTCGCTGGCGAAAAACAGGATTGTGCCTTCTTCTTCCAAGTCATTCACCCCGACGCTATCAGCAGTGGAGTTTTTGCTCATGGTCGTAACCAACAGCAAAATATCAAAGCAGTTCTCGGTGATATTCTCGGACACGGAAACGAAAAGTGTATCCTGCCCGGACAGATGGAAGCGACCTTCGCAACACGCAGTCAAAAAGCAGGCGGCCTTCTCTTCTCCAAAGCTGAAGTCGAAGCCCTCAACGAAATCGCCAACGAATGCGGTATTAAACCATTCGATGTTAACCAACTCCCTACCGCTTAATTTTACCAAACACCATGGCACTCACAATTAAACCTGCGAAGGATTGTACCTTCGATCAAATCTCTCTCGGTGAAGTGATGCTTCGCCTCGACCCCGGTGAAGGCCGCGTCCGCACCGCTCGTGAGTTCAAAGTCTGGGAAGGCGGCGGCGAATACAACGTCGCGCGTGGACTCCGTAAATGTTTCGGCTATCGTACCACCGTTGCTACCGCTTTCGTCGATAATGAAGTGGGTCGCTTGGTTGAAGACTTCATCATGCAAGGTGGCGTTAATACCGATTTTATTAAATGGCGCGAAGACGACGGCATCGGCCGCACCGTCCGCAATGGTCTCAATTTTACCGAACGTGGTTTCGGTATCCGTGGCGCCGTCGGCGTGCCTGATCGTGGTAACACCGCCGCTAGCCAATTAAAACCTGGTGATATCGACTGGGAACATATCTTCGGCAAACTCGGCGTACGCTGGTTGCACACGGGCGGAATTTTCGCCGCTCTCTCCGAATCCACCGCACTCGTGACCATCGAAGCGGTTAAAGCTGCCAAGAAACACGGTACGATTGTTTCCTACGATTTAAATTATCGTCCTTCACTCTGGAAGACCATCGGTGGACTCAAAAAAGCCCAAGAGGTTAATCGTGAAATCGCTAAGTACGTCGACGTCATGATCGGCAACGAAGAAGATTTCACCGCATCACTCGGCTTCGAAGTCAAAGGCGCTGACCATAGCCTCGCCCATATCGAGACCGATGCGTTTAAGGAAATGATCCAGACCGCCGTTAAAGAATTCCCTAATTTCAAAGTAGCCGCTACTACCCTTCGTCGCGTCATCACCGCTACGAAAAATGATTGGAGCGCTATTTGCTACCACGACGGAAAATTCTACGACTCCATCAAATTCCCTGAACTCGAAATCCTCGATCGCGTCGGCGGTGGCGACAGCTTCGCCAGCGGATTAGTCTTCGGCTTTATGGAATTCAATGACGCTCAAAAAGCCGTTAACTACGGTGCAGCCCACGGTGCTCTGGCTTCCACCACTCCTGGCGACACCTCCATGGTGACCCGCAAAGAAGTTGAAAAACAAATCTCCGGTGGCGGCGCTCGCGTCGTCCGCTAAACTCTAAACAAACTACTCATTAACCCTTGTCACCTTGTCACCGTGCCCACGTGCCAACTCGCGATTTAAAATCGCGTCCCTTGTCACCGTGTCCCCGTGTCACCGTGTCCCCTAAATTAATATGTCCTCCTCCCTCGAACTCTTCTCCCTCAAAGGTCGCGTCGCCGTCATCATCGGCGGAACCGGCGAACTTTGTGGCGCCATCTCCGAAGGTTTTGCCTCCGCGGGTGCTCACGTAATCTTAGTGGGACGTGACCCCGCTAAGGCCGACGCTCGTCTCGCTAAAATTAAGTCAGCCGGCGGTAAAGGTGAATTCATGTCCTGCGAAGCGACAAACAAGAACGATCTTATCGTTCTCCGTGATAAAATTTTAGCCAGCTACGGAAAAATTGATATCCTCATCAATGGTGCCGGCGTAAACTCCGCTACTCCATTCTTCGAAATCGCGGAAACTGAACTGGACCGCATCATCTCAGTTAACATCAAGAGTGTGGTTCTCGGTTCACAAGTATTCGGCGAAGCGATGGTCAAAGCGGGCAAAGGTTCGATCATCAATCTCGGTTCAGAATCAGGCATCGTCCCTCTCTCCCGCGTCTTCACTTACTCTGCGACCAAAGCAGCCGTACATAATCTCTCGAAGAATCTCGCACGTGAGTGGGCACCTCACGGTGTTCGCGTCAACACACTCATCCCTGGATTCTTTCCGGCTGAACAAAATCGCAAAGTACTCACCCCTGAGCGCGTTGCGCAAATTCTCGGTAAAACTCCGATGGCTCGATTTGGTGAAGCCAATGAACTCATCGGTGCGTGCTTATTGATGGCCTCCGACGCGGGCAGCTTCATGACCGGCGCCGAAATCGTCGTCGACGGCGGTTTCGCTGCGAAAGCCATTTAATCACATGGCATTTCTCGACGACAATTTCCTCCTCGCTGGGCCCACCGCTCAATCGCTTTACCACAAAGTAGCGAAGTCACAGGGTATTGTAGATTACCACTGCCACCTGAGCCCCAAAGATATCGCCGAAGATCGTCGCTTCGAAGATGTCACTGCCGTCTGGCTCGCCGGCGACCACTACAAATGGCGCGCAATGCGTGCTTGTGGCGTCAACGAAGATTACATCACCGGAAATAAAACTACTTCCCGCGAAAAATTCCAAGCTTGGGCCGAAACGGTTCCCCAAACTTTACGCAACCCTCTCTTCCACTGGACTCACCTCGAGCTGCGTCGCCACTTCGGTATTAACGATATTTTAGAAGCTGCCACTGCTCAGCCCATCTGGGACGAAGCGAATCGCCAACTAAAACACGGCAACCTCACCGCCCGTGGTATTCTTTCTTTAATGAAGGTAGAATTAGTCGGCACGACCGATGATCCTGCTGACTCGCTCGATTACCATCACGCGATTGCGAAGTCTGGATTCAAAACCCAAATCGTTCCCACTTTCCGCCCCGACGCCTGCCTTAAAGTTCACCTCCCGGAACGCGTTCAAGCTTGGACCAAGCGTCTCTCCGCCATCAGCGGAAAAAATGCCGATACATTTGAAGGTCTCATCGCCGCACTCAATAAACGTCATGATGACTTCGCCGCAGCCGGTTGCCGTGCCACCGACCACGGGTTAGAATACTTACCTGACGTCACCTGCACCGACGCCGAAGCTAAATCGATTTGGGAAAAAGCACAAAAAGGTACAGCCGCCACTTTCACTGAAAGCGAAAAGTTTACCGCGTACATCATGCTCCATGTGGGCCGTTTGAATCACGCGAAAGGTTGGACCACTCAGCTCCACCTCGGTCCAGTCCGTGATCCTAATCTCGGACTCCTTAATCGTCTCGGTTCCGACGCAGGTTGCGACACCATCGGCGATTATCGCCAAGGACCAGGATTGATTCGTTGGTTCGGAACTCTCTCCGGCGAAAACACCCTCGGTAAAACTATTATTTATAATATCAATCCTGCCGACACCGCCCTCTTTGCCTGTATGATTGGTTCCTTCCAAGATGGTATTACAGCTGGAAAAATTCAATACGGCTCTGGTTGGTGGTTCCTCGATCAAGAACGCGGCATGCGCGATCAAATGAACGCCCTCTCTGATCTCGGCCTGCTCGGTCAGTTTGTCGGTATGATTACCGACTCCCGATCCTTCCTTTCCTACCCACGTCACGAATACTTCCGCCGCATTCTTTGCGACCTCGTCGGCAGTGATGTCGATTCCGGACGTATCCCCAATCGTGCTGAGTGGACCGAGAAACTCATCGCTGACGTGAGTTACCAAAACGCTAAAAAGTATTTTGGTTTCAAACTCTAGGTTCGATCCGAACGATAAACGCGCTGCACCCGTTGAGTGAGCGTGCATAAGGCTTCCCAAGGAATCGAGTCCGACCACTTGCAGAATTCCGTCACCGTAATGCGGTCAGTTCCTTGCGCACCTAAAATGGTGGCGACATCGCCTGGCTTCACCTCTCCGACTTCAGTCACATCAATCACCGTCTGATCCATACTCACCCGTCCTAAAATCGGACAGCGTTTTCCGTTAATTAAAAATTGTCCACGATTACTCGCCGCCGTCGGCACGCCATCACCATAACCCACCGCAACGATAGCGACCTTGGAATCGCGACTCAAAGTCTTGGTGCGATTATAGCCAATCGAAGTTCCTGATGGTAAGTCTTTCACCAAAACAACCTTAGCATGAAACGATAATACGGGGTCAGGCTTTAAACTCGCTAAAAAGGAACCAGCCGAAGGTGGTAAACCATATTGCATGAGTCCAATGCGTACCGCGTTAAAGGGAGAATCAGATGAAAAGCTTTCTAAGCCCGCACTATTATCGGCATGGATAAGAAAACCTGGGTGAATTTCGCTGGGAATTTTTTGTAATAAATTAAGGAAGATTCTACGCTGTTTAATGGTATATTCCGTATCCCGATCAGCATCTGAAAAATGGGTGTAAACCCCACGCCATTTTATTAAAGAACTTCCTAAAACCTTAGCAAAAACCTGTTCGGCTTGTTCATGCCAAACACCCGACCGACCCATGCCCGTATCCACTTTCACGTGTACGCATGCTTTCATCTTCATTACATCGGCTGCTTGAATAATGGCCTCAGCTTCTTCTAACGAATTAATGGTAATATCTAAACCCAACTCAATGGCGCGTCTGATTTCATTCGGTAAAGTCGGACTGAGTAATAAAATATCAGCATCAGGACTAATCTCCCTCAGGCGACTAGCCTCAGCGACATTCGCCACCGCAAAAGTATCCACTCCGGCTTGTAATAGACGTGTCACGACCTCGGGCATGCCATGTCCATACGCATCCGCCTTCACCACTGCCACATAACGAATATGTTTGGGTAGAGCTTGTTTAATCCGACCGACATTTCGATCTAACGCCGGTAAATCAATTTCCACCCAAGCTCTAGTATTATTTCCGGATTGAATCATGGGTTGCGACGGTGACGTTCACCTGACCATAAGGCATAATCTGCCGCCGGATTCAAGGCATCAGGTTTAGGTTCTAGTTTAAGACACTCTTTCTTAAGAAATAATTTAGGTAAGTGACTCCAAACATCATCCATCACCTTGGCATTCGGAAATAGATTCGCCGTGTGATTAACCACCAAAGCAAGGCCGTTGGCATTCACCTGATCCACTTCTAATTCCACGGTGGGCTCAAAAGAATCAGCCGATTTTACGGCCAACAAGTTCCAGCGCTTTAAGCGTGATTCATTAATCACGGCAAAGGGAACCTTCACGCCCTGTGCTAAGGCATGCTCAGCTAAAAGTTTAAGCGACTCCCAAACGTAAATGGGGCGCTGATATAACGTAGCCCAAGTTCTGACAGCCATCGCCGATACGCGAATGCCCAACATCGAACCGGGCCCGATACAAACCGCATAAGATTTAATATCTATAAATTTTAAATGCGCTTTCTTGAGAACTTCCGCAGCTAGGTCCGTCGTCGCTTCCAAAGCACCCGCCGCAACCGCAGCTTCAGCCACCCAACGTCCATCCGCCAACACGCCCACCCTCACCCCCTCACGGGCTGATCCATCAATCACCAAACAGGGCTGGTCGTGAGCGTTCATTTTATCCTGGAGGCCAGTTGAGATGACGACCTCCTAATACATGCACATGCAAATGGGGGACGCTTTCTCCACCGTCCGGTCCGTTGTTAATCACAATGCGAAATCCTTTTTCCAACTTCAAATCATGGGCGACTTTTTTCGCGACCAATAATAAATGCCCAAGCAACACTTCATCAGCTGCAGTCGCTTCCGTAATTCTTGGAATGAGTTTTCTAGGAATAACTAAAAAATGACTGGGTGCCTGCGGGGCAATATCGTGAAAGGCCACACACATTTCATCTTCATGAATAAGCTTCGCTGGAATTTCTTTATCTGCAATTTTCTGAAATAAAGATTTAGCAGACATAGTATCTATTATAACACGACAACCGTCACGCGTCTACGGTTAGATAATCGGGCGGTCAGTACATTCACCGACTCCACCGCTTCATCATAGGCACGGCGACATTTGGCTGAACGTGCCTTCGCACCCGATAAAAATTGGTCCTGTAAGCCCACCACCCACAATAAAACGTCCTGAGCATCACCCACCTCTGCCAAGGCGTTCTCTAGCCGCTGCGTAGCCCAAAGTGGCTCATAGGGCTCTTCCCGATGGTCCAAAACGGCAATCGCGGGCATGGGCTGATCGGGCGACAATAAATGCAATAAATGTCCCGCCGCTTCAGCGAGTCCTCGGGTATCCAACCCGCGCGACGACTGTTCATCCGCCTCGTAAAGTCTCACTACCGCATCCACATCTCGACGTAGTAAAAAATCTGTTCCCACCAATCTCGCCAACATCGAGTTGAGTGTACGCAACTGTCCGGTGCGCATCGGAGTATCAGCGGTCATTCGGCTTCTTCCCCTTAGTCCGCAATTGTTCAATGGCTTTCGCCAATTCTTCGATGTCACGAAACTCGCGATAGACACTCGCATAACGGACATACGCAATTTGATCGACCGCTTGTAAATGCGTCATGATTTCTTCGCCGATGGCACTCGAAGGAACTTCGTCTTCAAATTTCTTTTGTAAGCCTTCGACAACTTCCGAAATTAGTAAATTGATTCGTTCGACCTCGACCGGACGTTTATCCGTCGCCTTACGAATACCTGAAGTGATTTTGGCGATATTAAATTCTTCACGTGCTCCATTTCTTTTCACCACAACTAAACCTTCGCGCACAATTTCTTCAACGGTGCTGAAACGAGTTTCACAAGCTAAGCATTCCCGACGACGGCGAATGGAGTGATTACCTTTTCCGAGTCGTGTTTCGAGAACCTTGGTGTCCTCATGATTGCACTTAGGGCAGAACATACCTTAGAGACTCAAAAAGTTCTTAAGAATCTGTATGCCATTATCCGTTGCAAAAGACTCAGGGTGAAATTGTACGCCATAAACAGGTAATTCCTTGTGACGAAGCCCCATCACTAAACCATCTTCCGTCCACGCCGTGATTTCTAAACACGCCGGAAAGGTTTCTCGCTCCACCACGAGCGAGTGATAGCGGGTCGCCGCAAAGGGATTCGGCATCCCTTTAAATAAATCTGTATTGTTGTGGAAAACGTTGGAGGTTTTTCCGTGCATTAAGTTCGGTGCGCGAATCACTCGACCACCATAAACGTGACCAATGGACTGGTGACCTAAACAAACTCCCAACAGGGGTTTCTTTCCGGCAAAAGCTTTAATCATATCACACGATACTCCAGCCTCCACGGGCGAACATGGACCTGGTGAAATCATCAGGCGATCAGGATTTAATGCTAACGCTTGTTCGACCGTGATCTGGTCATTGCGAAAAACTTTTTGCTCAACCCCTAGTTGTCCAAAATATTGGACGAGATTGTAAGTGAAAGAATCGTAATTATCGATGACCAGGAGCACGCCGTAAGATTTGCATACAGAGCCTAACTGTCAAGGAGTCGCACCCACGTGTGAACAACTGAAAATTTAATTT
>SIAU01000040.1 GCA_009691685.1 Opitutales bacterium
GGTGGAGTCTTTAATGACATGCATGACAGCAATCCGCAGCGCACTTTCAGTTATGTGCTCGGCGAACTTTCGAAATTAGAAATCGCCTACGCCCACGTCACACGCGTCACCGCGCAAGACATTGCCCACGGTGCCCAAGCAGGTATTGGACCCAAAGAGCTTCGTCACTGCTTTAAGGGTGTCATGATTACGGCGGGTGGGTTTGACCGAGCGCAAGGCGAAGAGGCCATTCAAGAAGGCTGGGCGGATGCCATTGCTTACGGCGTGCCCTTCCTCTCCAACCCCGATCTTCCCCATCGTCTGGAAAAGAATTTAGCACTGAACACGCCCGATGAATCGACCTTTTATGCGGCGGGGGCCAAAGGATATACCGACTACCCTTTCGCTCAATAAGCCCAAGTTCAGTCAGAAAGTTTAGCTCCCGTTGTCACCGAGATGTTACTGTCTTGGCAGGCTTCTTTTACACTCATTTAGAATTCACTCTTTCCACTGAGACATTCTCGTATTAAGTGTATTTATCACTCTTTAGTTTAGCCCATGTCCGTTCCGCCTCCCATCCCTTCAACTTTCGCTCGTGCCAATGCACCGACGTATGTGATTGGGCATAAAAATCCCGATGCCGACGCCATTTGCTCTGCTATTGCTTACGCTGCATTTAAAGAAGCATCCGGTCAAAAAGGTTATGTCGCCGCTCGTTGTGGAAATTCCAATGCGCGCATCGACGCCATCCTCCAACGTTTCGGCATGAGTCTTCCCGTCTTCGTGGGTGACGTTAATCCACGCGTCGAAGACATCATGCAAACGAATCCGTTTGTGGTTTCGATTAATGACACTTGCGCCCGGGCTCTCGAAATACTCGATGAACATGATTTACGTGCCCTACCCGTCATTGGACGCGAAGGCCAACTCGAGGGTTACGTTTCGATCTTCGCGTTAGGCGATTATTTTATTCCGAAACCCAAAATCGCTACTGCGATGCGCAAAGTGACGAGTTCCATCGATGCGATTGTCCAATCGATTAAAGGAAAAGCGGTTGCCGTTTTTGATTCCACTCAAATCAATGAACTTTACGTACGCGTAGCGGCCATGGAGTTAGAATCTTTTGGCAAATCAGCGACCAAAGAAGGCATTCCTACAAATAAAAGTATTATCGTCGTAGGAGATCGTAACGACGTTCATCAGCGCGCCATCGAAATGGGCGTGCGCTTAATTATCGTGACCGGCGGACACCAGATGCTCAAAGAAACACTGGCTCTCGCTGAAGAGAAAAAAGTTTCGGTCGTTTATGCGGACACCGATAGCGCGACCACCGCTTGGGCCGTGCGTGCGGCTACCCTCATCGGAAATTTAGTTCAACGCGACGCTCCTCTCTTTCAGGCTCAAGAAAAACTCTCGGTCGCCCGCCGTCGCATTGTGCAATCCAATGCCCTCATCTGCCACGTGGTGAATGAAGACGGTAAACTTATTGGTGTTTTCAGTAAGTCCGATATTTTAAAACCCGTGCACCATCGCTTGGTTTTAGTGGATCACAATGAATTATCCCAAGCGGTCGACGGTGCCAACGAAGTCGAAATTGCCGAAGTCATCGACCACCACCGCTTAGGCAATCCACACACCCATCAGCCCATTCTCTTCGTTAATCGTCCGCTCGGTTCCACCTGTTCGATTGTCGCCGATATGTTCAAAACTGCTAATTTAAAGCCTTCGCCGCAAATTGCCGGATTGATGATGTGCGGTATTATTTCGGATACACTCTTACTGCAAAGTCCCACGACCACGCCGCTGGACTCCGAGTTACTCAATTGGCTTTCAGGTTTAGCAGATACCGATGCACGCGCTCTTGCTGATATGATTTTCAATACTGGGTCCGTGCTCGCCAATATGTCCGCTGACGCCGCAGTCCGCGCCGATTGTAAACTCTACACCGAAAACAATTACCGCTTCTCCGTCGCTCAAGTGGAAGAACTCGGCTTTAATAATTTCCGGAAAGCCAAGGAAGCTCTACTCGAAGGCCTCGAAAAATACCGTCGCGAAAACGGACTCCATTTCTCCACTCTGTTAGTGACCGACATTGATACCCAAAGCTCACTGCTACTAATCCGCGGAGATTCGGAAGTGATTCACGGTATCACCTACGCTCAAAAACAACCTCCGTATATTTTTGATATGCCTGGAATTGTCAGCCGGAAGAAACAGTTACTTCCGTACCTGACGAGCCTGCTGGGACAATCAGCCTCTAATTCATGAACGCCGAAGAGGCCATGCTCGCCTTTCTGGCACGTCCTGACTACGTGCCGATGCGACTCGAAGAAATTATTGAGCAAATCGGCGGAGATAAGTCTGACTTACGTAAAATGCGGAAGATTGTTCCCAACTTAATTAAGTCGGGTGCTATCATCGTAAAAAATCGCGAGCTACTTGCACTCCCCGAAGGCGATCCCCTCCCCGAGGGTACGATTCTTTTTCGCTCGAGTGGATCGGCACGTGTCGTCTTCGCCGCTGAACCTGGACAAAAACCACGTGAGCCCATTCACATTGACGCCAAAGATACGGGCGTTGCGCTGCATGGTGACCGCGTGGTCATTAAATTAAGTCGCGGTCGTCGTGATCGACAAGGCGAAGACTGGGGCACGGGGACCGTCATTCGCGTAGTCAAAAGATCTTTCACAACTCTAACCGGAACGCTCCGAAATACCCGCTTAACCTGGTTCGTGGTACCTGATGATCCGCGCATTTCTCGCGACATCATTGTCCGCGACCCACAGCGCTCTAATTTAAAATCACTACCCAAAGAAGAAGATAAAGTCGTCGTGCAACTCGATGCTTGGGAACGTCGCCACCTCAGTCCCACGGGAACCATTACGGAAGTTTTAGGCGTCACCCACACGCCGATGGCCGAGTACTTGGCGATTCTTCGGCGCTATAATCTCAATCCCGAATTTCCACGCAATGTGATGGATGAGGCCAATGCCTTTGGCTCTAAAGTGAAAGAAGATGATTTATATGGGCGCGAAGACTTTCGAAAAATTCCGACCATCACCATCGACCCCGATGATGCTAAAGATTTCGACGATGCCCTCTCACTCGAACGTCTGCCCAATGGTAATTTTAAAATCGGAATTCATATCGCCGACGTTTCCCACTACGTAAAAACAGGTTCGCCACTCGACAATGAAGCCAAGGAACGCGGCAACTCCACGTACCTCGTTGGCACCGTGATACCCATGCTTCCTCACGCACTCTCGAGCGGATTATGTTCACTCGTGGAAGGTCAAGATCGACTGGTGAAAAGCGTTATTTGTGAATTCACTCCCGAAGGAAAGTTAATCAAAACCGATTTCGCCAATGGCGTTATCCGCAGCATCAAACGTCTAACTTATAAAGTCGCTTATGCCTTTTTAAACGGTGCCAAAAATGCAACGCTACGTGCGCTGCCCGCACCCCCTCCGCATCAGACCGGTTCGCCTGGTCGACCTCTCTCCGAGCTGACTGATGAAGAACTCGATGTTGTCCGTTTAACCATTCTAGATTTCTGGTCGGTCGCCAAAGTCCTTCGTGAAGAGCGTTTCCGCACAGGTTCACTCGATTTAGAAATGAAGGAGATTAAAATTTATTGTGATAAAGATGGCTGGGCTGATCGCACCGTGGTGATTGAACATGATGAATCACATCAACTCATCGAAGAGTTCATGTTATTGGCCAATGAATGTGTCGCCAAAAATCTCGACCAAGCGAAGGTACCACACGTTTGCCGCGTGCACGACGATCCTGATCCCGAAAAACTCAATGCGTTACGCGAGCAACTACAGTCGGAAGGCGTGTATAACGTAGGCGACCTCACCCAGCGTAAGGAAATGGTTAGATTATTGGCGGATATCAAAGGTCGAGATGACGCTTACCCTATTCGCATTCAATTCCTCCGCTCACTCAAGCAAGCCTGCTATCGTCCCTCGCCGGATGGACACTTTGGTTTAGCGAAAAAGCATTACTCTCACTTCACTTCACCCATTCGTCGTTATGCCGACTTAGTTGAGCATCGTATCTTTGATGCACAAATTGCGAAGATGGGTGTGAAATCTGCTCTTAAAGATCCGCCCCGCTCACCCGGTATCGGCGAGCTCGTGCGAAGCTGTGAACATATTTCTATCACCGAGCGAAATAGTTCTGAGGCTGAACGCGATTCGGTAAAAGTAAAATTACTCGAATTATTTGAACGAGAAATGGAACGTAAAGATAAGCGTCCCTTCGAAGCGGTAATTACTGAAGTCAAACCTCACGGCCTCATGGTTGAGCTCAGCGCCTCGCAGGCTTACGGACTCGTCCATATGTCGACCCTCACCGATGATTATTATCGGATGAATGATTCGGGTACGGCGCTGCGCGGCAGTCGCACCGGTAAACTTTTTACAGCAGGATCAAAAATTGAAGTCATTGTGGACCGCGTGGACCGATTCAAACGCCAGGTCGATTTCCGCCTCTACAATCCAAAGTCGGGCGCTCCTAAACCGAATCGTGATCAACAGTCACGCCCTCGGGATAATCGTAAACGGCTCTGATAGAGTGAGATAGTACGAATAATAGGACAATTTTAGGTTGTTTTGAGACCTTATTGAGAATGGGTCTCATTTATTTTATTGCTTATGAGACTCTGTCTCATTTATTAAACACCCCTATGCGCCCATTATCCGCTCTCCTACTCGTCACAGCATCCACTGCCTTCGCCTGCGATAATCCATTCACCTACTCTTATCTCACTGAAACTTTAAAGCCGGGTAAAATTACGATCGAACAATGGGCCACCGCTCGACTGGGCAGAGATATCGGATCGGGCTACGATGCGCGTTACCGTGGCTTTGATTTCAAAACCGAAATCGAACAGGGCATTTCTGAAAACGAACAAATCTCTTATTATATAAATTATCGATACTTCGACACCGCCACGCGTGAAGGCTTACAGTTCGATGGTTTTCAAATCGCTTACATGCGCATGCTCTCCGATCCCGATAAAAATTCGTGGGGCCACGCCATCTACATCGAACCTGGTTATTCTCAAGCGAGCGGAAAAAATGGAAGCTTTCGCGATCAATACAGCCTCGAATTGAAATACCTCATTCAACATAACTTTGGCGAGAAGCTTGATTGGATTTATGCGGCAAACTTAGTCGCGGAAATAGAACGCACCCCCTCAACCGACAGCGATGCGGTTTCCTTCAAAATAACTCAAGGTATCGCACACGAAATCAACGCAAATTGGTATGCCGGTCTTGAAGCCGTGGCGTCAGTTGAATGGGCTGAACTCAACAACTTTGAATATGCAGCGATTTTTTTAGGACCTTGCGTGCGTTATCAAAACGAATCCGGCTTTTTTACGGTGGTCACGGCAATGGCTCAGGTTTACGGATCTCCTGCCGACAAGGGTAATCTCAACGTCTCCGAAAAAAGTCCCTACGAAGTTCGGATTAAAGCCGGTATAAATTTCTAAATTCTTTTTAGGAATTTAGCTGAATATCACGGAGCACTAATTCCACCTTCGCGTGAATCTGCTCGGGGGATAGTCCATTCAAGGCGCGTAGTGTTTTAACATCGGTGGCGTGACCGACAAAAGCATCGGGCCAGCCGATGCGCACCACGCGTACGGTGGAGTTCGAATCAGCTAAACATTCTAAAACCGCAGAGCCAAATCCGCCCGTCACGACGCCGTCTTCCATGGTGATTATTACTTTAGCCGAAGCGGCTTGGTTGATTAATAAATCGGCATCGATCGGTTTGGCGAAACGTGCATTCACCACTCCGACCGAATGTCCGTCTTTGGAAAGTTTTTCTGCTAAGGCATGCGCATCGGGAACCATAGAACCCAATGCCCAGATTTGGATGTCTCTGCCGTCTTGAATGACTTCAGCTTTACCTAAGGAAATAATTGCGGGGCGAGATTTAATCGCGACGCCCATGGCAGGCCCGCGTGGAAAGCGAATAAACATCGGCTGACCCGAGCGAATGGAAGTGTGTAACATATCCGATAACTCATCTTCATCTTTCGGCTGCATAATCGTCACGCCAGGCACGCAACGCAGGTAAGCGATATCGAAAAGTCCGTGGTGGGTTGGTCCATCGCTCGGCGAAACACCGGCGCGATCCATACAAATAGTGACGGGCAAACGCTGTAAGGCGATATCGTGAATCACCATATCGTAAGCACGCTGCAAGAACGTAGAATAAATCGCTGCGACGGGACGGAGATTTCTGGCAGCTAAACCAGCGGCAAAAAGTGCGGCGTGTTCTTCGGCGATTCCGACATCATGATATTGATTCGGACATTCCAGTTTTAATTGGTTAAGTCCAGTACCCGAAGGCATGGCCGCGGTGATACCAACCACTTGCGGATTCGCTTTGGCTTCACGAACTAACAAAGAGCCAAAGACATCTTGCCACGCTTTGGGTGCGCCCGGTTTACCCGTGCTTAAACTATCTCCCGTTTCAGGGTCGAAGGATGATGTCCCGTGAAACTTTTCCGGATTCTTGAGTGCCGCTGATAGTCCCCGACCCTTCTCGGTGCATACGTGTAAAATGATGGGGCCCTTAGCGTCTCTGCAGAAAGTGAGGTAACGTTCGAGTGCATTTAAATCATGGCCATCAATCGGACCCACGTAGCGAACACCGTAGTGTTCAAAGACCGAAGAACTTCGGGTAAATAGATCTTTGATTTCACGTTTTAGGGTGCGTCCAAAATCTAAAAACTTCGTACCCGCCCGAGTTTTATTCAGAAAGTTTTTGATACTCTTTTGCGAGTTATTGTACGGACGAGAAACAATTAAACGGCTGAGCATCTGAGACAACGCGCCCACATTTTTATCAATCGACCACTCGTTATCGTTTAAAATAATTACTAGACGCTTCGTCGATGTAGCCGCATTATTAAGCGCTTCCATCGTCACCCCACAGGTCAGTGCAGCATCGCCAATTAAAGCGACGACGTGAGAGTCTTCGTTGAGTCGATCACGTGCGTTGGCTAAGCCGACGGCCGCGGAAAAAGCGGTACCCGCGTGTCCGGCACCGAAGACATCGTGTAAACTCTCGTCGCGATTAAGAAATCCGCTCAAGCCACCCGTTTGGCGGATGCCGTCGAAGTCTGAATTATTTCTTCCCGTGAGTAATTTATGAACGTAGCCCTGGTGGGCGACGTCGAAGACAAATTTATCGGCGGGCGTATTGAATACTCGGTGAAGGGCGATGGTCAGTTCAACTACGCCAAGATTCGGTCCCACGTGACCACCATTACGTGCCGTCACTTGGATGATGCGTTCACGAATTTCCTGGGCGAGCACGGGAAGCTCATCTGCCGCTAAAGCTTTAACGTCGGTCGGACCACTGATATTGGGCAGAATAGCCATTCGCTTAATTCTTATTCGTCCGAAGATTTTTTGCTCAGCTGTTCGATGCGAAGTTCGGCGGCCTGTAAACTTGTTTGGCAGGCTTTCAGTAAGCGCATGCCCTCTTCATATTTTGTGACCAATTCATCAAGCGAGACGGTACCCGCTTCGAGTGACTCCACCAGTTTCTCGAGTTTGGTTAGGTCAGCTTCAAAACCTTCTTTGCCATTGGCACTGCCAGTTTTTTTGTCGGCGCTCATCAAATAACTCTCAGCGGACTTGGGCAGAGTCTCAAGCGGATTGTGCAATTTTACTTGGTCGGTCTGGTTAACAAGCGCGGACGCAGCCCGGCTTTGACGACTGAATCCAAAACTCCGACCGCTGTACCCGTGAGCGAACGCTCATCTGCGACGATTAAAACTTCGGCCTCGGGGCTTAACTTGGCCTTATCGGCAAGGGCTTTATTCAAATTCGCTTGGGCGATTTCTTTGCCTTCGAGGTAAATTTTTCCCTCACGATCCACCCCAATGACCATCGCTGCGGCGGTGCTGCTGGTGCCGCCAGCATCGGCGGCGGGAGGGACAATCGATAGAGTACGGGCTTCTTCAAAGCGTCCGGCTAATAATAAAAAAAATACCAAAACCACCATGATATCGATCAAGGGGATGACATTGATTTCGTTACGACGGCGGCGAGGAATGACTAAACTCATTTCGATTGCTGTTCGAGACTCTCAACTAAGACGTCGACCTGCGATGAAAGAATTTCGACACGGCGACCGAGCCAATTGGATCCAACGAGTGCGGGAATAGCGATGCAAAGCCCAATCATCGTGGTGCTTAAGGCGAGTCCGACTCCACGGGTTAAAGTTTGAGAATCGGGCAAACCTTGCTCAGGAAAAAGCGTCGCCAGTCCGGCCACCGTTCCCAAGAGGCCCAACAAAGGTGCGGCGGCGACGATACTATCGATAAGGAAAAATCCGCGTTGGAGTTTTATTAATTCGGATCGCGCGAAAGATTTAAGAACTTCACCGCGAGCTCCCTCTTGCCAGAAAATAATGACACGACCGGCTAAAGTTTGATTACCGGCTTTGATTGAACGCGCTTCGCCTTTGCGCACTGCTTGCAAAAGAGAAGCCGGAACCACTCGGCTGGAAATGAGAGCGATGGCGCGTTCGGATATAAGAAAAACGACGAGGATGGAACAAAAGCCCAGGGGCCATAGAAACAATCCAGCACCTTCGATGAGAGTATTCACGTTGCTACGCTGAACACCTCAAAACAGTGAGCAAGCCCGCTCTCAATCGTAAAAAAACTGTTAATTTGGTATTATATGACTGATTTCAATCTTTTAAATCCATCCGTGTCTAATTTTAGTCATTCGGTAAAGAAATTCGCTGTTTAAGCTCAATTCTTTGACTTTCTCCCCCACTTTGGTTTCAATTAAACACTACCCCCAACGACCCTTTAATGAATCGTAAGCGCTCAGGCTTCTCGCTCGTTTTATCCTTAGCCATCATGGCAGGGATGGTCATGTTGGTAATAGTTTTGGCGGCATTTCTGCAGGTAGAAACTCGTTTAGCTTTAGGACATTCTGGATACATGCGGGCGCGTCTCAACGCGATCGCGTCGGCCAAAATGGCTTTAGGTCAGTTACAACAATTAGCCGGCCCCGATCAACGTGTGACCATGCGTGCGGACATGTATGATGCGGGTAAAACACCGGGCGCACAATCATCGACCACAGTTTCAACATCGGAAAATCCTTCGGCACCTACTGGCGGAAAACTTTCACACCAGAAAAGATATTGGACGGGTGTTTGGGCGACGGGTGGAGTTAGCCAAAATCGTGTGCGCGATTGGAATGTAGCGAAGCCGCATGACACTCGACTTTTCCTCGGTTGGTTAAGTTCACCTGGAGTCATTAGCACCACCGATCCAGAAATCGCAGATGCAAGTAAGCTGCCGAATTATTTACCGAATAGCGGCGCTTATACATTCCCATCAAACGCCTCACCCTATCCACCCGCAACGGGCATTAGCAGCACTGAAGGAAAAAACCTTATCGATGATTTGGGCAATCCACTTTCACTTACACCCGACACTGTTTTAGTTCCACTTTTATCCAGAGGTTCGGTCAAAATGACAGCGACCGCGCCATCGCGCTGGGCGGTTCAATATTCTGGTGCGGTCGATGCGATGCCGATGCCGCTACCTGGACCCAATGCAACGGGTGGAATTAAATACGGAGTTAATGGACGTTACGCATTTTGGGTGGGCGACGAGGGCGTAAAAGCAAAAGCCAATATACCTGATGCGTATGGCATTACCTCGGGCGGTGCTAATTATAAAACAGCATTATCCATTTGGGATGAAGGCTTCCGTGGAAGCGGTGCACAACGCAGTGCCCTCGAAGCGATATTACCATCGGACAAGTTAGATTATGCTGGAGCGACCATTCTTACTAATACTTGGAAGTTCTCGACGTGGCGCGATGCAGATATTGCGATTTCGAATAGCTGGGACACGTCCTACATGGCACGAGTCAAAACTCCGAACGACCTTTCAGTGTGGGCGAATACCGCAAGCGGCACAGCGGCGGGTGATGCCATGAGAGATGCGGCTAAAATACTTTGGCACGATGTGACACCTTGGTCTTATTCGACCATCACAGATACTTACAACGGTGGTGTGAAAGTCGATTTATCAACCGCCTTCGAATTGCCCTACGCTGTTTATCGCGGACTAGAAACCTATTACGGACAGAAAAATACTACGACCACGAGCGCGGCGTATAATCGAGCCCCTTCACTCTTCCACGACGCCTCAAATCGTTCAGCTACCCCAGGCACTCCCTACACACACGATATCGATTTAAATACAGTTAGAAAACTAAGTCATATTGGTACAGCGGCAGAAATTTTAGCGAGCTATCCAAGAGCTGCCGAATGGGCGCCTGTTTATCTCAGTTCAGTACTTGGCACTGCGTATACTCTTCTGGGAACTCAAAATGGAGGCGAGTTACCTGAACGCATGGGATTTGTGTATGAAGTGCCACTCCGTAATGATTTCTGGAATGG
>SIAU01000008.1 GCA_009691685.1 Opitutales bacterium
TTATTAATGCCAGCAGAATACGCAAAAGTGCGCTTCGCGACCCCTTCTTCAAAACCCATTAAATTAGCCAATAGTCTTCCGATTAAAATTCCGCCCACAATCATGAAGAATCCAGTGCCGAGATACAGACCGGCCTGAGCGCTGGAATTTAAAAGTTTATTATTACAGACGCGGGAAAATATGAGTGCTGGAAAAAATATCCAAATCACCAAACGCATAATCGGTAAACGTGAAGCTGGGCCTAACCATTTACGACTCGCCATAAACCAACCGAGTGCGACCAACAGACAGACATTCAAAAGGGCCTGCGCAAATTCGATATTAAAAAAATTCATTAGCAGACATAGCCCACCCTACTCTGCACTGAGTTTAAAGAGTAAAAGTCCTCTTTATATCAGTATTTTTGGGTCGCTTGACTTATCAGCGTTTTCGGCGATACTTTAACAGTTCCTTCTCAGTCGACCCCGATTTTGTCGACGTAACCATTTCGGGGGTGTTCCGGATTCGATTCCCACCAAGATATCATGACGGCATGCAGAGGATGTCAGTTCCCTCTTAAATCCAACTGGCAGCATATAACTGCTAAAAACACAATCACGTTCGAGAACGGTAACGCTCTCGCACTCGCTGCTTAATTACAGCGACGGACCCTAGGGCCTGACCTGTATCCCTAGATCAGTTCGGTTAACGCAGGCGATCCCCTCCTTTCGTCTCTATCTCCGGGGTAAGTGAGAATGAGAATAGGCCGCACGGATGCTCATCTCCAAACGCGGTCGAGATCAATGATGTAGCTACGCATGTAGAAGTTGCGACGTACGGGTAGGAAGACGTGGGTTCAACTCCCACCACCTCCACCATTTGATTCAGCTCATTCTCCAACAGGGAATGGGCTGATGTCGTTTACCCCCGTTACATCTTCAAATACATTTCCATCTTACAATCATAACCACCTAAGTCGACGATCTGACGATACACGCGACGCAACGACTTATCCTTCGGCTCAACGCGCCCTGGATTCACAAAAATTAAGCGACCACCCGGACGTAAGACCGCGCCCGCCACTCTAAACAAATCTTCAAATAAGCCTTCTAAATTGGGCACGCGAACGCGACGACCCAAAGGCGGGTTGGAAATAATGAGCGATACATTCCTTTTCTTTAATTCAGGAATTAGGTCCACGTTTCGGAAATCGCTGGTGTAAAAGGCACCCCGCACTCCGTCGAGTTTAGCCGCCGCAAAATTACCTTTCATCATCGCAATGGCGGAATCACTTAAGTCCGTCCCCACGACGCATTTCACTTTCGCATGCATGGCCATCTCAATGAGTTCGAGGCCTGATCCACAGAACGGATCCCAAACCATTTCTTGATCATCGGTTCCAGCCAATCTCGCCATACAAGCTGCGATAGGTGGATGCGATGCCGCGTTCACGGCCTTCAAGCGATACGCTAAACGAGGATCGGGTGAAACGCGCGGACGGATTTCCGCAATCGTCGCACCGGGTGCTAAAAATACATCAAGCGACCACGGAGCTTCGCGCGCATCATTTAAAATTTTTGGATTAATTTTGAAAGCAGCCTGCGTTACTTTCTCCACAACCGCATCTTGGTTATCACTTCCCGAAAAAGCTAAACGATAACGCCATGAGCCATCTGTAAAATGTTCCATCAATCGTTCGGTGAGCGGTGAGGCAATGACCTTGGCTAATTCATTAACCGCATCAGGCGACTGCGGATCGCGCACGCGACCAATGTAAAAACCGACGGTATCAAAACATCTCAGTTGATAGATATCAGCCAAGCAAAATGGGGATTTGGCCGCTACTACGACGTGACAGCCACGTATCTCTAAGAGTTTAAATTTACCACCCTTCGCTTCGGCTTCTTTTACTTCTTCAGCTAAAATAGCTTCTAAACCACGGCGACAGCGAAGACTGATTCTTAAAGTATCATAGCGATCCAAAACAGCGTCCATGCGGATTTTGGCCGGACTCTCTTTACGCGCTACATTGGCTCGAACCTTCTGTTCCGAAATCGGAAGAGCGGTAGTTCCACCGACGGCTTTTAAAGTTTCTTCACCGGCGATTTTTTCAAGAGCCGAACCCGCTTTCTTTTTTTCGCGCTCCACTGAACTTGTTTTCAAAATAGTAATAATTTCTTTTTCAGCTTCAACATCGCCACCCAGTTTAGGAATCGCCGCCATCGCGTAGCGACGAACCTTTTCGGAGGGATCGGACAACAATGACTTCACCCAAGACTTCACTTCGGTTTTCTGTTTTTCGTTTTGGCTATTGGCAAATACGACACCCACGGCGCGGATCAGGGCGACCTGGCGACCCCGCTCCACCTGGCTGGCCTTGTTGAATTTGGGTACCTCGACGGTCCAAAGTTGGTCGGCTGACAACTCGCGGAGCCGGCGATACAAGTCATTATCAGCTTTCATAGCGTTAAGTGTGTCGGACTGCTGGGCAGCGATGTCAAGGGCGACCAAAATTATGGCTCAAAGGAGATTTGAACTCAAACCTCTGCAAAGTGTCCCATTTATGCCAAAAAATGCACCATTTTTGGACAAAATATTTGCATCCAACCGGCCACGGCTTGCCGACATCTCGCCCGAACGAACCAGCAGTGGAAAATCTAAAAATCTGCCCCTATAAGTTGCCTTTGACAGAGACCAAATATTGTTCACTAGATTTAACACCCTTGCGGATTACCAAAGGGGGGTCTCACACACCAATTTCATAAACCTGTCACCTCTTCGACACTTTCAAACATACAAGAAATGAATAATCCCGGACTACCCGAAAAACAGGGCCTCTATGACCCACAGTTTGAACACGATGCCTGTGGCGTCGGCTTCGTCTGCCAGATGAAGGGGAAACGTTCCCATGATATCATTCAGCAAGCGCTGACCATCCTGGTTAACCTCGATCACCGAGGCGCTTGCGGTTGTGAAGTGAACACCGGCGACGGCGCAGGAATTCTCATTCAGCTCCCTCACACTTTCTTAAGCAAAGTTTCCAAAGACGCAGGCATCAGTACCCTGCCCAAGCCCGGACACTACGGCGTCGGTATGCTCTACGTTTCGCCCGATGCAAAAATCCGCACCGAGTCCGAAAAAGCATTTACAGAAATTGCAAAATCCCAAGGGCTCACCGTCCTCGGCTGGCGCACCGTTCCTACGAGCAATAAGTCGCTCGGACAAACTGCGGTAAAAAGCGAACCGACCGTTCGCCAAGTATTTATCGCACGTCCAGCCGATTGTGCGACCGACCAAGATTTCGAGCGTAAACTCTTCATCGTTTCAAAACGCGCCCATAACGAAATCCGCGCCTCCGGAAAAGATAACCATTACTACGCGTGCAGTATGTCCTGCCGCACTCTCATTTATAAAGGCATGTTAATGCCCGAGCAGGTTGGAAAATATTTCCCTGACTTAAATGACCCGAGCATGGACACCGCGTTAGCGCTGGTTCACTCGCGCTTCTCGACCAACACCTTCCCCAGCTGGGAACGTGCGCACCCTTACCATTACATCGCACACAACGGCGAAATCAACACGCTCAATGGTAACGTCAATTGGATGAAGGCCCGTGAGCCATTGCTCGCTAGCCCGCTCTTTGGAAAAGACATCGAGAAAATTAAGCCGATCGTAAATCCGAACGGTTCCGACTCTGCGAAGTTCGATAACGTTTTAGAACTTCTCGTGATGGGCGGACGCTCACTACCTCAAGCCATGATGATGATGATTCCAGAACCTTGGAATGGTCACGAATCGATGAGCGAACAAAAGAAGGCGTTCTACGAATACCACTCTTGCGTGATGGAGCCTTGGGATGGTCCTGCTTCCGTTGTCTTTACTGATGGTACGATGATTGGTGCGACGCTCGACCGTAACGGTCTCCGCCCTTCTCGCTACTACGTCACCAAAAATGATTTAGTCATCATGGCTTCAGAAGCCGGTGTTCTTCCGGTTCCTCCCGAAGAAGTCGCAAGCAAAGGTCGCCTCCAACCTGGTCGCATGTTCCTCGTCGACATGGAAAAAGGTCGCATCATCGCCGATGAAGAAATCAAACAACAAATTGCGACCGAAAAACCTTATCGTCAATGGCTCGATGGTAATCTCATCAAGCTCGATAAGATTCCTAAGTCCAAAGACGTTCCAACGACTAACCACGAAACGGTTCTACAGCGTCAATTAGCCTTTGGTTATACGTTCGAAGATCAGCGTAAAATTTTACTCCCGATGGCCAAAGACGGAGTCGAGGCCATGGGCTCAATGGGAACAGATATTCCCTTAGCAGTTCTCTCCAATAAATCGAAATTACTTTACGATTACTTTAAACAACTCTTCGCCCAAGTTACCAATCCTCCGATTGACTGTATCCGCGAAGAAATTGTGACGTCGTCCGTCACCACGATCGGACCTGAGCGCAACTTGCTGGATCCTAATCCACATAGCTGTCACCTCATCGAATTAACGACTCCGATTTTAACTAACGAAGAGTTAGCAAAATTACGCGACGTGACCCAAGGTCAATTCCGCTCAGTTACGATTCCAACACTCTTCAATCCTAAAGCAGGTGCTAAAGGTTTAGAAGACGCGATGAATGAAATCTGCCGTCAGGCCAGCCTCCAGATCGATGCCGGTGTTAATATTATTATTCTCAGCGACCGTGGCGTCGATCGTAGCAACGCTGCGATTCCTGCCCTCTTAGCGGTATCCGGAATTCACCACTTCCTCATTCGCGAAGGTAAGCGTACCAAGGTAGGCTTAATTCTCGAGTCAGGCGAGCCACGCGAAGTTCACCACTTCTGTACCCTCATCGGTTATGGTTGTGCCGCCATCAATCCTTACCTGGCCTTCGAAACACTCGATGACATGATCCAAGAAAAACTCTTGGAAGGCGTCGATCACTACACCGCTTGTAAGAATTTCGTGAAGGCTGCGACCAAGGGTATCGTGAAAGTCGCGTCGAAGATTGGTATCTCCACGATTCAAAGTTACCTCGGTGCACAAATCTTTGAGTGCGTAGGTCTCCAACAAAAAGTAGTGGATCAATATTTCACGGGTACAGCTTCACGGATCGAAGGTGCGGATTTAGCCGCGATTGCTGAAGAAACTATCAGCCGTCACGCTAACGCATTCCCTGAGCGTGTGGAACATCCGCAAACGCTTGAAGTCGGCGGCGACTACCAATGGCGCAGCGAAGGTGAAGGTCACCTCTTCAGCCCACAAGTCATTCACTCGCTCCAAAAAGCCGTTCGTACGAATAATTTCGATACGTTCAAAACCTATTCATCGTTAGTCAACCAACAGATGAGTCAGATTTTCACGCTTCGTGGTTTGCTCGAATTGAAACCACAAAAATCGATTCCAATCGAAGAAGTGGAGAGCGTTGAACAAATCTTAAAGCGTTTCAAAACGGGTGCGATGAGCTACGGCTCGATTTCAAAAGAAGCACACGAAAGTCTCGCAATCGCGATGAACCGCATCGGTGGAAAATCGAACACCGGTGAAGGTGGCGAAGATCCTGATCGTTTTACTTGGACGAATGAGCGCGGTGATTCCAAAAATTCCGCCATCAAGCAGGTGGCGTCTGGTCGCTTCGGTGTAACCAGTCTCTACCTCACTCAAGCTCGCGAATTACAAATCAAGATGGCCCAAGGGGCCAAGCCTGGTGAAGGCGGACAGCTCCCGGGCGCTAAGGTCTATCCTTGGATTGCTAAAGTTCGTTACTCCACTCCTGGCGTCGGACTCATCTCTCCTCCCCCACACCACGACATTTACTCAATTGAAGATTTATCTGAACTCATTCACGATTTAAAAAATGCTAACCGTGCGGCACGCGTCAGTGTAAAACTCGTTTCGGAAGTCGGCGTTGGAACGATCGCTGCTGGTGTAGCGAAAGCACACGCAGATGTTGTTCTGATTTCTGGTTTCGATGGCGGTACCGGTGCATCACCCCAAACTTCCATCAAGCACGCGGGTTTACCGTGGGAACTCGGTCTTGCCGAAACTCACCAAACTCTGCTCCTCAATAATCTACGTTCTCGTATCGTCGTTGAAGCGGACGGACAATTAAAGACCGGTCGTGACGTAGTGATTGCTGCCTTACTCGGTGCTGAGGAATTCGGTTTCGCGACGGCTCCTCTTGTTTCACTCGGTTGCATCATGATGCGCGTTTGCCACCTCAACACCTGCCCTGTCGGTGTTGCGACCCAAGACCCTGAACTCCGTAAGAACTTCACGGGCGATCCTGAACACGCGGTTAACTTCATGAACTTCGTCGCACAAGAAGTTCGCGAAATCATGGCTCAACTCGGATTCCGTAAACTTACCGATATGGTAGGTCGTACTGACATCCTTGAAGCACGTCACGCTGTCGATCATTGGAAAGCTAAGGGAATCGATTTATCCAAACTTCTCTACTCACCTAAAGTGGGCAGCGATGTCGGTCGTTACTGCACCGAAGTCCAAGATCACGGACTCGATAAATCACTCGACTTAACTCTCTTACTTGAGAAGTGCCGTCCCGCTATCGATAAGAAAGAAAAAGTAGTCATCAATTCTGAGATTAAGAATACGCACCGCGTGGTCGGAACGATTCTCGGTAACGAAATCACCAAGAAGCATTGGGAAGGTCTACCCGAAGGAACAATTCAATTGAACTTCAAGGGTAGTGCCGGACAAAGTCTTGGTGCGTTCGTTCCTCCTGGCGTAACCATCACCCTCGAAGGCGATGCCAATGACTATGTCGGCAAAGGCCTTTCCGGTGGTAAGATTATTATTAAGCCTGACGCTAAAGCTACCTTCCCTGCGGAAGACAATATCATCATCGGTAACGTTGCGCTCTACGGTGCAACTTCGGGTGAAGTATTTATCCGCGGTGTAGCGGGCGAAAGATTCGCTGTTCGTAACTCGGGCGTCACCACCGTCGTTGAAGGTATTGGTGATCACGGTTGTGAATACATGACGGGCGGACGCGTGGTCGTGCTCGGTGAAACTGGACGTAACTTTGCCGCGGGTATGAGTGGTGGTGTGGCTTATATCCTCGATGAGAAGGCTGACTTTGCGGTTCGTTGTAACAAGCAAATGGTCGGACTTGAAAAACTCGAAGAGAGAGACTTAACCGTACTTAAAGAATTAATCCAACGTCACGCTGATCTCACTGGCTCCAAAAAAGCTGCGAAGATTATCGCTGACTGGAAAAACTATTCGACGAAGTTCGTCAAGGTCATGCCTAAGGACTACAAGCGTGTTCTCGAAGCGATTGAACAAGCTCAAGCTAAAGGCCTCAGCGGGGACGCTGCCCTCGACGAAGCTTTCGAAATCAACGCCCGCGACGTTGCTCGCGTCGGCGGAGGCTAATCCTAAACACCTAACCACCAAACGATTTAAATCATATGGGAAAACCAACCGGATTTGTAGAATTCCAACGTGAATTACCCCCCGATCGCGATGCGCTGACCCGCATTGGTGATTGGAAGGAAATTCACCACCACCACAGCGATGAAAAACTTCGCAAGCAAGGCGCCCGTTGTATGGATTGCGGCGTACCTTTCTGTCATACCGGAAAAATGATTAGCGGTATGGCCAGTGGCTGTCCGATTAATAACTTAATTCCTGAGTTCAATGATCTCGTGTATCGCGGACTCTGGAAAGAAGCGTTGGAACGTTTACATAAAACCAATAACTTCCCCGAGTTCACCGGTCGCGTTTGCCCTGCTCCCTGTGAAGGCGCGTGTGTTTTAGGAATCAATAATCCGCCTGTTACGATTAAAAATATCGAAGTTTCGATTATCGATAAAGGTTGGGAAAACGGTTGGGTGGTCGCTCGTCCTCCTGCAAGACGCACGGGCAAAAAAGTGGCCGTCATCGGTTCTGGCCCTGCCGGACTCAGCGCGGCGGCTCAATTAAATCACGCTGGTCACAACGTCACCGTTTTCGAACGCGCCGACCGTCCAGGTGGCTTACTCATGTACGGTATTCCGAACATGAAGCTCGATAAAAAAGAAGTCGTTCTCCGTCGAGTTCGCTTACTCGAAGACGAAGGTGTTACTTTCAAATGTGGCGTGAATATCGGCAAAGATATCTCGGCTGAACAACTCCGTAAGGATTTTCACTCAATCGTAGTTTGCACAGGTGCAACGAAAGCACGCGATTTACCAATTCCTGGTCGCGAAGGTAAAGGCATCTACTTCGCGATGGATTTCTTATCCGCGAACACCAAGTCCGTTCTCGATGGAGAATCCAGCACCGACTTTATCACTGCTCAAGGTAAGGACGTTGTGATCATTGGTGGTGGTGATACCGGTACTGACTGCGTAGGCACTTCCCTTCGCCACGGATGTAAGTCTGTCGCTCAGGTTGAAATCATGCCGAAGCCAGCCCTCACTCGCCAAAAAGATAATCCATGGCCTGAATGGCCCAAGACTTACAAGGTCGACTACGGACAAGAAGAAGCTGCCGCTAAGTTCGGTTCCGATCCTCGCGTCTACGTTACGACCGCCACCAAGTTTGAAAATGATGAAGCAGGAAATGTGAAAGCCGTTCACACTGTTCAAGTCGAATGGAAGAAAAATGAAAAAGGACAGTTCGTTCCTCAGAACATTCCTGGAACAGAAAAAGTAATGCCTGCTCAATTAGTCTTATTGGCGATGGGCTTCCTGGGACCCGAACAGCCGTTGCTCGACGCTTTAAATGTCGAACGCGATGCTCGTACCAACATCAAAGCCGAGCACGAGAAGTACACTACGAGCCTCCCTGGCGTCTTTGCAGCGGGTGACTGCCGTCGTGGTCAAAGTCTCGTCGTTTGGGCCTTTAATGAAGGCCGTGGCGCTGCTCGTGAGTGCGACCGCTTCTTGATGGGTACGACCGAGCTTCCTTAAGTCTCGCCTAACAACATCAAACCAAAGCCCAGCCTGAAAACTGGGCTTTTTGTTACCCCAGTTCATTGGGTTTGCGATACGAGAAAAATGTTTGATGATGCCAGCGTGAGCCAACTCTCTCTCGAATCACTCAAGACGTTAGCGGTATCGACCGCTCAAGCAGCTGGCGACCTTCTGCTTAATGGAGCGACCAAGGAGATTAATTCTGAGACGGACGATGACGTCAAAATGCAGGCAGACGTGGATTCGGAAAATCTCGTTAGAGAAAAACTTAAATCATCCGGAATCCCCATCATTGGCGAAGAACTCGGCGGCGATGCTTCATTATTTTCGGGCAACGAACTTTACTGGGTCGTGGATCCACTCGACGGCACTTACAATTACCTCCGTGATCAGCCCTGCACCTGTGTGTCGCTCGGACTCATGCGTGGTGCCGAACCAGTCTTGGGTGTGATTTATAATTTTAATTTAAAGAAAACCTATTTAGGCGTTCCGGGCGAAGGCACGTTTATTAACGGTAAGAAAATCAAACCTGCGTGGGCCCAAAAAATTAATGATGCCTGTATTATGACGGGATTCCCGGCGGCGGCTGACAAAAGCACGCCCGCGATGGAAATTTTCATAAAAGAAGTATCACGTTATAAGAAAATTCGTATGATTGGATCGGCGGCACTGGCCCTCGCGTATGTGGGTGAAGGCGTGGCCGATACCTATTATGAATCGGGCACCAACTTATGGGATGTGGCAGCAGGACTCGCCATCATCAAGGCATCAGGCGGACACTACCGCATGATTCCCACGGGTAAGAAACCCTTGAACTACGACCTCTGGGCCTCGGCGCACGAGGCTTGGACCGTCTAACCTTCTGCGTAGACACTGACCTTAATTTTCTTATAAAAATTTCATCAGTATGAACATACCTAACCTCACCCCCCTCACATTCGAGAGTGCAGTTAAACAGTACGCTGAGTCGATCCTCGGTCAGTCCTACGGTAACGGATCGGAAGTCGGATTCTGGATCGCCCTCGCGATGGTCGTCATTTACGTCCCGGTGCTTGGTCGTTTAGCCGCTCAACATTTCTTTGGTAAAGACGGATCCGTCTGGGCAATTGGTGCGGTTGGACTCGTTTCCGTCGGACTGACTTTCGCAGCTATCTGTATGGCCGATACCAGTCTCTCCAGCTTCGTACCGAAAGCAGTGCAGACCCTGGTGATCTCACTTTGTACGGGCACGGTTGTTCTGCTTGTCACGAGCGCAGCGACGCAGGTGTTAAGCCTAGGTTTCGGACCCTCCCTCGGTCTGCAACTCGTCTTTTGGAATATCGTGCTTATTGCGCAGCTCGCGACGAAGTTCTTAACCGAATTCTGGAAGCATATTTAAATCAACCCGTCGCTTGCAGACCTGCGGCGATAGCGTTGAGCGAAAGGAGCATCTGAGGAAGTAAGGCGTCGGCTTCTTTACGATCACCGTCCGCCGATTTCTTTCTCCAATCCTTGAGAATGGCGACCTGCTGTTCGTGCAATAGGTCGATCGCTTCTTCGCGAAGCTTGATGACTTTACGGAGGCGCGGACGACCTTCCGTAAGTTTTTTGTTCGATATCTCGTTCAACAATTTTTGAGCCAGGAAATGTTCATCCAGAATACGCGTCAGGAAAATATTCTTAAGTTTCTTATCCGTAATCATCGAACCATAGAGACGCATCATACCGCGGTTCGCAGCCATAACGCTCGTCGCGGCATTCTTAAGCATGTAACGCAGAGGCGGCCAGGTGTCGTACATGTCTTTCAATAAATCATAACCCTTTGGATCTTCTTCTTTAAGACGGGCTAAGGCTGACCCTACGCCATACCAACCCGAGAGATAGAAACGCGCTTGGCTCCACGAGAACACCCAAGGAATCGCACGTAAGTCTTCCAGGGAAGCGGCACCCGTACGACGGGAAGGACGCGAGCCGATACGACTGGCTTCAATGACGTCAATCGGAGTGACCTGACGGAAGAAATCGATAAACTTAGGAGTCTTGATGAGTGACTGGTAGGCCTCGCGAGAAAACTCAGCGAACTTGTCCATCACTTTGCTGATGGCTGCGTCTTGTGCTTTCTCTACTTCATCGAGAATCGTATGCTGAGTCACACCGGCGAGTAATAATTCGAGATTATTTACTGCGGTGATGTGATTAGCGTATTTCTGGGTAATGCTTTCGCCCTGTTCGGTGACGCGTAATTCGCCGTTGATACTTCCACGCGGTAAAGCGTCGATAAAACGGTGAGTCGGACCAGCGCCACGAGAAATCGTACCGCCACGACCGTGGAAGAATACAATACGCACACCGTGCTTAGCTCCTACTTTAGTTAAATTCTGTTGGGCGCGATAGAGATTCCAGAGCGAGGCAAGAATACCGCCGTCTTTATTGGAGTCGGAATAACCAATCATCACTTGCTGCGTTAAGCCACGAGTGATTCCGGCATCGCGGCGCATCTCGAGCGTACGACGAGTGAAAGGATGTGAAAGGAAGTCATCGAGAATCGCGGTGCTACGTTCTAAGTCGTCGATGGTTTCAAAAAGTGGAACAACCGGAAGTAAGCAATACGGACTGTCGGACCCGCCGGCGGTTAAGCCTGCTTCACGAGCGATTAAATAAACGGAAAGTAAATCAGAGACCGAGCGGGTCATACTCACGATTAAAGAGCCCAAGCCCTCTGAACCGTAATGATTGATATGGGCAACTAAAGAGCGATGGCAGGCAATGACGGCGTCCGCTTCAGATCCGATACTCTCTTGCGAGCGGATGAAGGGACGCGTTGAGCGCAGTTCGGAATCGAGGAAGCCCAGTCGACGTGATTCATCCCAATTGGGATAGTCGTTATCATCTAAACCGGCGACGGTCATCAGTTGTGAAATCGCTTTATCGTGGAAGGCGCTGTTCTGACGAATATCCAACGTCGCCATGTGGAAACCAAAGGTACGAAGGAAACGAATCAAGGGATCGATTTCGTAACGGGCGATTTGTGCCCCACCCACTTCAACTAATGTTTCTCTTAGAAAAAGTAAGTCAGCGACAATGCCTTCGGGAGTTTTATGTGAGCCAGCGGGACACTCACCGACAGCTGGCGGCATGCGTAGACGAATAAGATTAATATATTGTCTCCAAGTTTCACCGATATTGCGTGCTAAGGCGTGTTCACCTGCTTCACCCAGTGCGGCGGCATGCTTGTTGACCTGTTTGATAAATACAGCGGGAGGAAGTTGTAAGTGGTCACCTAAAGAAAGACGCTGACCCAGAGTCTCGAGTCGCTCGGTAACAATATTCAACGCAGTGGTACGGAAAAGATTGAGCGCTCTCGTAGTAACTTCAGCGGTAACCAAGGGATGGCCATCGCGATCGCCGCCCACCCAGGTTCCGAGTGTGATTAACGGTAAAGCATCGGGGTGTTCAATCTTCTCAGGCGAAAAACCAGCCTCTTCCCAGGCTTGGCGCATGCGTAAATCCATGCTCATAATCGCGTCGGGGAAAACCTTTGATAAGAAATAATTAATATTACGGAGCTCGGACTGAACTTCGGGCTTTTGTTGATAAAACTCACCGGTTCGCCAGAGACGTTCGAGTGCGACTTTGATTTCATCACGGATGGCACGTTGTTCTGCGGCCGTCCACATGCTGTTTTCTCGACGAACTAATAATTTGTAAAGTTCGCGGTGAATTTCTAAAACCGTCGCGCGTTTCGCTTCGGTCGGGTGCGCCGTTAAAACAGGTTCGACGTGAATATCGCTTAAACGTTTGGCGACTTGTTTTTCGGTCAAACCCTGATCACGCAGACGATTAAAAGTTTTTCCCCAAGAACCGGGATCGGAGGCGAGCCCGCTTTTGTCTTCACGAATACGTTTCGACTGAGCAGAGGCATTTTCTTCCACCATGTTCAGCAACTGAAACGCAATCGAGTAAGCTTGCACACCACGGTAAGAGAAAATTTGGACACCACGTAATTTACGTTTGCCCATCCAAGGTAAAGTACCGGCTAAATCTTTGTGGCCTAACTGCTCAAGCACTTCGACAAAGCACTCCATCATGAACGCGAGATCGCGATCCACTTTTTTAAGTCCTTGTACTAGGTCCTTATTGATAGGCATGTTGGTAATTATTAGCACACGGAGTGCGATTGTCGCAATCGCAAACACCCATTGGCTTGCGTCTAAGTTCAAGTAGGATTTGCTGAAATGTAGATATGTCGGAACAACGTCTCATCCTGCCCGACCTCTGGCAACAGACCGCCCTTCGCGCCCTTCGTGCAAGGAAGGACGTGATTGTACAAGCACCGACGGGCTCAGGAAAGACCCACGTCTTCGAGTTATTTATTAAAGGCGGCCACCAAGGCCAAGCCGTGTACACGGTCCCCACCCGAGCCCTGGCTAATGACAAACGGGCCGAATGGTCCGAACTGGGCTGGGATGTCGGCATCGCCACGGGCGATATCAGCGAAAATCTAAACGCACCAATCATCGTCGCCACCCTCGAAACCCAACGTCAAAAATTTCTGGAAAATAAGGGGCCCGATTTATTAGTCATCGATGAATATCAAATGCTCACCGATAACCGTCGCGGTGCAGCGTACGAAACAGTTTTAGCGCTCGCCCCGAAAACAACACAGCTGCTTTTACTCAGTGGCAGCGTCGCCAATCCTAAAGCAGTGGTCGAATGGCTTACCTCACTCGGACGCGATGTCACCCTCGTCGAAGAACACCGCCGACCCGTTCCCTTAGAAGAAATCTGGCTAGATGCACTTGAGACAAAAGAACCTGAAGGGGTTCGGAGTAGCATCGCACGGGCGGTAATTAAGGGTCTGCAGTCCGACCTTGGACCCATTTTAGTTTTCGCGCCTCGCAGAAAAGCCGCCGAACAAATCGCCAAAGACATCGCCTATGCCCTGCCCCTCGGCAATGGACCACAGTTAACGGCGGAACAGAGAAAATTGGCTGGGGATGATTTATATAAATTATTAAGACAAGGCGTTGGCCTACATCACAGCGGATTAACCTATCAACAACGGAGCGAACTGATCGAACCCTGGGCAAAATCGGGGAAATTAGATGTCGTCGTGGCAACTACTGGACTGGCCGCGGGGATTAATTTTTCTCTGCGTTCGGTACTCGTTACGGATCGAAAATATACCACCGAACATGCGGCACAAGAAATTAGGCCCGATGAATTATTGCAGATGTTTGGTCGGGCGGGTCGACGCGGACTCGACGAAAAAGGTTATGCAGTGTGGTCGGGCGACTCACCTCGACTCGGCGAAGCGAAGCCCTTACAAATCAAACGCAGTAAGGGATTGGACTGGCCGGCGATACTCACCGTGATGCGTCACTCAAATCAGCCTAAAGAGTCGGCCCAGAAATTTGTGCAGAGCCTCTTCACCCGTGATACGATTCAATTAGGACTTACGAATCTAAGCGAAATAGAAACCGCACCCTCTGAAGAACTTCCAGGCACGATTCGACACGTGGAAGAAATGTTAGGGCGCAACGGAATTTGGCAACGGATACGACCGAACAAAGTAGTACCCATGAGCGAAGCACTGATCAGAATTAAAGGTGAATGGTATCCGGCACTTTCAAAGCCTGATTCACTCAAAGCCGTGACCTACGGAACACCCTGTAAAATCAAACAGGAAAATGACGTCACGTTTTATGGTCGCATCGTTCCGCTTGCCCATTTCCCGAAGACTAATGAAACCGATGGCTTAACGCCGGTAGAATGGCTGCGAAAAGCCCTTCAAAAATGGGCAGGCAAGAAACCACGGACCGCGATTTGGACACTAGAACAAATCGAAAAAGAAATTTTACCGCTTTTGCCTCAGCTCACGCAAGGTGGACGTCCGATTGAGGGCATCCAAATCCAACGCGAAACGGTGATGGTTAAATTAGATTATTCCTCGGCCCAAGTTCGCGTGATTCCTGATGCGCAGGAAGAAAATCTCATTAATCCCGACCGACGCTTTGTTGATAAAGAAGATATTAATCTAAAAAATGTTCTGGGGACTAATCAGTCACAACTCTTCACCGCACAGTCAGGCAAACTTTGGCTCAAGCTTAAACTCATCAAAGCCGATGGAACGCCAACCGAACGTGGACAAATTGCTTCACTCTTTCAACATGGTGAAGGACTGGCAGTCGCTGCCGCGCTTGAAGATGAAACCTATAATGTCGAAGACCTTTGCTGGGATCTTGCGGAGCTGCGGGCCGGCGACCGACTCGGAGCGGTTGCGAGAAACTCCAGTCGACTCGGTGCTTGCTGTCGCCTGACTTATAAATCTCTGACGGCAGAAGGTTATCTGCATGACGGATTACCCGATGGTTTTGGCGAGGGCTGTGCAGAATTATTAAAAGATTTCGCGCTGCATAATAAAACAAGTCAATCCACTGACCCCGATGGACGTGGACCCGGTCGTGGCGATTTAGAAAGAGCTCTGCTTGAATGGCGGAGTACGCTTCGTCTTATTTCTAATGGTGAAAGCGGATTTTCGGAGCGCTGGGACCAGTTACAGAAATCAGCTAAGTCAGTTCTCGCGCAAATCACACCAGACCACTCTTAAAAATATTTACCTGATTAGAGGTTAGAAAACTCGTTCAATTTGAGGTGAATGGAGTTTTAACTTTTCAAATTAAGGAATAAAATGTAGAGTGTTGGGACAGTCATATATGCGTATTCGCACGGGTTAAACCGTGAGGAAAGTCCGGACACCACAGGGTAGGATTCCCGCCGCAAGTCGGGGCACGGCGCAAGCCGTGACGGACAGTGCCACAGAGAAGATACCGCCGCTACCGCAAGGGAAACGGTAAGGGTGAAAAGGTGGGGTAAGAGCCCACCGCTCCAAGGGTAACCGAGGAGGCAAGGTAAACCCAATCCGGTGCAAGATAAACAGGAGCCGCTACTAGGTCACCCACCGAGGCTCCGGGTTGTCGCATCGCCGCAAGGCGGGACTTAAAACGTCAGAGAAATGAATACGCAGAGGTAAGGTGAGTACCCCCTCAGACAGAATCCGGCTTATAGTATATGACTCAACAGACGGAGAGCCGATCGGAAACGATCGGCTCTCCCCCTGTATACCCACTTCCTGGGCATGAAGTAATCTCTAGTTCTGTGAACTAAAAAACTTATCCGCGTTTTTCAATCGGTACGTATTTACGTTCGGTGTTACCGACATAAATTTGACGGGGACGATGAATCTTTTGCTTAGGTGTTTCCGCAATTTCCTTCCAGTGCGAAATCCAACCAGGCATCCGACCAATCGCAAAAATCACGGTAAACATTTCCGTCGGAATACCAATGGCCTTCAGAATAATGCCACTGTAGAAGTCTACATTCGGATAGAGATTACGCTCTTTAAAGTAAGGGTCATTTAACGCCGCATTCTCTAAACGCATTGCGATGGCTAAAAGCGGATCGTTAATTCCGAGAACCTTGAGAACTTTATCGCATTGTGCTTTGATAATCTTGGCACGGGGATCGTAGTTCTTATAAACGCGGTGGCCAAAACCCATTAAACGAATCTGTTTGGTTTTGTCTTTCGCGTCGGCGATAAATTTCGAACCGTCGTCACCCGAGTTATGAATCTCTTGGAGCATTTCAATGACGGCTTGATTCGCACCGCCGTGTAATGGACCCCAGAGCGCACAGACACCGGCCGAAACGGAGGGGAAGAGATTAGCACCGCCCGACGCCACCATTCTGACCGTCGAGGTCGAACAGTTTTGTTCATGATCCGCGTGTAAAATCAGGATTAAATCCAAGGCGCGAGCGACTTCAGGATGTATCGTGAAATCAGCATTAGGCTGGGAAAAGAGTAAGTGCAGGAAGTTCGAGCAATAATCTAAGCCCGGTTTAGGATAAACGGGAGGCTCACCTTCTTTCGAGCGGTGGGCTAAGGCTGCGAGTGTGCGAACTTTTGTAATTAATACGGCAGCCGTTTCGTCAAACTTAGCTAAGTCGTGCGTACGTTCATTGGTACCCAGCTCTGGATAATAACAGCCGAGCGTATTCAAGGTCGCCGATAATACGGCCATCGGGTGGGCGTTGCTTGGGAAACCGCTGAGTGCGATACGCAGGCCTTCGTGAATTTGCGAATTATCGAGAATACGTGCTTTGAACTTCTTGATTTGTTCAGCCGTCGGCAGCTCACCGTAAATTAATAAATAAGCGGTTTCGATGAAGGTAGATTTTTCCGCTAATTCTTCGATCGAGTAACCACGGTAACGAAGCAGACCCTTATCGCCGTCGATGAAAGTGACTTTCGATTCACAAGCGCCCGTGTTCGCGTATCCGTCGTCAAAAGTTACATAACCAGTCTCATCGCGTAATTTGCGGATATCGACAGCTCGTTCGGCCTCAGTGCCTACGATTACGGGGAGGACAATTTCTTTGTCATCCAATTTGAGAATAGCGTTTTTAGAACTCATGACGGTGATGGGCCGCCAAGGGAATGACCTTAGCGGTTCACTAAACTCAGAAAATTGCGGTAGATTTGCAAGCCTTTGACCTGACTTTTCTCAGGGTGGAACTGCGTCGCCAACACCCTCCCCCGCTTAATTCCACTTACAAATCGGCCCGCATATTCAGTCTCGCACCAAACCAGCGACTCCTCGGTCTTCACTAAGCGGTAACTATGGACAAAGTAAAAGGGCTCGCCCTCGACCTTAATACCCTCGGTGAGCGGACCCGATTCTCTAAAAATCGCCTCATTCCAACCCATGTGTGGAATACGCAAGCGAGCCATGGACTCAAAGCGCGAAATGACTCCCGGAAAAATCCCTAGACCAGCGCGATTACCTTCTTCCGATCTTTCGAATAAGGCCTGCAGACCTAAGCAGACTCCGAGAAAGGGTTTATCTGATTTAATCCACTCCTTCAAAAAACTATCGAAGGATGTGCGACTCAAACAATCCATACAATCGGTGATGGCCCCCTGACCTGGAAAAACCACCGCGTCAGCTTTTTCGGCATCGCGTGGATTCGCAGCAAGGTATGCATCGGCACCTGCGGCGATTAAAGCACGACTCACACTGCGCAAATTGCCCATGCCGTAGTCAATCACCGCAACACGAGGACGAGGCTGAGAATCCGCAGTGCTCACAACTTAAGCAAGTGTACCTTTAGTACTAGGCACGCGACCATCTTGACGTGGATCAATTTCGACAGCGGCCCGTAAGGCTTTGGCAAATGCTTTAAATAAGGCCTCGGCGATGTGGTGAGGCTCTTCACCGTACTCCACTTTTAAGTGCAGATTGCAGGCCAATGCATTCGCCAGGCCTTGGAAAAATTCGCGGACGAGGGCGATGTTGAAATCCTTCACCATGAAATTCATGATGTCTGCTTGGTAGACCAGCATCGAGCGATTGCTTAAATCAATAACGCAACGCGCCAAGGTTTCGTCCATCGGCAGAATAAAGAATCCGTAACGACGAATTCCCGCTTTGTCGCCGAGGGCTTCCTTAATGGCAGAACCTAAAACGATACCCACGTCCTCAACGGTGTGGTGATAATCGACGTCGGTGTCGCCCGTAGCTTTTACTTTTAAGTCGATCATCGCGTGACGACTCAGCAACGTCAGCATGTGGTCAAAAAAGGCCACCCCGGTGCTGATTTCGGATACGCCCGTGCCGTCTAGATTTACCGATAAATCTATCTTGGTTTCGGCGGTATTACGTCGAATCGTCGCTTGGCGAGTTCGTGCAGTCATACCCAAGAAATCATCGCTCTAGACCTAAATGTCAATCTCACCCTTCCGACCAAGCCCTGGCGGCCTTTAAAAAAGCATCCATTTCGGCATCTGTTCCCACGGTTATTCTTAACGACTTTTCGGTCAAGGGATGATGCGGAAAACAACGTACTAAAATTTTATGTTCCTTCAAAAAGTTAAACGCCGACTCCGCCGTGGCGCTCGAAAATTCGTGCGTCTTACCTCTCGGTTTAGCTAAAATAAAATTTCCTGACGAAGGATTAATCTTCCAGCCCAACTGGGTGAGTTCGCTAATCAATCTTGTGCGAGTGGCTTTAATCTTTTCGATATTTTTCTGCACCCACTCCCGATCCTCCAAGGCGGCTACCGCGGCGACTTGGGCCAATCGATCGACATTATAACTATCGCGAACCCGATGGAGAATCTCCGCGACCTTCAACGAGCAAAGCGCATAACCCACACGCATACCGGCCAAGGAATAAGATTTGGAAAGCGTGCGGGTGACCACGACGTTCGGATATTTTAATGGCAACTGTGTACAATCTTCTTCGGCGAAATCTGCATAAGCTTCATCGACGACTAAAATACCTGAGAAGGCCTGCGCTAACTCTTCGACTTGTTTAGCTGAAAAAGAAATTCCCAAAGGCGCGTTGGGATTAGTCAGGAAAAAAATCGGGGCCCGACAATTTACGACGGCGTTAATATCCAACGAAAAATCTGGGGTAATCGGCACTTTGACTACGGAGGCACCTTGGATGGCGGCAATCACCGGATAGAGCGAGTAACTCGGATCCAACAGGCCAATCGGACGATTTAAATCTGCGTAAGACCTGACCAATAAATTAAGAATATCATCCGAGCCATTACCCACGACAATGTTATCAGCGTGGTAGCCGTGCAATGCCGCGATTGTTTTACGCAGTGGGGCAGAATCGGGCGACGGGTAAAGCCTGAGGGCCGTACCATCGGTTTCTAAATGCTTTTTAATAGCCTCAACCACTCGCGGACTGGGTGGATAGGGATTTTCGTTGGTATTTAATTTAATCCATCCTCCACCCTGCGGTTGTTCACCAGGAACATAACCCTTGAGCGATACAATGTGCGGATTGGGCAACGGCTCCGATGACATTAGCGTAACTTTAATTTAGTTTGGCAAAACTCATTCATCCGATTCTTAATCTGCGCCGTCTCCGTCATCTTTAGTACACTTTCGGCCAAAGATTTTAATTCGGCATGCGTTGAATGTCGTAAAATAAATCTCACTTCAGGAATCGACCCCGGTGACATACTTAATTCATCTACGCCCATACCAACGAATAAAGGGGCCCACAGTGAATCTCCGGCCAACTCTCCACAAACAGCGGAAACAACATTATTCTTTTTAGCCGAAGAAAATATCTTGTCGATGGTGCGGATAAATCCTGGGTGGGCGGGCTCATAAAGCGTGGCGACTCTTTGGTTACCACGATCAACCGCGAGTAAATATTGAACTAAGTCGTTGGTGCCCACGCTGAAAAAGTCGACCTCTTGGGCTAACTCTTCCGCAACGGCTACGGCAGCAGGAATTTCGATCATCGCCCCCAGACGAATCACTTCTTTGGGCGTCACGCCTTCACTCGCGAGCTCGGTGGCGACGCCGCAGAGAAATTCTTTCGCTTTACGTAATTCCTCGAGACTCGAAATCATCGGGAACATGATAGCGGCGGGACCTAATTGAGCCGCGCGTAATATCGCCCGTAATTGCGGTCTAAAAATATCGGGGCGATCCAAGCACAGTCGAATCGCGCGATAACCCATAAAGGGATTAGCTTCATCCGTTAAATCGCCTAAGCGCTTATCTCCGCCCAAATCTAGTGTACGAAAAGTAACTAATTTGCCGTGTGCTTGTTTAACGACTGCGGCGTATTCTTCATACTGTTCTTCTTCGGTCGGCCAAGCATCGAGACGTAAAAATAAATTTTCAGTGCGATAAAGTCCGACGCCGTGCGCGTAATAACGGCTCATATCTTCCATATCTTCAGGACCCCCGATATTGGCTTGGAGACTAAAACTCACGCCATCGAGGGTGCAATCGGGCAGACCGATTTCTTTCATCACGCGATCGCGACGATTCTGGATGGTCACTTCTTTGGCCTGATAGCTCTCGATTGTCTGCGCCGTCGGATTAATAACCACGAGACCCAATTCACCATCCACTAAAATAACATCATCCTCATTCACCGCATCGAGCAATCCGCGCACGCCAACAACGGCGGGAATCTCGAGCGAACGGGCCATAATCGCGGAGTGGCCGGTGCGACCACCTTCTTCAGTCACAAACGCGATTACGCCGTCGGTCGGCAGGGTCGCCGTTTCCGACGGGGTTAAATCTTTAGCTGCCACGACGGGTTTACGCAGTGGAGTTCCGACGCGCTCTGGACTGATGCCCACTAATTGATTCATGACCCGACTCGTCACATCACGAATATCGGAGGCGCGCTCGCGGAGAAAAACATCCTCCATCTTTTCGAAAATATCGATGTAGTGTTGGGAGACTTCCTGAAAACAAAATTCAATATTAAATCCAGTTAAACGCACTTGTTTGATTACTTCATCAACCAAGGCCACATCTTCTAAGACCAATAAGTGTGCATCAAAAATCGCCGCTTCCGATTCCCCTAATTCGCCAACCACTTTGTCTCGGAGATGAGTGATTTCATGTCGCGTGGCGATGAGAGCCTCTTCGAATCTGCGAATTTCCGCATCGGGATCCACCACCTTAACGCACGTCGCCAGCGGCAGACCTTTCTGCAGTAAATAAACTGGGCCACGACCAACGCCGGGAGCAGCGGCGATGCCCTTCAAACGAATTTCTGGCCTAGAATTTTCGGCCTGTTGCATACAGCGGTAAGCACATTCGGCTCGATGCGATTAAGCAAGGAGGATTGTTATGTTTCGGATGACTCCAGCTCATCTATCGGTGAAAGAATATCAGTATTTTCACTATCCGGCATACTCATGTCGGACAGATCATCCGGTTCGGAGTTAGCGAACACCTCATGCGCCGAAATCCCATCTACAAAATCGTCAGCCTCATCGGCCATCGCTGCACTCAGGTTGTAAAGCGCCCCCGTGTACTCCGAGGGCAATGTCACCCTGAGTTGTACAAAAACTAAAGCGATTAAACAGGCGCAAGATGCCACTTGGCTCATGCGTTTAACGTAAACCCGCAACCAGGCAAATGAGTGATAGGCCTGCTTGGTTTGATGAGCAGCCAGACACTTATTCAGAGCCTGATGTAAACGCACCTTGACTTTAAAACGGTTTTTTAAATCCGAAGATTTCTTGATTAACTCCAATAAACGCGTCTCTTCTGCTCGCGAAATATTTCCGTCGAGATAGCGTTCAACTAAGTTTTCAAATTCCGTAAAACTCATTTCAAATACTCATCTCCCATGAGTTCACGTAAGGCCCCACGTGCGCGATTGATTCGACTTTTAACCGTGCCGATAGAAAGTCCGAGCTCTTGCGCAATATCTTCATAGGATATGTTTTGGACATTACGCATGGTAAGAATTAGAGCATGTTCGGGCTTTAATTGTTCCATGCAGTCGGCAACTTTTTTCACGAATTCATTGTGTTGTGCTTCGTGGCCTGGTCCCTGGGCACCGTCCGATAAAATATCGTGCAAGGTTGCCCCGGCATCTTCCCCGAGATCTGCGTCTAATGACATCGACTCATCACGCTTGCGGCGTTTCCAATACCAGTAGCGATTTCGAGCTAAATTAGTTCCAATTTGATAGATCCAGGTTGAAAAACTGGCGTTTCCACGAAAGGTCGCGAGTGCACGGTGGGCACGAATAAAAGTATCTTGGGTAATCTCTTCGGCGTCTTGGCTATTTCGGAGCATCGAAAAAACCTTAGCAAAAATTCTCTCCTGATATTTTAATACCAATTGATTGTAGGCATCCAAATCACCCTTGCGGGCACGATTTAGGGTAAGCTCTTCTGATTCATTATCCATAATTAGGGGTAATTAATGGTTGGGGGAACTGACTATAGTACTGACATCCTTGCAGAATTCAACTGCTCTCTTTAGTGTATTTTACGCCCCAAAGGACCCATGTTTATCTCTAGTAAGAAGAAAGCCATCGTGCAGTGGTACAATTGCACCCTTGGCACTAAGGGCAGCTTTGAAACTCTACCCGCAAAACTCCCCACGGAGAGTCTATTGCCATCCATTATTCTCACTCAGAATTCTGGTCACCTTTCCATCGAATCAGTGGCGGGTAAAAAGATTTTTGTGAATGGAAATTTACTGATTAAGCCCACGCCGATTTCCGAAACCACGACTCTGCAATTTCCCGACTCACTTTGGGTAATCAGTCCAAGTCCCGAAATAGATTTCAGTGCAGTAAATAATACTCTCTGGACTTTGTTCGATGCTTCGACTGGTGAAAACATTGGCCAATATCCCTCCAGTCAACTTTTGAACGCCGCCCAGCACCTGGGTCGCGCCCCCGAAACCCTGGCCTGCACTCCTGACGGTTTAGAAGTGGGTTTTAATCTTTCGCAGATTGCCAGTCACCTAAGTCCCCACGAAGAAAATTTTGTGAAGACCAAATCTTCCGTCACTTTAGCTGAAGAAAAAAATAAAGGTAGTCACAGCTGCCCAGTCTGTTGGACACGATTTAATCCAGGCGACGCTCTCAGCATCGCCGTGCACGAAGATCTGCGCGGTGATCCGATCCTCGGTAGCGATGTTCGACTACGCTTCCATCCTACCCGCTTTAACGATCATGGTCTCGCCCTCGACCCCATGGGCCTCGCCTGCACCGACATCGCTTGCCCTCATTGCCGTCGCCAACTCCCGCCAGGCTATCTGGATATGCCGCACCAGATTTTATCCATCATCGGAGCCCCTAGCGCGGGTAAATCGTATTATTTAGCCGTACTTACTAGAATTCTCCAAGAGAAGCTACCGACCGACTTAGGGTTGGCCTTTAAGGACGCCGACCCGACGGGTAATCTGCTCCTCAATCAAATGCGGAACTCCCTCTTCTCCGCCACCTCACCGGAAGAGGCTCTCCTGGGCAAAACCGCCCTCGAAGGCGCCACCTACGAAAAACTTCCGCGGCTAGGACGTATCGTCTCTCTGCCCCGTCCGTTTATTTACACGCTCAGCGTTCCCAGCCAAAAACAAAAAGAGACCTCAATTATTTTCTACGATAACGCCGGTGAACATTTTGAGCCTGGCATCGATATCCATGACTCGCCTGGCGCGATGCACGTCGCCACGGCAGCGGGTCTCATCTTCCTTTTCGATCCCACCGCGAATGCCCGCTTCAAAGCAAAATTAGTCGGCGTCGAAGATCCTCAACTTTCCATCAAAGGTCGCATCGATCAGCAAGACACGATTCTGGCTGAAATGGAAACACGGATCAAACGCGTCTTAGGCCTTTCTCAAAAAGAACGCATCGCCACTCCTTTAGCTTTTGTCGTTGGCAAGTGCGACACTTGGCAATTCCTCCTCACGTCACCACTCGAACCCATTCTGCAAAACGGAAAAATTGATCTGGAAGCCATTCACCGAAATTCTGATCGCGTTCGAGAAGTTCTGATTCAACTCTGCCCAGGACTCGTCGCCACCGCCGAATCTCTCACCCAAGAAATTCGTTATTTCGCCGCAACCTCTTTCGGACACCAACCCGTCGTGATTGCCGAAGGCCCCAATAAAGGTCGTATCGCACCTGATCCCCAAAAACTCGCACCCGCCTTCGTCGAAGCCCCGGTTTATTGGCTCATGCATTTAGCTTCGCCTGAATTGATTCCTGGAAAATAATTTCATGCCTCTGCAACTCATATTCACTTCCGCCCCACGCGGCCTAGTGGCTGGGCGTTCGGGGTATTGCACCGTGGCACGTCATCGTTCAATTCCCGATCGACTCGCCCAAATTTTAGAATCACTCGGCACCCCACATCAAAATCCTGAAGGCGCCACTTTCACTTTTCGAATCATCGAAGCAAGTAACACCAATTGGTTTGTCTTATCACGATTTGTGGCTCGCGGACTCGATTACTCACAACGCGACAATCGTCTCGCTCATCATTTAATTTTCACTGCCGAAGAAGCCGCCGTCCTCCCTCCCCCCTCAGCCATAGCCTTTCGCTGGAATGGTTGGTTAACGGAATGGACGAAAGAACCGACCTGGCTAACCGAAGACCCTCGTCCACTTATACTCGATAACGCTCCACCCCTTCGCCCCGCCTCTGCCTGGCGTGAATTCTCGGGCACCGGCGCGAAAGCCGCTTGGTTAGTGAATGAAGTTGGACCCGCGACACTTTGCCTCACGCAACCACCCGAAGATAAAATCCTTCTTCGGCTTTTAGCAGAATCCGCTTCCTTACTAGGGCAATCGGCGTGGTACGCGACCTTCACCACTCAAGTGATAGTTACCAAATCCGATGGATTTAATTGGGCCGTTGGCGCAGTCACTGGTCGACCCGAAATCAATCTCAGTCAAGCCCATCAACTACCTACCCCCACCGGAGAACTCGCCGTCCGCGCAGCCACGGGAAATAGTGCACCAATTCCGGCTCGCACAACCAGTGAAAAAAATAGCTCAGCGGTGCGTCGTACTAAATCAAATCAGTCTAAACTGCCTTGGAATATAATCATAGCTTTCTTCAGCTTAGGAATTTTAGCCATCATGGTCGCCCTCGTCATCGGCCAGTTTAGTAGCCGTTCTAAAAACAACGCACCACCCAACAACCCGACCGCTCCCGCGATCAATACGACGCAAAGTAGCGATATTTACCGAAGTAATATTGCGATTCAAGGGGTCGCCAGTTTTCTCGACAGCGAAAGGTATGTCGATGCCGGTAAACTCTGGCTCGAAAGTGTAAATCATTCGCCCACTTTTGCAGAGCGTTATCGCGAGCAATACCTAACACGAATCACCAAAAACTACGCGGAGAAAACAGCGAGTCAACTTTTACAACGACTCACCCTACCCAATCTTAATCAAAACACGGTCTCCGAAATCGGTGAAGACGCCGCCACTGCTGTACGTATCGGCACCGAGTTAAATATTCCCGTCGATGCTAACTGGAAAAAATTAGTGAACGTAAACGACCAAATTCAAATCATTTCTCAATTGGATATTCGTCCGGTTATCTTAATCAACGGCCGTTGGCAAACGACTGACCTCGGAAAATCCGCCCCCTCTTCCGCTGAGTTCAAATTGAGTAATGCGGGTGCGGAAAAGATTTTGAAATTTATCGAGTTAACCAAGGTAACTTCCGAACTAACCGTCAGCGCCCGCGTCCGTTTACTTCCGCTAACGAGTTTTCATAAACGTGATAATCTTACGCCTTACCTCAATGCTGAAATCCGTCGTGGTGGACAGAGCTATTGGATTGAAACCAGTGGCACTGCGGGCACCGCACCCATTGTCGTGGGGATTGGCCCGAAGAAGAAATCATTAGAACTTAATTTTACCGATGGCACTGCCACGAGTTTACAGGAACAAAATCGTATACTAGAAATTGTTTTACCCGATGGTTCACATCAGTGTATCGCCCTCATTGCGGATTGGAAAAAAATCAAGCCTCTCAATCTTGGCACTTGGGCTCTCGATGTCGAACGCGACACGGGTGTCGTTCAGGCTGCCACTTGGGCTGAAAATGCATTAAAAGCCTTCCAACCTGAAACCGGAACGGTCGGACTCTACCCCACCGGACACGAATTCCCCGATCGTGACCTCGCCTCCCTTCGCGCCACGCGTTCGCTACTCGAAACTGATTTACTCCGCAACGAATACAAAGAAAGCACGCGTATCTCGAACCAAGAAAGCATTAAGTCGCGCAAACAGTTCTTTGCCCAAGGTGATTATATCAACGCCGGACGTCCGTGGTCGCTCATCATCGTCAGCCCAAAAGGCGATGCCGGTGCCACCCTCATTGAGTTTCAATAAGTCGAATGCAAATTGATAAACTCATTGCACGGATTCGCGGACAACTCGAAATTGGCACGCCCGACCTCGAAGCGCGGACCTTAGCGAGTGAGTACTCCGCACTTTGCCAACGTGCCCGTGAGCGTCTCGAGCAATGCAATACCCTGATTCGCAATGGTAATGATTATGCAGCTTTTCAAATCGCCGAAACTGAACCCGACCTCTTGACGCTGGGCAGTCAACTGAGTTTTGCCGATTCCGAACGGTGGCATACCCTCTGTCGTGAGCGCGGACTCCCCTCCGGTTTCATTCTCGATGAACAACATATTTTAGCGGTCGAAGGTTTATACGGGAAATCCATCGGGGAAAACCATCAGCTCTATCGCGAATACCGTGAAGCCATGCGCACCCACGATGAAGATCGTGCCCTCAACGTCCTCCGCTCGATCGTCAGAATTAATCCCGAAGACCCGACCGCTCGCTCAGAGTTGATTCGCCTATCCGCCAAGTTTATTCGCGAGTCGCTCCATCACTTAGATAAATTATTGGACGAAGATAAAGATGATGAAGCGATTCACTTGATGGGGCAAATGGAACGCTTTGGTGATGATGACTTAAATTCCAAACCGGAGTGGATTAATGCACTCAATCGCCGCATCACGATTTTACGTCAGAAAGCATCTCAACAAATCCCCGCACTCATCAAAGAAGCGGAGTCCGCGAAAAGTAATCAACTCTGGGAATCATGCATTCATTCTTTAGCAAAAATTAGAACACTCGAGCGCGACCACCAACTCAGCCTCTCCGAGAATATTCAATCCTCCATTAAAAGTCTCGAAAATTGGGCGGGGGAACTGGCGACTGCTCACGAAGCCGAAGCCACGATAAAATCCAACACCCAGCAACTCGTGACGCAGTGGGAAAATCTTTCGGAAAGTATTCAAAAGGGCAACTCGCCCGTCTTTTTAATCTCTAGTCTAAATGACTGGCTGGAACGGGCGAAAAATTTTACGGAAAGTCTGCCGACCGGCTTAATTGATAAAGTTAATTCCGCGCTGAAATTAACGCGGGCCCGCCTCACTCGTCGCTACGCCCTCTTAATTTCTACCTGGATCGCTGGTTTTCTTATTCTCGTAGGCACACTCTTCTACGGCTATCGCACTCAGGAATTAAAATCGGAGGCCCGGCGGAACTTCCAAGAAATTCAATCTCTGCTCGAAGCCTGGGACACCGAAACCGCCGCCCGGAAACTGGCTAGCGACAATAATAGTATGCTCAGCGAGAAAAGTTTAGAATTCGTAGAGGCGCACACGGAAATTAAAAAAGAGATTCAAAAACAACGCGAAAGTATCACTACCCTCCGTACTGAAGCGAGTTACCTCCAACAAGCCTTCCAATCGGGCATCACTCTTTCAAACTACGCGGAAGTTAATATTCATGCCAAGGCCTACATCCAAGCCATCACGCAAGTGGGACCCAAGGCTGCCGAAGATTTAAAGAAACTATGTCCCGACCCAGCTCTGATTCTTTCGAGCTGCCAAAAAATCACGGAGGAAAGTCGGACGCAATTATTCAATCTACGCATCCAACTTAAGAAATCTCTCGGGAGTAACGAAAAAATTTCGGATTTACCGAATGCGCTTAATACCATTGAGAAAATTCGTCCACTCATTCTCAGTCTCTCGGTTGCGGGCGTGAAAGACCTCGATGAAGCGAATGCCGAAATTGATCGAGCGAACATCCGAATTGAAAGTGAGAACCACGCCCTCTCCCAACTGCAGAGCCTCACCCAGGCCACCGATCTCAAAGTCTATCTCAGCGCCCTGGGTTCAATGATCAAAAATAATACGACGAGCTCCCCCTTAAGTAAGCGTGCACAAAATATCATTAATCATTCACCCAAGATTCTCACTCTGCCCCGCTCTGTTTTAGCACCTCACATCGGCGCCATGTGGGATAATATTCCCAATACAGATTCCTCCGGACTATTTCAACCGTCTCAACTCACGCCCTATGAGTCGAATATTGTGCAAGCTTTAGCGGATAATCGCACCGCCCTATCGATGCGCCGATATTATGTGCGCCAAAACTCCTCCGAGGGGATTAAAAAAATACGTTCGGTGGTGATCTCCGGCGAACTTGAGATACAACGCAAAGGCTTCAACGGCGGCATTGAATATGAAATCACTGGCAAAGAATTAAATCGGGACGGTGAATTCATCGACTCTTCCTGGAGTCGCCGAGAATTCCGAACCGAAAAAGGTGAATTCATCTCGAAGGGCGAGGACCTTGTTGAAGAAACCCCTCTGGGTGAACTTGATTACCTCCGACAGTTCAATCGCTTCTTCGAAGTTAAAAATGGTCAACTCTCCGAACCCATCATTCGTAAACTCGATTTAGTGCGTCGCAGCCCAGCTCCATTCTTCGAATTACGTGCCTATCAGCTACAAGAACTTTTTAAAGTCGCCAATCAACGTCCAGAAATCTGGGGCATCATGTATTCACCTTCGGCCCAACGCGACGCAGAGCAACTTCGCCGTATCACCCAAAACTCAATTAATGCGCACGACTTCCTGTTTAAAGAAAAATGGGCCGATGCCCTCGGTGATTTAAAATCCATTCTTCTTCGTCAGGATGGTTGCACCTACGCTGAAGAAGCGCGTTTTTGGCGAAGTCTCTTAGCAACGCTCCGCACCCAAAAAATGATTTATGTCGGCTTCCAGTCCGCTGATGGCGAAGCGATTCTGCGCGAGAAACTTTCCGACACCCTCATTTTCGGTATCGATAACGAAGGTAAGGCTAATGTGATTTATCGCGTCGATACCGATGGAAACCGCACCCGGATCAACGAGCCCTCACCCCTCTCGCCTCTTTTACGCCTCTCCACCACGGTCACCGAAGCCGCGCGATCTTCCAAAATCCCTGCGAACCTCAATCCACCCGAAGGAGGCTGGGAAGTCATCCTCCTCGGCCGTGATTTATAAACGATGAGTAAACAATCCACATTTCGTCTACGCTGGAAAGGTGCCATTTCCGAACCACTCTCCTTAGGTCAGATTAGCGATAAATTACGTTCCGGTGAAATTAGTTTAATCCATAACATCGAAGTCGAAGGCTCATGGATAACCATTCGCGAGTACTTCCGCACCCTCGGCCTGAGTCGCTCGCCCATCACCACCGCCACCCAAATCAAAAATCAGGAATCCGGCGGCAACCCTCCCGAAATAAAAGCGTCCGAGACGAATCATACAAATAATCAGCCAAACCTCGAACACCTTGTACGCATGGGCTACCTCTGGTGTGGCTCCACTTTTATTTTCCCACTTTTATTTTCCCTCATCGTACCCATATTAGAATTTTTAACTAAGGAGACTTTTCCGTTCTCCTCCCGTTTTGTGCTTCTGGCCTTTGGAACCCTTGCGGGGTGTGGACTTCCCTACTTATCCATCCGATACCTTAACGCTTATATTCAAGACCACGGACTGAGCGATATCGTCAAAGATCAGCAAAAACTTTACGTTACCCTCGCCACGGCCAGTGCCCTCGTTTGGCTCATAGTTTTCTGGATTTTAGCAGGGACCAAGGCCTAATTCTTCAATCCGCTTGACGCATTGAGACGACCTGATTGAGATACTTTCTTCCGGTTTTCGGTAGCGTAGCTCAGATGGTTAGAGCGCGGGACTCATAAGCCTGAGGTCGGCAGTTCAATTCTGCCCGCTACCACCACCGGAAATTTATTATTTAATAATCGAGCCTACGGGGATGTCTAAGCCATCGCGCCAGAGGGATTCCATACTGTAACTCTCACGGACGTCGGGGCGGAAAATATGCACGAGAACGTCAAAGCCATCGACCACGGTCCAACCGCTTTCCCGTTGTGATTCCGTTCCGCGGGCGGGTGAGCCGACTTCATCCAAAGCTTTTTCAACTTCGATACGCAAGGCACGCAAATGCGGATCGGATGTACCCGTCGCAATGACCATGTAATCAGCGACGGACGAAAGTTGACCTAACTCTAAGACGCGAATCGACTCTGCTTTTTTGTCATCGAGCGCTCTGATAATCGCAATGACGTGTGCTGGAATTTTCGAAGCGACTTTTTGGGCCACGGGCTTGACTGACTCCGAACGGGTCTTCGCCTTACTCACCGCAGGCTTTTTAATAATTTTACGACGTAATGGTTTGGGTGCTGCTTTGGATTTTAAGGCAGGTTTAAATTTTTTCTTTTTAGGGGCGGGCATGTTAGGATTGATAAAGTGAATGCTCATCGATGTAGGCACGTACCGACTTGGGCAAGCCGTTTCCAAAGGGCTTTCGTTCCTTTAACGACAAACGCAATGCCGTGGATGAAACCTTCACCGGAGGTGCCTTCAAAATGGTGACTTTTACTTTGTTTGCAATCGACCGAGGTGGCTCCGTCGAAATGTCGTCCCGACTCAAAACCGCAAATTCGACGTAACGGCCCAGTTCCTCCACGTCTTTCCATCGATCGAGCCGAGCTAATTGATCGGCACCAATAATCCACACGCGGCGAGAGTTCGGAAAATCCTTGGCAAGTTCTCGTGCCGTATCGACCGACCAACACACGCCCTCGCGACGAACTTCGCGGTCATCAATGACCGCCCATGGACAAGGTTCAAAGGCGAGTCGCGACATCGCCAAGCGATCTGCCGCCGAGGCCAAGGGTAAAGCCGCACGTAATGGCGCCAGGCCTGCAGGAATAATTCTGACCTGATCAAGAGAAAGTTGACGCCATGCAGCCGTCGCCGCCGCCACATGCCCAGCATGCGGAGGATCGAAAGTACCTCCCAATATGCCAAATGAGGCTGACATACCGCCATACTTGCAGACTTGAGCCCTCTGGCAATCCAAAGCAGGCTTGAGCCCAGCCAAATACCGAGAAACACTCCACCCATGGCCGTTGCCACAAAATTTTTACCTGCAGGGTTTGACCTTAAAAAACCCATCGCCGTCATCGCTGGTCAAGGACGCTACCCCGCTCTCCTCATCGAATCAGCCCGCGCCCAAGGTGCCAACATCAAGCTTCTCTCATTTGAACAAGAAACGGATCCGAAATTAATTGAGACATTTTCTGCACAGGATCATCGCTCTATCACCGTCGGAAAATTAGGACAACTCCTCGACGCCTTAAAAGAGGTCGGCGCGGCGGGCGCAGTGATGGCCGGACAAATCACCCCGCGAAAACTTTTTTCGGGAATGATTCCTGATTTAAAATTAGTCGCCCTCTTTGCTAAATTAAAAGAGAGAAACGCTGAAACTATTTTTGGTGCGATTACTGAAGAAATTGAAAACCTTGGTATCACGATGCTTGATGCGCGTGTCTTCTTGGATGAACACCTCGTCTCGACGGGTTGCCTGACGGGCTGGTCCTGCGGTGTTTCCGACACGGAATTAGAATTTGGCACACGCATGGCCCGAGAAATGGCGCGTCTTGATATCGGCCAATCGGTCGTTACCGCCAAAGGCACCGTCATCGCCGTCGAAGCTTTCGAGGGCACGGATCAAATGCTTCAGCGCTGCACACAGACCGGCGGAAAAGAAATGCTTTTAATTAAGACTAGTAAGCACGCTCAAGATTTCCGCTTCGATGTCCCCTGCTTTGGAATCCAAACTTTAGAAAGTATGGCCAAGGGTGGCGTACAAAAAGCTGCGCTCGAAGTCGATAGCGTCATTCTCATCGATCGCCCCGCCGTCATTGCTCACGCTAAAAAACTAGGCATTGATATTGTCGGCTTTCCGAAAAAATAATTTTAGCCGTCAAAAAAATTCCAGGCGAGAATCGACTCGGCCAGAATCCAGCCAGCAATTAACGCGAAAACTAAAATAAAGAATCTGCGATAGCGGACCCAAAAGCGCGAAGGCTCTTGGGGCGTTTGGACATAGCCCTGGGAATCGAAAAATCTTTTAAGCATCGCCCAAAATGAGAAAATTTTTCCCGTATCGAGCGTTTGATGACGATACCCCATCGGCCGATAATCTTTGGGTTTAAACCTCTTAAAAAGGTTGAATAGCATATTCTGACCCTAAAGCCCTCTCTGACGCTTTACAAGCGACACCTCTAAGCCTTATGACATCCCTGTGAAGTCCACCACCCGGTCCATTCGCGCACTCAAAGGCACCCGTCCCATCGTATGCCTCACCGCCTATGATGCGATAACTGCACGAATTGCAGACCAAGCCGGCGTTGACCTCATCCTCGTCGGTGATTCCTTAGGGAACACCGTTCTCGGCATGGAAGACACGGTCGGCGTCACCCTCGAGATGATGGTCCACCACACGGCCGCCGTGGTTCGCACTAAACCATCCGCCCTCGTCATCGCCGATCTTCCCTTCGCCCTCGCGCACGAGCCTTTTCCAAAACTTCTTAAATCCTGCCGCGCGCTCATGCAAAATGGTGGAGCTCATGGAATAAAAATTGAAGGCGGTGCGACACTCGCTGTTTCTATTCTCAAATTAGTCGATGCCGGAATTCCCGTCATGGGTCACGTCGGTCTCATGCCTCAACGCGTTCACTCGACCGGTTACAAACGCCGCGGATTAAATCCTGCCGACCAACAAAAAATATTAATCGATGCCCAATCCGTCGCCGCTGCGGGTGCCTTTAGTATCGTGATTGAATGTGTGGATGAAAAATTCTCTCAGCAACTGACTGAGTCTCTCGAAATTCCCACGATTGGCATCGGCTCAGGCAATGGATGCGATGGACAGATCCTCGTCATTCATGATTTACTCGGACTCACCTCCAACCCTCCTCCCTTTGTTAAACCCGAAGCTCAGTTACACCGCGACGCTGTTGCCGCCGTTCAACGCTGGGCTAAAAAAGTACGTAAACCAGGAATAAAAAAATGAACTGCGTCGTCTTTGGTGCCGGTGCGTGGGGCACCGCCTTTAGTTTACACTTAAGTCGTCAAGGCCACACCGTGACGCTTGTGCCTCGTCGTATCGAGCAAGCCCTCGAGCTCGCAACGACCCGTGAAAATAAAGATTACTTGGCCGGACATAAATTACCTCTCTCCATTCAAATCGGACTCGAAGCTGTACCCGCGTTAATGGATGCGGACATCGTATTCCTCGCCTACCCTTCCAAAGGTCTCGCGGATTTACTCAAACAAATCGGCCCATCTATTAAATCATCGGAAACCGTGAAGATGGTAGTTTCACTCACTAAGGGACTTGATCAAAAAACTTTAGAGCGTCCGTGCGAACAGATGTCACACGCCTTCGGAAAAATTCCTGTCGGCACGCTCAACGGACCGAGCAACGCCCAAGAAGTCGCGCGCGCCCAGCCAACCGCGATGGTTCTCGCCTCCAATGCCAATGAAAAAACTTTGAGCGAAGTCCAAGCCGCCATCAGCGGACCTTCTCTTCGCACTTACACTTCAACGGATATCGCTGGTGTCGAAATCGGTGGTACTTTGAAAAACGTCTACGCCCTCGGTGCCGGATTATGCGATGGCTTGAAACTCGGCGATAATGCCAAAGCCGCCTTTCTGACCCGCGCGCTCCAAGAAATGATGCGCGTGGGCCAAGCGCTCGGCGGTAAAAGCGAAACTTTCCTCGGACTCAGTGGCGTGGGCGATCTCATGGCCACCGCCCACGGTTCCTGGAGTCGTAACCGCGCCCTCGGTGAAGCCATCGCTCGCAATGCTCCGCAGGCTTTGGCCGAACTCGCCTCCCGTCGTGATGCCGTTGAAGGCCATCGCGCCACCGAAACGGTCAGCCGCTTAGCGAAGTCACGTAACGTTGACGCTCCGATTTTATTTTGTTTAAATAAAATTCTCTTTGAAGGTCTCGATGCTCGTGCTGGCGTCACCGCGCTCATGACTCGCGATCTCAAATCTGAAATATGAGTACCTGGGACGTCACCACACGCCCCTCAGCTATTTCGGGTCAAGGTCTCTTCGCCACCCGTGCCTTTTATCCAAGCGAAATAATCGTACCGTACTTGGGAAAAGTTCTGACCTCTCGACCGGTAAAATCTTCGGAGTCATCCGCTACTTACATTTTAGAAATAAAACCCGGACGCTGGATTGATGGATCCGACACCGAAAATCCCGCTCGTTCAGCGAACCACTCGTGTGAACCCACCGCCGAACTGGTGATGAATGAAACCGAAAACTTCGCCAACCTCCGTGCGTCCTCTCATATTCTGTCGGGTGACGAAATAACCTTTGATTACGGCTTTTCGTTGTCGGAAAGCCTTTTTAACCCCTGTACATGCGGAAAAATGAGCTGCGCCGGTAAAATCATCGCCGAACCGCTCCGCCCCGCCCTCCGTCGCCACCTGCGTTTTATCCGTCGAAGGGATTGACCACTATCCCTCCAAGCCTCACTTTTCGAACTTCTATTTATCTATACCCCTAAATGAAAAAAGTAGCCATTACTGAACTTGATCCACGCCTGCAGAAGCAAATCGCTGCCGCTGATCAACAGCTCAAGACCAATCCTCAATACGCCGTGGAAGTTCTTTCCGGTATATTGTCGCGCAATCCTGGTTGCTTAGAAGTTCGTCGCTCGCTCCGCCGTGCCCAAAAAGCAATTCTCGGAGTTAAAAAAGGAATGTTCGATGGATTACTCGGAGGCAATGCCGACAAGGCAGCCGAAAAAGATCCCCTCGCCGCCATTCAAGCCGCTGAAGATATTTTTGCGAAAAAGCCGGGTGATATCGGTGCTAATAAATTACTCGCTGCAGCTGCACTGAAACTCGACTTCCCTGAGCTCGCTGCTTTCGCCTACGAAGAACTCACTCAGGTCGACGCCAAAAACGTTCAACACTTTATCGACTTAGCTAACACCTGGATCATCGCACACGAATACGATTCCGCGCTTAATGCTGCAGACGCTGGTTTAAAACTTTTCCCTGGAAATGGAGACCTCCAGGAATCCGTACGTAAAGCGTCAGTGAGCAAGACGATGCGCAAAGGAAACTGGGAAGACAAAGGCGACTTCCAATCCAAACTTAAAGACAAAGACGAAGCTCTCCGCCTCGAACAATCCACGCGTACAGTGACCGACTCTGGTACCGCACTCGAACAAGCCGCCAGTCTTGCCGTAAAAATCCAAGCACAACCTGATAACCTCGATCTCTACCGTGAAATCGTTCGTCAATTCATCGGTGCTGGCGACCTCGATAGTGCCGTCGCTTGGTTACAACGCGGACGTCTGACAACCCTCGGTAAACAAGACTCTTCTCTCGAAAGTCAGGAAATCAGCCTCATCACTCAACGCTTTGAAAAGGCTTCCAAACTACTTGCGGAAAAAGTTCAGGCAAATCCGGCCGACGCTGCTGCCGTCGCCGAACTCGCCACGAACGATGCAGAACTTACCGCCTACCGACTGCAAACTACCGCGAGCCTCGTGGAGCGTTACCCGAACGACTACTCATTCCGTTTTGAATACGGCAACTTACTCCTCAATGCCGGTCGCCTCGACGAATCGATTCAACAATTACAATACGCCCAACGTAATCCTAAATTCCGCCAGGCCTCGATTCTCGCCATCGGCAAAGCTTTCACGGCCAGCTCTAAATTCGATTTAGCCGTCGACCAATTCAACTTAGCTAAATCCGAATTACAGGTGATGAATGATCTTAAGAAAGAAGTGATTTACGAGCTAGCGAGTGCCTTTGAGAAAATGGGTCGTACCAAAGAAGCGATGGAAGAATTTAAAGCGATTTACATGGCCGACTCCGGATATCGTGATGTTTCGAAGAAAATTAACACCTTCTACGACAGCCAAAAAGGTCCCGTCTCTTAATTTTGTTTTGTATTTTTTATTAAGCAGGAGAATACTACCGTTTCCTCCTTGCTACTCATATGTCTCTGACTCCCTTTAAAAGCCTCCTCATTGCCGACGTCGGCATCAGCATGGGCGATGAAGGTAAAGGTCGAGTCATCCCGGAAATCGTTCGCGAACTGCAACACCTCACAGGTCGTCGCGATGTCGTAGGCACCGTTCTCAAAGTTAACGGCGGCGCCAACTCAGGCCACACTGTCGCTGGCCTTAAATTAAATCTTTTACCAGGTGGCGTTGCTGAACACGACGTCGGTTGCCTCGCACTGGGCTCTGGCGTCGTCGCCGACCCCCGTAAAGCCCTCTGGGAAGCTCTCCCAGTTGAAAAGCTGGGCTACCCGGTTCTCTCGCGTCTCCTCATCGACGAGCGTTGTATGGTGAGCGACATCTCACACCGCATTCTCGATCTCGCCTGGGAAGATTATCGTGTCACTGTTCTCGGACAAGACGCACGTGGCTCCACAGGTCGCGGTATCACTCCCGCCTACGCTGATGAAGTCGGCCAGATGCAAATTTATTACTCCGAGTTTCTCGGAAATAAATCCGACTATGCCAAGCGTCTCTCGGCTCGACTCAACCGCGCCGCCGATATCGTCCAAAACGTTTGCAAACTCAGCCCCGAAAAATGGTCCGCCCTTTTCACCAAACTTACCGAAGCCGAAATCCGTGCCAATAAAGGTGCTATCGATGCCGGAGTTTTCACGGCCGCTGAATTCGACTTCACCCGCTTCGCCGGAACCAAGCCTTTCACTTTTAATCATGAATCGGTCTTAGCTGCGTATTGGGAAGCAGGTTCAAAACTCGCTCCCACCATTGGCGATGTTCGTGAACGCATTTTATCCGACCTTGCAGCCGATCGCCGCATCATCGGAGAATTCGGTCAAGCCTACTGGCTCGATAAACGCGCTGGCTTCGCTCCTAACGTTACCGCGTCACACACTTACACTCCCGAGTTCTTTCAATCCGCTGGCATTCCCGTTCAAGCAATTCACACCGTGGGTTGCTGCAAGGCTTACGATACCAAAGTGGGCACACACGTCTTTATCACGAAGATGGAAGAGTCTCACCCTCTCCAACGTACCCTCGCTAAATTAGAATTTGGGACCAGCACCGGACGTCAACGCATGGTGGGCTGGTCCGACCTCGTTGAAAAAGCCGACACCCTGCGCTACGGCGGCTTTGATGATTTAGTATTAAATAAACTCGACGCTCTTTCTCCCCACGGAGAATGGACCGGCGGCGATCTCCAACTTTGCACGGGCTACCGTGATAGCTCTGGAAAAACACATCTAGGAGTGCCCCGTAATGACGCCGTGCGTCGCACCCTCACACCGATCTACGCTACTTTACCAGGTTGGAAATCAGATATCTCCAAAATCCGCTCCTGGGCACAACTCCCCGCTGAGGCTCGTCGCTATGTTTCTTTTACGATGTCCGAAATGGTCCGCCTCGCCTCTCGCGGGCATACCCTAAAGTCTTTGCCCAATTTAAGATATATCGGAGTGGGACCTGATCCCGATCAAATTATTTCCGACGTGCCTGCGACATCGGAATTAATTAAACAGTAATTTATCCCTTGATATACGGGAGGAAAATAAGTCCCGCGATCAGGAAGTAGATAACCAATCCGGTGACGTCGACAATCGTCGCCACGAAGGGTGCGGCCGCTTTGGCAGGATCAAATCCGAATCGTCGTAAAATAAACGGCAACATCGCGCCCGATAAACTTCCCCATAATACTACCCCAATCAACGAGAAGAAAATAACGAGTCCTAATAAGAACCAATGTTCACCGTAGCCGGGTGTGCTACCACAAAGATTAGGGAAGAAAAAGTGCCAAATCGCAATGCGGGCAAAACCGATGGTGCCTAAAATAACTCCGAGCCCCAGACCGCTCGTGATTTCCCGACGGAAGACCTTAAACCAATCCTTTAAATTAATTTCAGCCAGAGCCATCGCACGAATGACTAAAGCCGAGGCCTGTGATCCCGAATTACCACCCGATGAAATAATCAGGGGTAAGAATAAAGATAGAACGACCGCCTTCTCAATCGCACCTTCAAAGAAACCCATCGCCGTAGCGGTAAACATTTCCCCGATAAATAAAATAACGAGCCAACCCGCACGTTGGCGAATGAGCTGTGTTAAAGGTGTATCTAAGAGAGGTTCTTCGGGCACTTCCACAGCACCCAAGAACGCGATATCTTTGGCGGCCTCTTCACTGGCCGTCTCTAAAACGTCGTCCACCGTCACAATACCCAACACAATCATATCCGCATTAACTACCGGAATAATGGTGCGAGAGTGCTTACGGAATAATTTTACAGCATCCGTCTGTGAGTCGGTAACCTTTAAGTAAATGGGAGGGGCCGCAGGTAAGTCTGACACCTTAGAGGTAGCATCGGCTGTAAAGATATCACGAATCCGGTGTACGCCTAAGAGTTTACCTGCCTCATCCACCGAGCAAACCACGTGAACGTAATAAACATCCTTCGCCCGTTCTTTAACGTAATCTAAGGACTGTTGAATGGTCCAATTCTGACGAATCGAAACAAACTTCGTCGTCATCATTCGACCCACACTATTCTCGGGATAGCCGAGAAGTTGTAACGCGACTCGCTGCTGCGCCGGATCGAGTAAGCTCAATAAGCTTACCGCATGCTCTGGACATTCTTCGAGGAAGGCTGTGCGGTCGTCATCCGACATCGCATTTAAAATCGACGCCGCATCTTTCTCACCCAACGCTCGAATTAAATCTTCCTGGTGATTGGGATCAATGTATTCAAAAATTTCTGCGGCGACCGTCTTCGGTAATAAACGAAAACTCACTGCCATCTCGACGGGCTCTAAATGCTCGAGTAAATCAGAAGCATCCGCATGCGGTAAACTCACCAACAATTGACGGATCCCTTGGAAGTCACGCTTCTCGATGAGGAGATGGACGTTCTCAATATGCTCTGGAGTTGCCGTCATGCAAAGAATGTGCCATTGATGTCGAGACTTGGGCAAACCCTAAAATTGATTTTCACCACTTCGTCACCCTCCCCCCATGCAACATAATTTTGCACTCCCCCTCTGGTCACTCGTCGACCAACGTAAAATTGAATCAGGTAAATCAGACATGCGTGGCTTAGCCAAAGAACTGGGTCGCTGGCTTAATCATAATTTCGATATCGATCACCAAGGGACCGCCATCGAAGAACCTACGGATGTTACGGGTTTTGCTGGACCCATACTCGTCATCGCAGGCGTCGAACAAGCCAAGTGGCCCACGATGATTGCCCTCGCCCAAAGCAAGAAGACCCAACTTTACGTCGTGCTAATTAATGAGGCCGGACAGTTCACCCTGAAGGAATTGAACTTACCCGAAGGTTAAGTGGCAAGCCACCCAACGGCTTAGTTCTTCGCTTCCCGCACCAACCGCTTTAATAAAACGGTCGCGTCCCCCGCCCCCTGGTCGAAATTAAAGAAGACGTCCCCGCCCGAGTCCTTCCCGATTTCAATGCCGTTATTATACTCCTTAATATCTAGAATCTTGTTCAGCTTGAAATTTATATTTTTATATTCGCCGTTAAAAATTACCCGTTGGTCCGTAAAAATCGCCGTCCCGCTATCAATTTTAGTCAACTGATCCTTGGTCTCGCGCTGCACGTCGTAACTCCCCACACGATAACGCAAACTACCGAAGATTTTAATACTTGAAGAAAAGCCTCCATAATTTCTACGCACCACCGTGCGCTTAACTAATAATAAACTCACGGGTTGCATCCAATAACACACCTCACTCCCCAATTCGAGATTACAATCAATCGGAGTTAATTTTCCTTTCAGTAAGTCAAAATATTTTTGAGCCCGATTAAACGATGCCTGAATCGCAGGATAATTCGCTAAACGTAAATCTAAATCCGTGGCGAATTGATTAAAAATCTTAACATTCTCCGGTGAAATAATCGAATCCTCGTCTATCGTCTCACACAAGTATTTAAGCTCCTGCGTTAATACTTCACCCCAGATAATCGTATTGAGACTCTCCATCACACTACTAGGCAAGGGAATACTCTGCGCGAGGCTTTTGATTTTTTCTCTTTTTTCCGAATACTCCCCGGTCGCATTCAAAATAGCCTGAAACGCTTTTTTATAATATTCCAAGAAAACTTCTTTCTGCATTTCGTGGGCCCTCTCCTGCTTTACCCCGAAACTGTTCATGAGATTATCTAAATTAATTTTCTCTTGGGTGGTGAAAAGATGGTCCTCTAAATGAGCTTGCACCATCAAAAGATACCACGCCTCTAACTCTTTTTTGCAGCGACGATATAAATTGGATCGGGTCACTTGATTGATTTGCTCAATATCAGCTGCGGTTAACTGACACTCCTGCTGCGCCGCCGTTAACTTATCCCATAACATCGCCAGCATCATCGGCTTGCTCTCTCGGGAGAGTAGCTGATCCCATAGATTAGCTGATTTTTCTTCCGGACGTGGAAAAGGTAATTTCCAAACTTTTTGCGTATTCACTAACTCGTAAACCGGTTTCCAAGCCGTCATCCCCGGACGCCAGAAAAAATCCGTTTCCATCAGCTGACCACTGGCAATGAGACTCGGAATTTCCTGAACGGCAAACTGTCCAATCTCCTGCCCACTACGAGCAATATGTACACGGTCAGCTACCATACTAAACTAATAAAATTCTAAAAGATTTAATCAAGTTTTGGTTTAGTACTCACTCACCCTTCTTCACTCCCCCGTCCTTTTTAATCGCCTTGCCTGGCGTTACGATGACCGGGTGTATTTTTTTACTCAGGGCCTTTAATTCGCTCATTATCGAAGCAAACGCCGGGTCCTTCGCCAAATTCTTTAGTTCCTGTGGATCATTCTCGTGATCATAGAGTTCCATGCCCTTCTCTCCATTTTGCCACTCGGTAAATCTCCAACGTTCAGTTCTCACACTGTAACCCTGTACCTTATCTTTACCCTTCGTCACTGTTTGCGTATAGGCCGCTCGGCTCCAAGGCGCATCAGCGTTCGCTAATAACGGACGCAAACTGACACCCTCTAGTCCATCAGGTGCCTTCACACCTGCCAAGTCAGTCAAGGTGGGATAAATATCCACCAACTCAATGGTGCGCTTAGAGGCCTTGCCATTGGCTGCCGCTTTGGGTGCCACAATAATCATTGGCACCCTCGCCGCTTCCTCAAAACAGGTCTGCTTCATCCACAATCCGTGCTCACCTAAATGATAACCATGATCACTAATAAAAACGATGATCGTATTGTCCGCTAAACCTAATCGATCTAACGCATCAACCACTCGACCAATCTGCGAGTCTACAAATGAAATGGTTGCATGATAAGCGCGGCGGCATTCCCGTGCCTGCTCTGCCGTTACTCCGCGATATGGCCAATTTACACCCGTATCATAAACGGCCGCTGGCACGGTCGATTTCCAATCTGAGGCAATCGGCGGCAGAACCTCATCTTCCACTTTATACATATCAAACCATTTCTTGGGAGCTACCCAGGGACAATGGGGCTTGTAAAATCCGACCGCTAAAAAGAACGGTTTATCTTTATTCGCTTCCAGCAACTTAATCGCCTCAGTCGCCACCTTACCATCGGTGTGCTCTTCATCTTTACCTGTAGGATCAGCGAGAAGGGACATCGATGAACCCAGCGCAGTCGTCGGTGGATAAATCAAGATATCATTTTCTAGTGCTGTCTTATCCAGACCGGCTGGATTCACGACCTGATTCCACGACGCTGGGTCGTCCGGTCCACTGGTGCCGATATCTCCAGGATTTCCGTAGTGATAAATTTTTCCAACCCGGGCCGCAAAATAACCCGCCTTCATAAACGCCTGTGGCATCGTCACCACATCGGGCATACCCTGACGAAAATGATAAGCTAGATCCATGACCTTCGTGGTATCCGGACGTAGCCCCGTCATAAACGAGGCCCGACTCGGGGCACACCAAGGAAACTGACAATAAGCCCGATCAAATTTCACCCCGCGCGACGCTAGCTTATCTAAATTCGGTGACTTCACAAACGGATGACCATACGCACCCAAGTCATTATTCATATCATCCGATACAATAAATAAGACATTCATCTTTTTGTCCGACTCTGCCGCCCATCCCAGAGTCGCCATTAAAAATAAAGCTAACAAGATTCGCATGGCTTTTATCTACCACATTCTAACCCCATCCACCAGCAAGATTAGACTCCGCATCTTGGCATCTCCCCTTGTCACCGTGTCCCCGTGTCACCTTGTCCCCTCGCGTGCATTGCACGCGTGTCCCCTCAACCTAAAACCCACCTACCAAATAATCGACCTTACTAATAGTGGGTAAATCATCATATTTTGCAGCCACCGACACATATTCGGGCTTCTTAAATAGTATCGATGCCATACGCATCTCTGGTAAGATTTCAGGGACTTCAGCCTTCTTCGGCACAATCTGTTTAAACGGCCAAGGCTTACGAGGCACATCAAGATAAGGTAGAAGGTAATCGAGAGCGATCGCGATGCATCGTCCGTCCTTGGTCTTATAATTCCATAAATCAACCCCCACGTACTCACCCATAATCGCCAAACTCGTGAGCGCCTTCAAATTAAACTGCGAGTAACTCAGACTATTCGTACGCGCTAACTCCAATGGTTGCTTTCCATCGGGCTCAATCTGCAAAGCGATACGTTTCTCTTTCGCACGTTCTAAAAATTCTTTAGCCACGTCCGTCTGACCCACATGCAGTGCCCATCTCACGATTTGTGCATCATAGTGTGATCCGTGGTTATTCTTAGACTCCCCTTCTGCTTTTCCTAATTCACCTTTCAGCATCCACTCAAAAAAATCTTTAAACCAAACCTCTGCAGCTTCGCGTTCGCCAGCCTTCCAAGCTTTGGAATTCACGAACAGAGCCGTTGCATCCGCCGCCATAGAAATATGTCGCCCGTCCATCATTCCCGTGAACCGACCGGTCGACTCACCTCTGACGCCCTGCGAAAATTTCATGTGCGGATTCATTTTAGTTTTTTCGTCCACAAACCACACCCGGATCTGCTCCACCGCCTTGGCCCCATATTTTTCATCCCCGGTGAAATAGTAAGCTAGTCCAAGAGTCTTCATCCGACGTGCCAGAGCCAACACGCGGGTATCATCCGCAAAATCTGGGTTCTTACTCTCCGGATTCACTTCACCATCTTTGCGAATATAGGGTAGACCATCACTGGTTTTCGGATTCGGCCAAAAATAGGGTGCAAGACTCACATAGTCTCGAATATCACCGGTTGGACTGGCTACTTTTTTATCTGTTACCGTGAGCGGCTTATCGTCTAAAAATTTATCCGCTTCTTTCGTTAAAGTTTTTAAGACCGCCACCGCAGCCTTGTCGCCTTGAGCAATCAACGCCTTTGTCTTCTCCAAGGCACCTGGACGATAGCCATAATAAGTCGATGTCATTGCTACAGGCGATGCCGCGGGTGCCGCAACCTCAGCAGCCACAAGCCCAACCGACATCATTAATAATAAAAATAACTTCATGGGGTTTATAAGTATCTTAAACACCCCCCAAGCGCAATTGTTCCTTACCATCTCCCCTTGTCCACGTGTCCCCTCGCGTGCTTTGCACGCGTCCCTGAGTATAACACCCGATTTCATTCCACCCCAATTTAATGTACAATTTCAAAACTATGCCCCCTAAAATTGCCTCCTCTTACCCCCGTGGCAACGTGCCCACGTGTCCGCTTACGAACTCTGCTCCCGCTATTGACAGAATTCTGTACATACCATTAAATAAGACTATGAAAACAGTTTCTTATACCGATGCGCGCAACCAACTAGCTTCGCTCATGGAATCAGCCAGCGCAGATCGCGAACCTGTAACAATCACTCGAAACGGTGCTGCCGCCGTCGTCCTCGTCGACGCCGAAGAATACGCTGCCATGACCGAAACGATGCACCTACTCTCCTCTCCTACCAACGCTCGTCGCCTAGCTAAAAGCCTAAACGAATTCACCACAGGTAAATTTAAGAAAAGCAAAGCGTGGAAATAAAATGGTCGAGTTCGGCGGAAGAGGATCTGATTTTTTGGCAACGCCATCAGCCTGCCATTGTTAAGCGTATTCAAATCCTTATCGACAGCATCAAGAAATCGCCGCACCGCGGTATCGGCAAACCCGAGCCTCTTAAAGGTAGCTTATCGGGCTGTTGGTCGCGGCGGATTACTCTCGAACATCGACTTGTCTACCGTGTAGAGGGCAAAACCCTCTTCATCCTCCAAGCCCGCTATCATTATTAGGTAAGGCCGCGACTGAATTGCCTCTCGTGTTTTTGTCTCTCCCCTTGCCAACGTGTCCCCATGTCACCGTGTCCCCTCGCGTGCAACGCACGCGGCCCTTGCCACCGTGCTTCTGTTTGCAAATTTTATTATGGGTAGGGGCGCGACTGCGTCGCGTCCTTCACAACCCCTTGTCACCGTGTCACCTTGCCCACTTGTCCCCTCAATTAGTCCACAACACCGGCTGCGTAATGGCAATATTACGACGCACTTCTAAATCGGTCGGATCAGTCGGCAACTTCTTCCAAAGGTCAATGTACTTGGACTCATTATAGGCCAGACCCGCGAAGAGTAATGCCGGCTGGCGCGATGGCCAACCATCCCAGGACATGACATCAGGGTTCTTCGGCCAACTGGATTTATCTGCTAAGTACGGATACAGCCAAGCAACCGCTCTCTTAATACTGCGACCTTCGGGACCTTCGTAGTTCCAGAGATTATCCTCGGGTGTCGATAATACCTTACAGAGCGTCACCATATTATCTAACTGGAAAATTGAATACGCATAAGGCTTCGTGCGCGCCGTCTCACGAGGGAAACTTCCATCGGGTGCCATCTGGTCAGCAATAAAGACCTCCTTAAATTTCGTACGACTTTTGGCTAGAGCCTCTTTGTCGCCGACGAAATCTGCGAACACAGCCACTTGTAAAAAGTAAGCCACGGAATGATTATTTTTCGTAAGACCTTCTTCAATTCCATGCTTGTGGGTAAACATCCAAGTATTGAGTTCACTAAACCACGTGCGAAGCGATTTCGCCAACTCCGGATCAAAGGTTTTCGACTTTTCCAAGGCCTTGATGGCCACCGGAATCTCTACTAAATGGAGTCCATCAATCACCCCCGTCTTTGAGCCAGTGTGACGACCAGGAATCGCCTGCGTAAAAGCTAAATGCGGATTCATCCGCGTCTTCGCATCAACGAAAAAGACTTTCAATAACTCAGCCGCCTTCACCGCATACTTGTCATCGCCCGTCACCTTGTAAGCTGCAGCCAAAGCCGCTACTGCATCTTTCGTATTTCGCATCGCCATCCGGTGGGCCACGAAATTATCAGGATTCGTCTGCCCATCACGATTCATGTAAGGCAAACCATCAGGCTTCGAGGGATCGGGCCACCAGTAGTCACCATTCGAATAAAAATCGTTCGGCGTTCCCGGCGAATACTTCGCCACATCCGAGGTGATGGTTAAGGATTTCTGACTCAACGCCGCATCGGCTTGTTTCAAAATACGAGCACGGTCATGCTCACCCACATTAATCTCAACCTTGCTCGCAACGGTCGTGCTCTGTGCATTGCAAGCCACTAAACCAGAGAGCGTGAATAATAAAACTGAAGTGAATTGATGCAGGGTTTTCATTGAATTACTTTTTGAGAGTTAAGTACTGAGTTTCGAAGTCAGAACTAGACAAACTAAAGACCGCTTGGGTTCCCGATAAACGTGCCTTAATAATCGCCCGTCCATTATAAAGCTGAACGGCACGTGACCCCGTTGATGTCCCTAAATTATCCATAAGTTCAGCATCACCCAACTTATCAAAGCGAACGAGCGTCGCAGAATCCAGACAAGGCACACCGTTGGCATCGAAAATCTTCGCCTGCAATGTGACCACGCCATCCTTCCGCTCCAACTCAGTGAGAGCCAACTTCGCGGGCTTACCCCACGCCGCACTTTGATAGCCGACTTTAATCTCATCTGAAATTTTTTCCTTAACGGCTACCGCTTTAACCTGATTGGGGCCGTCCTTTAATACGACATTCCAACGTAACCCAGCCGCTGGATAATCTTGGCTGTTACGTTTCTTAACACCCATGGATTTTCCATTCACCATCAATTCAACCTCGGAACAATTGGAATAGACTCGAATCTCTTTTGCCTCTCCAGGTTTGCCCGAACGAGTCTGCCATTCGTGACCAAACAAGCGGATCATGGGTTTATCCGACCAGAAGCTTTGGAAAATATAGTAAGACTCCTTGGGAGTTCCATCGCGCTCAATTAAACCTTTTTGATTCATCCGTGGCACCGGATTCTCGGGGCGTAATGGCGTGGAAAAATCTTTGAAGATCCACTGCGCAGCCCCCGTCAGCGTAGGCATCGTCTCTTGCTCTTTTAAATGCCAATCAAAGAGATTCGCCATGTAACTCTCCGACCAATCGCCATCCTTGGACATACGGACCTTTCCGCCAGTACCCTTATAGTCTTTTCCTTTTTCGGCGGCACCTTGGCCCACATCAATTTTTTCTACCATCGATTCTGGGTCTTCGGCAAAGCGTCGTGCATGACTGTCACCACCCCACTCGGCATGGAAGAAGTGCTTAACTTTAGCGATCCATTTTTCGGTTTCAGATTTATATTCAATGTAACGACCACGATACCAACCCGCCCAAATACTCGGCGAATAAACGTCCACAATATCGCTACAGAAATCACAACGACGGATGGTGGTTACTCGCGAAGGATCCAGTTCGTGTGAGCGATCATTCAATACTTTCATGAATGCCCTGATGTTTTCTTGATACACCTTTTTTTCCTGAGTTTCAAAATCTCCAGTCCAATCATTCTCATTACCTAAGCCCCACATGATAATCGAAGTGTGGTTATAGTGCTGATCAATCATCGCATCTAGCATGTCTAAACACTGCTTCTTATAGCGTTCACC
>SIAU01000009.1 GCA_009691685.1 Opitutales bacterium
CACTACTATGATGAATTGCCGACGCAGGGTAATGAGCACGGTCAGGCTTTTCGTGATATCGCTCTTGAAGCTGAATTACTTAAGGCTGCTCATCAATTAGGGATCGGTGCGCAGTTTGGCGGAAAGTGGTTTGCGTTAGATGTGAGAGTTATTCGTTTACCTCGTCACGGTGCCTCCTGTCCGATTGGCATGGGCGTATCGTGTTCAGCCGATCGCAATGCCAAGGCGCGCATTGATAAAGACGGAATTTGGATTGAGCAGCTCGAAGAGAATCCCGGGAAATTTATTCCTGACGAATCAAGAAAGCATCAAGATTCGTCTAAGGTAGTGGCGATTAATTTAAATCGCCCGATAAAAGAGATTTTAGCCGAACTTTCAAAATATCCAGTCACCACACGTTTAGCATTAACCGGAACTTTGGTGGTGGCGCGGGATATTGCGCATGCCAAATTACGCGAACGTTTAGAACGTGGCGAAGGCTTACCTGAATATTTTAAGAACCATCCAGTTTATTATGCAGGTCCCGCCAAGACTCCCGTCGGTATGCCCTCGGGTTCGTTTGGACCGACGACGGCCGGACGCATGGACGGCTATGTTGAACTGTTTCAGAAAAACGGAGGCTCACTGATCATGATTGCCAAGGGTAATCGCACACAAATGGTAACTGACTCGTGTAAGAAGTATGGTGGATTTTATTTAGGATCTATCGGTGGTCCCGCCGCGATTCTTGCCCAAGAGAATATCAAGAAGGTCGAAGTCATTGACTATCCAGAACAAGGTATGGAAGCCGTATGGAAAATTGAGGTCGTTAACTTCCCAGCGTTTATATTAGTGGATGATAAAGGGGTCGATTTCTTCCAAAATCTCCCCGCTGGTTGCGGAATCTGTGCACCTTAATTATTGAGAGATTGACTAAGCAAAACCGACTAATTCCATTAGTTTATGATTACTCCTAGTATTCTCTTAGTATCTTTATTGGCAGCGACTGCACCCACGGTAGAAACCCCCGCAGTAAAGCCCGTTGAACCCGTGGTGGCTAAAGTGGTCGCGAGCAAGACTTCCGAGCCCGCCTCCGAAGATACGCCAGCCGTTCTTAAAAAGAAGGTGGTTTATCCAACGACCGTTAAAGTGCAAAAAGACGTCGCTTTCTTGGGCGAAGCCCGAAAAGAAAAAGCAGATATTTTTACGCCACTGAATCATGACATAAGCAAGCCACTGCCCGGTATCATCGTCATTCACGGCGGTGGATTTAATGACGGTGATAAAGCGCGAGGCCGTGAATTAAATATTTGCGAAAACTTAACACTCCAAGGTTACGTCTGCATGAGTATTAATTATAAGTTACGTCGAATGAAGAACCAAGTAACCTGGCCGCAAAGTGTTTATGATACGAAGGCGGCAGTTCGCTACATGCGAAAAGAAGCGAAGAATCTGGGTATCAATCCTGACAAAATTGGAGCGATCGGCTGTTCCGCGGGTATGAACCTATCTATGATGCTGGCCACCACTGGCCCCGCCGACGGATTCGATGTAGTTAAGGATGAGCCTTACCAAGACATCTCACCGAAGGTTTCATGTGCTATTGGTTTCTACGGTGCGGTGGATTTGATGAATTATCACGATATGAAGATGTTTGCGAAGACCCGCGCGGAAGCTCCTGAACTCTATAAGCGCGGATCTCCCATCTATTATATTGATGATAAAGATCCGCCCATGTTGCTCGTGCATGGTACCGCAGATAAAACAGTGCCACTCAGTCAGAGTGAGACCTTCCTGCGTATCTCTAAGGAAAAAGGAGCTAATTGTGTACTAGAAGTTATCCCCGATGCTCCCCATACTTTTGATTTACAGCCCAAGCAGCGCGATTTACGTCCATTGGTCACCGCTTTTTTTGATCAATATTTGAAGGGCGAAAATCCAGCCGCTGAAAGCAAAGTACCTGCGACAAAGTAAGTCATGATTCGTTTAAGTATTTCTCTCCTCGGTATCGCTCTTGGGACGTCGGTATTAAATGCGGAACAGCAAATTGAGGTAGCAAAGAAGCCTGGCGAAAAGTTCACGCTACAAAAGACGATAACCTTGGCGGATATGCCTCTGATTGAGGTGGATGGCGGCTTAGATCAGTTTGGCGGAATCATTGAGCCGAAGCAAAAGGCAACCGGTTTTTTCCGAACAGAAAAAATCAATGGCCGCTGGTGGATTATTAATCCTGCGGGCGGTCGCTTTATTCATCGCGGAATTTCGTCAGTAAAGACAATCCCAACCGACGGTGCCCAAGCAGAACTAACTAAAAATTTTAACACCAAGGAAGGTTGGGCCCGAGCCACGGCTACGCAGCTAATAGAATATGGATTTAATGGGACGGGTTCGTGGTCCGATGATGCTTCCTTGGAGTCGGTGGAGCCTCGGCTGGTTTCAACCAAGCTACTTTCCCTGATGGCGAGTTACGGAAAAACTAAAGGAGCAAAAATGGGTACAGGTAATATGTCTTATCCTGGTGATTGTCCTCCCATATTTGATCCAGAGTTTGTCGATCATTGTAAAAAAGCGTCTCAGAAATTAATTAAAGACAAAAATAACCCCTGGCTCTTGGGCTATTTTACCGACAACGAGATGCCCTGGCGTTTGAATCTCTTGGATAAATTTCTCAAGCTCAGTAGTACTGATAGTGGACGTAAGGCAGCCGAAGCATGGTTAGTGAAAAATAAAGTCAGCCAGGAAAAGATTACCGACGATAGTCGTTACGCCTTTTTGGAGTATGCGGCTGATTATTATTTTAGAGTTACAACTACCGCGATCCGCGAGGTAGATCCTAATCATATGATTCTCGGTGCACGCTATCATAGCACTGCCTATAACTTTCCTCCTGTATTTACGGCCGCAGGCCGTTACTGTGATATGATTTCCGTAAATTATTATCATGCCTGGACTCCCAGTAAGACCTTGATGGATATGTGGCTGAAGAATGCAAAAAAACCATTTATTATTACAGAATGGTATGCCAAGGCAGAAGATAGTGGGATGGCTAACACGGGCGGTGCTGGCTGGCTCGTGCACACGCAAAAAGATCGTGGTCTCTATTATCAGAACTTCACGCTTTCACTCTTAAAGCATCCGGGTTGTGTCGGTTGGCATTGGTTTAAGTACGCCGATAACGATCCTGATGCTAAAGGAGTCGATCCCTCTAATTTAGATTCTAACAAAGGAATCGTAACATCTCGCTATGTACCGTATCCGCCCTTGTTGGAAGCGATGCGTGAAGTCAATCAGCGCACCTACGGGCTGATTGAGGCCATGGATAAGACGAAATAATTTACTTATCCCACTCGAGGGCACCGCGCTTAATTTCATAAGCGAGCCCCAGAACTAGAGTGAAGAGGAAAACGGAGGTGGCAGCGGTGATGGCAATGCCAGCAGCTAAAAACTCTCGGTAGACCAGAGCCCAAGGGACGAGAAAGACTACTTCGATATCAAAAAGAATGAAGAGCATGGCAGTCACGTAAAATTTAACCGCGAAACGTGGATGCACTTTGCCTTCAGCGGGCAGACCGCACTCGTAAGCTTTATCTTTAATATAATTTCCTTTAGCGCGTTGACCAAAGATGTGACTCGCCGCCAAAATGATAGCGGGCAACATGAGACCCAGTCCGGCTTGGATTAAGACCGGAAGGTAGGTTGATAATGTTTGGGCTTCAGCGATGACCATTACAGATAGATACGAAAAAGCCCTTGGCCAAAGTTGCAAGGGCTTTTGTAAAACACTTAATTATTTGGTGTTTTCGGTGGGCGGACTTAATCTTTTATTAAGATCCGCTGTGGATGTCGGAATTTGCTCCATCAACCAGGAGGGGCAGAGGAACTCGGCTTTTTGACCCACTTGGTTGATTTTATTTTTGGGGTCTGAGTGTTGAACACGCACAAAGTATTTAGGCTCTTTGGATTCGGGATTAGTCTCCTTGGCCCAAGTGGTCGTGATAGATCCACCCTCAAATAAATCAAAAATGATGGCACTGGATTGTTTAAATGCCAGTTCGGTTGTGGTAATGCCTTTTCCTTGCGCATCCGTGATGCGCAGTGTCGCAAGATTGAGTACAAAGTCCTCTAACCAGGGATTTTCTTGGTCATTAAATTTTTTATCTTTGGCTGAGCGCACAAAGACAGTTTTTCCGTCCGCAAATTTAAAAGTCACACTTTTAACCTCTTCGGGTTTAATAGAATATAAAATAGGATTAATCCAAGTGGCGGGGTCTGCCTCGATGTATCCAGTGAAATTCGTGCGAATGGCCGAGGTTTCTCCCTGGATACGCATCGCATTTCCGAGCGCGTCATCGGTCGGCTTGCCTATTTCAGCGGCAAAGGTCTTTCCATTCTCACCGGTGATTAAAATTAAAGCGTCCGACAAATTAAGCTTTTCGAGACGTTTGGGATTACTCGTGAGGAGGCCGAAGTTCTCGGTTTTTTGAAGAGAGGCGATTAAAGGGAGCAGGCGATTTTCGATATCCGCAGGCAGATCAAATCGTTCTTTAACTACCCAAAGGCCATGGAGCTGCTCGATGGTCGATGTTTTTCCGCCGCTCTTAATCACAAGGCGGGCTGGGCGATTAAGAATCTCGTTATCGATTAAGGGTTTAGTGACAGGTTTAACTTCGTCGCTCGATTTATTAAAATTTAAGACAACGAGGGTAATCAGTCCAAGCACCAGTGTGCCCACTAAGAGGGTTTTATTTCGCATAGAGATTAGGCGCTTTTACGACGACGGTAGAGTGTGTAAAGTAGACCAAAGAGCGCGGCGATGGCAGGTCCAATGAGTAGATTGATAATTTGGAGTCGGCGCCCGAGGGAGTTGACGTCTTCGTTTAAGCCTCGGCGAATAATTCTCCGCTCTTCAGATAGTTTTTCTATTTCTGTTTGGAATCGCTCGAGTTCTTTTTGTAATTCAGGGGTAATCACCAATCCTTTGGATAGATCTCCGCCTGAACGTTTTGATATTTCAGTAATCTTGGCACTCGCCACCTCAATACTTTTCTCGATCTGATCGAGTTTCGATTGGTATTTGATTTGGGCTTCGCGTTCTAAATTATTAACAACCTTAAAGGGACGAAGGGATGTGCCTTTAGCACGCAGGCTGACTAAGTCGTTACTACCACCCAAGCTTTCGAGTGCACTCACCACAAACTTCAGATTATCATTAATTTCCTCAGCAACGATTTGTCCGTTCATTTGTTTTTGTCGGACAGTAAATGGATCCAAAAGAAAATCGGAGTCGGCAACGACTAGTAATTTTCCAGGTTTGGCTGATTCTTTTAGATGCACAGTCTTAGAAGGCGCGTCGGGCTTTTTGTTATCGGTCGGTGCACCTAAGGGGAAGGCGGATGGGAAGTTTCCAGTAAACAGTGCGGCTAAAATTTTCGCTTCTTTATTCACAGCAAAACTAGCGGTAGTTTTTTCGAATGGTCCGGCATTCGCAATATTCGTAGCGACGGAACCCGAGGTGGCATTCTTTAGTGTAATTAAGGGCTCCATCTTGATCCGTTTTTCCGCCCCGGAAATTAAACTTATTTTGCCGGCTTCCATGAAAGAAATTTCGCGCAAGGAGGATACCAATATGGAATCTTTGGCAAAAGATTCTGAGATGACCGAGAACGCGGCAGGATATTGGATGGGCTGTCCGCGCGAACCGCCAATCGCCAAGGAATGTTCCGCATCACCTGTCAGTGCTTCGATGTCGACGCTAACTCCCCAGGCCTTGAACAAGACGGGATCGCTCGCTGCGCCCATGGCCAGCATGGGAGAAACTTGAAAGGGCATGCCCCTTTGTTGGTATTTTTGGAAACGCGAGAGTGGGTCGACAGCGGCGAAGATGGAGCCACCGTTGAGAAGGAATTGATCTACCGAGTAGGCAAGTTTGTCGGAGAGATTATGCGGATGAATTAAAAGAACCACGCTAGTGTCTTTCGGTAATTCTTCGGATTGATTGCTTAAGGCGGTGACTTCGTAGGTCTGACTTAATTCGGAAATCAGAACATCGGCTGGGCCCGGCTCTTGTTGTCCACCTTGGGGTAGTCCGGTCGTGATGGCTAAAGTGCTAATCAGCGCGAGCTTGGGTCGATCCAGGCGCATCGCCGCAGTGATTAATTTGGAAAGATCGTACTCCAGGAATTTTTCGCGGCTCGGATCAAAAACATTAATTACCTTAATTGTGTCGGCCTGTTGAATGGTGAGTCCGAGGTAGGCCGTACCATTGAGTGCACCCATACCACTTAAGGCATAACGCTGGGCCCGTTGTTCTTCTTTGGTGTCGGGCTTGGGGTCGGTTAAAATTAACTTAATTTTTCCTTTAGAGGCGGCGACGTATTCGCGCAGAAGAACTTCGATCCGACGTGAGTAGCTCTCGAGGTAAGGACGCAATTTAACATCGGAGCGACTCGCGTAAAGTTCGAGCGTGATAGGCTCTTCGATTTTATTGATAATTTTAAGTGAACCTTCCGAGAGCGTGAAGGTGCGGTCCTCGGTGAGGTCGGCTCGTGGGCTGAGGGTGCTGACGAGAAGATTAACAAAGATGGCAGCGGCGATTACCGCAAAAATAGCCAAGCAGGTTTGGAGGCGTGACATATTAAATTAGCGACGTTCGATGATGATGGTGCTTAAGCCTAGTCCACCGAAGGAGAGGGTTAAGAAATAAGCAACGGGTCTTAAATCAACGAGACCGAGGGTGAATGGTTCGAGGTTACGCCAGAGTCCGAGGCGACGCACTTCTTCGATAATATTGCGGGAGAATAATCCACCAATAAATTCATCGAATACACCGTAGCCGATAAGGACGAGAAGGAAGCAGGCCAAGAACCCGGTGACGAAAGCGATGACTTGGTTGCGGGTAAGCGCTGAAGCAATGGATGCGATACCAAGGCAAGCTCCCGCACAAAGTAGTGAGCCAAGGTAACCTGAAACGATTACGCCAACATCGGGGTCGCCGAGATAACCAATGGTAAAGGCAATCGGTAGGGTAATGAAAAGTGCGGTCGCCAGAAAAAGCCACGCGGCTAAGAATTTCCCCACTGCTACTTGCCAAACGGAAATGGGCCAGGTGAGTAAAAGTTCGATGGTTCCTTGGCGACGCTCTTCGGCCCAGAGTCTCGCGCCAGCAGCGGGAGCGAGAAAAGCCCAGAGCCATGGATGATAGAGGAAGAATCGATCGAGATTAGCGACGCCCGCTTCGTAAATATTACCAACGAAGAACGCTAAAGAAATCGCGAAGGCGTTGAAGACGGATAGGAATACATAAGCCAGCGGCGTGCGGAAATAACCGGCGAACTCGCGATTAAAAATTGCCCAGACCGCCGACGGCGCACTAGGGGTGGACGGAGAAGATTCAGAGGACATAAATTTAGGCAGTGAGTTTGCGGAAGACTTCGTTTAAGTCGGTGCCACGTTGGAGGAATTTTTCTTTAGATTCATCACAGCGTACTTCGCCGTGAGCGATGACAATGACGCGCGTACACAACTCATCGATTTCTTCGAGGATATGAGTGGAGACGATGACGGCTTTCCGTGAGGCCATCTCTTTAAGAATGCGCCGCACTTCAAATTTTTGATTCGGGTCGAGTCCATCCGTCGGTTCATCTAAAATTAATACTTCAGGGTCGTGAATCACGGCTTGGGCGAATCCGAGGCGCATGCGGTAGCCTTTAGAAAGAGTATCGACTGTTTGATGAGCGACTTCATTTAATCGGCAGAGCTCGAGGGTTTTCTTAACTCGTTCTGATGGATTGGGGAGATTGCGGAGGTCGGCTGCGAAACGTAAAAATTCTCTAACGGTCATTTCACCATAAGCAGGAGCACCTTCGGGGGAGTAGCCCAGGTGGGTTTTTGCTTCGATGGGATGAGCGGAAATATCGAAGCCGGCGACGATGGCCGCGCCGTGGTCGGCGCGCAGATGGCCGGCGATTAATTTCATCGTGGTCGATTTTCCGGCGCCATTGGGCCCGAGAAAGCCGACGACTTCACCACGTTCGACGGAAAAAGAAATACCGCGGACAGCGTGAATCGATCCGTAAGATTTTTTTAAATTTTTAACTTCGATGAGTGTCATAAATTAGCGGATTTGTGGAGTGCCTTGGGCAGCTAAGCGAATACCAGATTTCTGAAATCTCTCCGAAATTTGAATCATCAGCTTTTCATTGAAGTCCATTTGCTTCGCGAGGTTCGGTTTATACCAGTACATAAATCTAATATTAATGGACCATTCCCCAAATTCCATGACGTGAACGAGGGGAGGCAGGCGACGATCGAATTCATCGTGTTTGGCTAAAAGTTCTCGGATAATTTCGACGGCTTCTTTAACTTTCTCGGAGGGCGTATTCATTTCTAAGTGCACCAAGTCTTGGGCGCGAATGTAGTCACGACGGGTGATGTTGACGATGGAACGACTGGCCAAGTCGCCATTCGGAATAGCCACACGTTGACCATCGAGGAGGACGATGACGGTGGAGCGAAGTCCCAGCGACTCTACTTTGCCTTCGTGCGTTCCGATATTAATATTATCACCCAGAGTGAAAGGCTGATCGATGATGAGCATGACCGCACCAAAGATATTTTTGATAGTATCTTGCGCGGCGAAACCCACCGCAACAGCTCCCGTCGCTAGTAAGGCGAGGACAGACTTCGCAGCTTCCGCGTCGATAATAGAAACCGCTTTAACTGTACCCACTAAAACCACCGCTACCCGAATGACGGTGCTGAGCATAGGAACGAGAACATCGTCTAATTTATTATCAGTTCTATCGGCAAATTTTTGAGCCCAGGCGATGGGAACGAGGACCATGTGATAGACCGTGGTCGTGTGGGCGACCGACAATAAGAGACTTATCCCGATTTTAAAATATTCCTGTTTGCTGACGGAAATGTGCACCATGTTATGATCGACTAAAAGCCAGACGGTATAGGCAGGTAGGAGGACTTGGAGGCTTTTACCAGCGGCGGTGATGATTGCTTTGGCAATCGGGCTGCGGGTTAATTTATTACCCAGCCAGCCGAGGATTTTTTTCACAGCCCAGCCGGAGATAAAGGCCAGGGCAATCAATACTGCCGGATTGAATAGTATATCCTCTAAATTGGCTAAGGCGGCAGTGTTTGTGGGCGTCGGTAACGGATTCATGGTGAAAGTGGATAGGGTAGTCGGACTAAAACAGGTATGCTTATATTTTCAAGCGTCACTAATCTCCCAATCCGCTTGAAGATTTGCCCGCCTCTTGCCACTCTTCGGGCAAGGAATGACTGATTCAGCTGATAAAATACCCGCCAAGCCGGTGGTTCTAACCTGTGCCCAGCCCACTGGGAGGCTTCATCTGGGTAATTATTTAGGCGCCGTGCTCAACTGGGGCCGCATGCAGGACGACTACGAATGCTTTTTTGGAATCGTCGATCAGCACGCTATTACGGTGCGCCAGGTTCCCGCCGAGTTGAGAGACAATACTTATTCTTGTTTGGCTCAGTACATGGCGTGCGGACTCGATCCTACCAAAAGTCATTTGTTCGCGCAGTCTCATGTGATCGGACATACTGAACTCGCTTGGATTTTAGGCTGTCTCTGTCCGCTCGGCCAATTAGAGCGTATGACTCAGTTTAAAGACAAAGCCCGCAAGCATGAGTCGGTTGACGCCGGATTACTTTTTTATCCCGTGCTCATGGCGGCAGATATTTTACTCTATAACGCAGAATTAGTTCCCGTGGGTGATGATCAGAAGCAGCATTTAGAGTTAGCTCGCGATTTGGCGGAAAAATTTAACCATCGTTATTCGGACACCTTTAAAATTCCTGAACCCTTTATCTCAAAAGTGGGTTCACGTATCATGTCGCTACAAGATCCCTCGGTGAAGATGTCGAAGTCTGACCCTAATCAATCGTCGACTGTTTATATTACCGACTCCGAGTCCGAGATTCGAAAAAAGATTATGTCGTCGGTCACTGATTCGGGCAGCGAAGTAAAATTTGCCGAAGATAAGCCAGGGGTTTCTAATCTCTTAACGATTCTTTCCGCTTGTACGGGTGAATCTATTTCTACGTTAGAAAATAAATTCGTCGGTAAAGGTTATGGCGATTTCAAGAAGGCCGTCACGGACGCCGTGGTCGCTACTTTGAATCCAGTACGTACGCGTTATGAAACGCTGATTAAAGACCGCACGGAGTTAGATAAAATCTTTAAAACAGGTGCAGAACAGGCCCAAAGTCGCGCTTTTAAGGTTCTCTCAAAAGTTAACCGTAAGGTGGGTTTCGTTGAGAGACCCCGATAAATTTACCCCACAAACTACCTATGAAGAACCGCGAAATCGAAAAAATACTCCAAGAGAAATGGTTTCTAGTCGCCGCAGATTTTCTGGCGGTGCTCGCCATTTTATTTATATATTCCGACGCTCCGAAGCGAGATGGCTGGGACGCTTTTCTGGCCGGTGCGGGCATTTTAATTGCTTCGTTAATTGTCGTCATCCCGGTGATGTCGGAGGGCGGTGACAAAAAAGAAAGAATGGCCGAGCAGGCTCGTTTACGGGCTGCTCTGAAAGAAGAGCTCGATCGCCAACGCGATGAATTTAGATCAGCGATGGAAGTCATTTCCCGTCGTCTCACTGAAGTAGAGCAAAATAGTCGCTCCGCCAGTGAAGCGATTGCCCAAAGAGCTTCGACGGAAATCAACCAAATCAAATCCGCTTTCGCCATTTTAGAGAATAAAGTTAAGTCAGTGGAAAAAGATATGAGTTCAACGGCTTCGGCGGCGAAGAAAGAAGACATGGATGATTTAAATGAAAAAGTAAGTTCGCTCACGAATACCCTGCGTGGCGTGGTGGCGGATACGGAGGAAGCGGCGGATGATTTTAAGAAAGTGCGCGATGAAATTAAAAAGGTCGGTCAACAAATAGAGAAAACGAGCGACCGGATTGACGATTTACAGTCTCAGGTGAAATCGATTCAGGAAAACCCCTCTAAGGCCTCCGCTCCTAGTCCAGCTTCCGTTCAGGAAGAAGAGCCGGAGGCCGAAGCGGTTATTTCTGATGATGAAGAAGATGTAGATGATGAAGAAGTGGAAGAGGCGGAGGTAGAAATTGAAGAAGTGGCCCAAACCGAAGCCGCGCCTGCTGCAGCCTCTGCCCAGGGCACCGCACTGACGATCAACCTCATGATCGGTATTGGAAATAAGCCCTATGTGCGTGGTACGGGTCCTGGTTTGAGTATGGAAAAAGGGATTCCGATGACGTTTTTAGGAATCGGTCGCTGGCAGTGGATTTCTCCAGATGCTGAAGCACCGGCGACGGTTGAGGTTTGGAAAAATGATCAAACACCTTTGGGTGAGCCTCTGCATCTTTCAGGCGGCGAGCCCGTCGAAGTGAATGAAGATCATTTTGCGGGGTCTTAATGTATGTTGAGTTTGTTGGCTGCTTGTATTCTTTTAACGACTCCGCCTGCGACTCCGGAAGTTCCTCCCGCTGAGCCCCATCTTTATATTAACGAGACTTCGTTGGGGGTAGTTTTAGGATATAATTTAAACGAGATCAGTTTTGTCGCTTCGCATTGCGAGGCCATCAACCGCTATATGGAGCAGGTATTATTCATGCCAGCTTTGCCTCCGCCTAAAGCCCGCATTGAATTAGTAGAAACCCAAAACGCATCTCCTGTTTCTGTACGAAATATGAGCGGAGAAATTCTCACGCAAATTAATGTTAATACCCAGGAAGACATCACGGGACAGGTCGCCGAGGCCGCTGCGTGTACCTGGTTGGCCCGGGCAGCTTTGGCGGGAGGGCGCCCTTACGATAAAAGTCCCCTCTGGTTGCGCCAGGCTTTGAAGTCGGAAATCATTGGGTTATTACGACCTGCGATGGTGGATTGGTGGTATCGCCAAGGCCGCACAAGTACCCCGTCGTCATTAGACAAAATTATAAAGGGACAGGCCACCGATAGAGAATCTTTTTTGTTTTGGCGTGCCGTTCGAAGTGAAATGGGTTCGAGTGCTGAACAGGTTAAAGTTTTAATTAATAGTGCGCAGGGTGAAGATATTTTAAAATTAGTAGTTAAAAATAAATCACTCGATGAAAACTGGTGGTTAACAGCGCGGGCAAATTTATTATTAAGTCGGACACCCGTGAGTTTGGGTATGCGCGAATCGGCTGAGACGCTCGATGATTTATCGCGATTCGTTTTCGATTTAGGTCAGGGCGATATCATTTTAACTGGTCCCATGGCAGTGAAAAATCGCGACGCCCCAGGGGTAAAATTAGAAATGAAGTCACGCCTCGTTGCTTTGCGTCGAGAGGTTTTACGGCAAAATCCTGTTTATCATAATGCTTGGCGAACGCTGGGTACATGGTTGGAAAATTTTTCTACCGCCAAGCCCGAAGAATTGGATCAGCAGTGGGAAGAATTTTTAAAAGAGCGCAGTACGGCTAATGAATTAAGAAAAGAAATCGAGGCGGCACTATCGTCTGGCTTGTCCAAAAAAGAAGGCCAGCAGTGAGCTGGCCTTCTTTCGAAGAAAGAATTTTGAATTAGTTGTTCTTCGGTGATTCTACTTTTTGCAGAACTTGGTCAGCCAGCGTGACGCGGAAGAGTGAGAGGGCTAACCAGAATACGCCCGAAAGGCAGGCTGAGGCATAGGCGCCGCCGAGTAAGACTGCGAATTCGCCGGATTCGACCCAAGGCACGTGATTCTTGAGTACGTCTGTCATGGCGACGAAGAAAATGAGTGTCAGGGTGATATCGATGACTGCCCCTTGTTTGGTGACGAGCTTTGGCTTCGAGTTATCCATGGATTTAACATTGGTGGCTTTATCTCCATGTCTGTCAATACTACCCGATTTTTACCTTTTATATTTGATGCCGTGTGGTCATTTTTCGCATCTACCCCTTGCCAATAGGTGTATCTCCATCATTCTGCCCGCCCGGTGCGGTATTGCCACCCGCTAATAAACACACACTAAACTTTATCAATTATGGCCGTAGAGCTCAAGGACACCCTGAATTTACCTGTGACTGACTTCCCGATGCGGGCAGGTTTGGCCGAGCGCGAGCCCGTGCGAATTGCTCACTGGGATCGTCTTAAATTATACGAAAAAATCCAGAAGCGTGCCGCAGGGAAGCCAGCGTTTGTTCTGCACGACGGTCCGCCATTCACCAACGGCGACGTTCATATCGGAACGGCACTCAACAAACTTTTAAAAGATTCTATCCTCCGTTTCAAATCGATGAAAGGTTTGCGTACGCCGTATGTGCCTGGCTGGGATTGTCACGGCTTGCCGATTGAGCATAAGGTAATGAAAGAACTGCAGGCGAAGAAACAAACCTTAGAGCCTTTGGGTATTCGTAAAGCGTGTGCGGAATTTTCGGCGAGCTACATCGAAAAACAACGCGGTCAATTCCGTCGTTTAGGAGTTCTGGCCGATTGGAAGTCGGAATACCGTACGATGGATCCTGTTTATGAATCTGAAATTCTAAAAGGATTTTCTAATTTCGTTGAACAAGGTTTAGTCTATCGTTCGAAGAAACCCGTTTACTGGTCGATTCCCTGTCAGACAGCTTTAGCAGAAGCGGAAATCGAATACATCACGAAACGCTCTTACTCCATTTGGGTAGCGTTCCCGGTCGCTCAACCGGAGAGCAAAGGACTTAAGCCCGCTCATCCTCTTTCCGTAGTGATTTGGACCACGACTCCTTGGACGTTGCCTGCGAATCTCGCAATCGCAGTTCATCCTGAGTTCGATTACGTCGAAGTAATCCACGGAGAAAAATCTTATCTCGTAGCCACTGCTCGTCGTGATGCTTTTGTTAATGAATGTGGATTAGAAGGCGCCGTTGATGGATTTAAAGTTAAAGGAAAAAATCTTGAAGGCCTGTTACCCCGCCATCCTTTTATTGAGCGTGATGCTCCCGTAGTTTTAGCTGACTACGTAACGACCGATGCAGGTTCGGGCTGTGTTCACACGGCACCCGGACACGGCTTAGAAGATTTTCAAACTGGAAATAAATATGGTCTCGAACCTTATTGTCCGGTTCGTGACGATGGCACTTACGCCGATGATGGACGGGTGCCCCCAGAGTTAGTTGGCATCACGGTTTTAGAAACCGATGGAAAAAATCCTGCAAACATTGCCGTACTCACCATCTTAAAAGCGAAGGGCGCCCTTATCAAATCATCCACGTTTGAGCATCAATACCCCCATTGCTGGCGTTCGAAATCACCGGTGGTTTTCCGCGCACTTGATCAATGGTTCGTTGGATTGGATCGCGGTGGACTTCGCGCCAAAGCCTTAGCATCGGTCGGTCAGGTGAAATGGATTCCAGCGAGCGGAGAGAATCGTATTCGCGCGGCGCTCGAAGGCCGTCCTGATTGGTGTATCTCTCGTCAACGTGCTTGGGGTGTTCCGATTCCTTCATTTTATTCACCCTCCACGGGCGATTCTTATTTGGATGCGGGGGTGGTTCGTCACGTCGCGGCTCAAGTTGCGAAGCAGGGTGGAGATTGGTGGTGGGCGACGGAGGTGAACGAAGTTCTCAACGGCGCCCCTGTGCCTGCGAATTGGCCGAAGGATTTAAAGAAGGGTAGTGATACACTCGATGTCTGGATTGATTCTGGTTCCAGTCACTTAGCGGTCTGCGCACTCCACCCCGACTTACACTGGCCCGCTGATTTATATTTAGAAGGATCCGACCAACATCGTGGTTGGTTCCAATCATCACTCTGGACCGCGATTGCGGTTAAAGGTGCACCCCCGTATCGCGCGGTACTCACTCACGGATTTGTGGTGAATGAGAAACGTCAGAAAATTTCCAAGTCAGATAATTCAGGCAAACCACAAACGGCGGATGACTATGTCAAAAAATACGGCGCCGATATTGTTCGTCTGTGGGTGGCTTCAGAAAATTATCAAAGCGACATCCCCATTTCGGATGCAATCTTCGAGACAATCTCGAATCAATATCGCGGAATGCGTAACTCGCTCCGCTATCAACTAGGAAACTTGCACGACTTTAATCCAAGTACCGATACCGTACCGACCGCAAAATTATCTCTGATTGATCGCTGGGTCTTGGTGGAGACAGCAAAATTAGTTCGTGAGGTTTCTGATGCCTGTGAGCGTTATGAGTTCCATCGTGCCGCGGCTGCGATTGCGGCATTTACGACCGGAACCTTATCCGCGACCTATCATAATATTGTTAAGGATCGTTTATACACCATGGCGGTGAATCATCCGTTACGTCGCTCCACGCAGACCGCGCTTTATCAAGTTCTACAAGTATACTTAAAACTCATTGCGCCTTTCGTACCTTTTACAGCAGATGAAGCTTGGTCACATCTGCATCACAAAACCGAGTACAATGATGACACTGCCGTGCACTTGCAGGATTGGCCAGTGGTCGAAAACGAGTGGGAAGATGCTACCGGCCTGGAGGCTTATGCGGCCTTTATCGCTATCCAAAATTTAGCCGCGCAGGTGAATATCCCTCTCGAGAAGTTACGTCAGGAAAAGAAAATCGGACAATCGCTCGAGGCTGCAGTGGATGTTGCAGCCGATCCTCAGAATAAGGATTTTGCCCTATTAAGTCGTTATTCTGAACTTTTAAGCGAGTTTTGGATAGTTTCGGCGGTGACTCTGACTCCGACGGTTGGGGCTGACTTGACATTTAAAGTAGACCACGCACTTGGGGTGCGTTGCCCCCGCTCTTGGCGCTGGGTTCCTGAACTTGTGAATGCTGGAGAATTTGGTATGGTCTCTCCACGTTGCCGCGAAGCCCTCGCTTCTAAATTTTCACTCAGCTAATTTTCATGCCTAAGAAAACTCCTCCCAAAAAATCCGCTGCAAAAAAATCTGCAGCTAAATCTTCACCGAAGAAGCCTGTCGTTGTTGCGAAAAAAACTACGGCACCCATCAAAGCTAAGCCGCTCGCAAAAAAGAACGTTAAGCCTGCTGCTCCCGTCAAAGGTGCGAAGGCTCCGGTTAAACCTCTTGCTAAAGGTGTCGCGAAGAAACCTGCGGTGGTCGCCAAAATGCCGGCTGGTAAAAACGCCAAGGGCATAGCCAAAATCGATAACAAGGCTAAACATGATAAACAAAAAGCTACTTTAGATAATCACCGTAGCGTAAAGAATGTTAAAAAAGAAGATGTGATTATCGCTCCGGTTCGTCCGAAGTTACAATTTTTCACCGTCGAAAACGTTCATGAGTTTTTAAAGGCTCATAAGAAGGGTGGCGTAAAACTGAATTTATGGGTGCCCGACGAGGAACGTAAGGCGCGCGAGAGAGCGGCCACTTCATCCCGTGCTCAACCCGTTAAAGTTCTCAATGTTGAATCTGCCTCGATTGCCGATTTATTGGGCGGATCTAATCCTTTCCGTAAGGGCTCTAGCGCGGGTGATGAAGTTAAAGAAATTCCAGAAAAACTTCGCCGCTATTACCACCTCTTGATGGCAATGCGTGAAGCCATTCAGAAGGGTTTGGCTTTTCACTCCGAAGAAGCACTCAAGAAGAATGGTAAAGAGGACGCTGGTGACCTTTCTGGCTACTCACAACACATGGCCGATGCGGGTAGCGATACCGCCGATCGTGACTTTGCGCTCTCCTTGATTTCCAATGAGCAAGAGGCCCTGAAAGAAATTTCGGACGCTATTGTTCGCATGAAGAAAAACTCTTACGGTGTTTGTGAAATCACGAACAAGCCTATTCCGCACGCTCGTTTGATGGCTGTTCCGTTCACGCGTTATTCCCTCGAAGGCCAAAAGGAACTCGAACGGACTCGCCGCGCTAGCCGTCGTCGTGGGGGTAATCCTCTCGGCGAAATCGGTGATGAAGTCGGCTTCGGTTCCGGCGGTGGCGGCGGTGAAGATGACACTCCCGAGACTTGAGCTCAGGCTTAATCCAGTTTGATCGGTTTCGTCCTTATCGCACATTCTGGTGCGTGATGGGCGTATCCGTTTTGTTGGATTGGCTGACTAAAGTTTGGGTCGTGCAAACGATTCCCTTTGGTGCCTATTTTCTCGATGATCCCGACCGCCAACCGATTATTATTTTTTCCAGATTTTGGTTAGTGCATGTCGGCAACAAAGGGGCCGCATGGGGCCTGGGTGCGCAGCAGGATGTTAAGCCGCTCCTCATCTTTTTAGCCCTTGCCGTGCTGGCTTTAATTTGGCGTTGGCGAAAGCCTTTGATGCGTGAGCTGAGTTACGGACAACTTGCCTTCGGCTTATTTGTCGGCGGCACCCTCGGAAATGTTTTGGACCGATTGTTCGGTGATCACGTCATCGATTTTATTGATATTCATTTACCTTATTATCGTTTTCCCGCTTTTAATATCGCCGACTCGTGTATTTGTGTGGGTGTCGGTTTGTATTTATTTATGTCGTACCGCGAAGATAGTTTGAGACGCGAAGCGATGGCCTCGCACGCGGGAGAAGATAATATTAAAAGATAATTGTGATACGACTCGAGGGTGCCGCGAGTCTAGGCGCCTTTACGTAGTCGCTTCAACACTGTGGCGAAGTCGGTGGGTAATGGCGCTTCAATTTCAAATGCTTTACCATCCACGACTCCTTCGACTTTTTGTAGATGAAGGAGTAAGCAGCGATGGAGTGGATGATCTTCGCCTTTATTGATTCTTCCGCGTCTGACGGTGTCGGCTAAAGTAATTCGACCTGTGCGTTCGTAGTTTAACTCACCGGCGATTTTTATTCCGCATTCGTGGGCGTGGATGCGTATTTGATCGCGTCGTGGGTAGCGCGTTTTTGCCGTCCACTGTCGCCAGCCATTAAAAACTTCCCCGCCCGTGAAATCGGTCTCTGCCTGTTTGCCGCGGTGACTCGAGATAAAGGCCCGTCGGCGGGTGTCATCCATGCCAATGGATAAATCGCATACTCCGCCTTCGTTAGGAGCGTCTTCATTTTTAGCCATGAGCGTGTAGGTGAATTGTAGTTGAAAAGACCCCAGAGCGTCACGCCACGCAGCTAAAGTGCTGGCGCGATCGGCGACCACGGCCACTCCCGAGACTTCGGGTTCGGGTCCGAAAGCTGAAGCAGGTTCTTGTAAACCTAATCGTACGATTTCGGGTTTACCCATTTCGAGTTGTGAGCGAATCGCGCCGATCAAATGCGTTTCCCCGTTTTGCCAGGGATGGTCGTCGAAAGGAATTTGACCCGGTTTCGAAATGGCGAACCAACCCTCGCCCTGTTGCAGAATATCGAGACGCAAGGCTTCCTCGCCAAAGAGTCCGCTAGGAAATCCGATGGAGAGAGGCTTGGTCATAATTAAAATAAAAAACCCCGACGTCGTGAAGACGGCGGGGTTGTTGGGAAAAACTTTAAATCACTATTTTTTAGCAGCCGCTAATTTCTTCGCGAGGCGAGCCTTGATGCGATTAGCCTTATTGCGATGAATCACGCCGGACTTAACTGCTTTGTCAGCAGCTGAGGCAACGAGTGAGGCGACTGCGGCGGGTGCGCCAGCAGTGAAACCTTTAACGAGGGATTTCAGACGGGTGCGGACGATCTTATTACGAGCGGCGCGAGCGGCGGTCTGACGGACGCTCTTTTTGTTAGCTTTGATGTTGGCCATGTGAAGTATTAGGGAAGCCGTGGCTAGCCCTCGGAGTCAACGCGGATTTAATCAAAATACCCCCTTTCTTCGGGGGCTTTGAAATTCCTGCTGGTGGAAGGGGTGGGATTCGAACCCACGAACAGCGAAGCTGAACGGATTTACAGTCCGCGACCTTTAGCCACTTGGATACCCTTCCAGACCAGTAGGAAGGGCTTATTTGGCACTCTGGGAGTATGATGACAAGCGCTTTTCGACGTTTTGAACTCTTTTCGTAATAATGTCTGAAATGGACTAAAAGGCCTTCACTCTTGGGCTGATTTCTTCACTCTATGGCTATGTCGATTAGCCCAGCTATTGTCCTCATTGATGGGGATTGCACGCTCTGTAATCGGACGATGATTTGGTTTAGTGCTCGAAACCAGAGTAAGCATTTCATTTTTGCCAAGAATGCGGGCGAAGTAGCCCGAATTTTAGGCGAACCTCCCGGGGGTGACAATGACACGGTGGTCGTTTGGGTTGGCTCTCGTCGATTGGTGAGATCGGCGGCCGTGATTTATCTTTTAAGCAAATCGGACGGACTTTGGCCTGGGGTGGGTCTGAGCCTGAAAATTATTCCCCGAGTCATCCGCGATTTTTTCTACGACTGGGTCGCGCGCTCGCGTCATCGATTAAATTTATCCAAAGTCTGTCCGTGCTTGAGCCACGATGATCTCGCTGAATAGTAAAGCTATGAGATTTTTAGTAACGAGCATCGTGGCTTCAGGATTATTGATGGGTTGCTCCTCTTATCGCGACCGCACGGATAAAGAATCCATCGAGCAAATGCAGCGCGATAGTGAAATTCGCCAAACTCGATTAAAGACCAAGAGTTCACTCAATGATAAAGAATATGAAACGGTTTCCGACCGCATGGGTTGGTCGCGCTCCGATGCTCGCGGTTTACCGCCTCCTCCGACAACTGAAGAATTAGAGAAAAAAGTTAAAGCCGCTAACCCCTAATGTTTTTGTATGTGTTAAAAAGACTGGCGGAAATGGTTCCGGTTCTATTGCTGGTCGTCATCACCACTTTTTTTCTAGCTCATGCTGTGCCTGGTGGGCCCTTCGATAAGGAACGTCCGCTACCACCCGAAGTGAAACTGCGTCTCGAAGCTTATTACGGCTTGGATCAACCCTTAGTTATTCAACTTAAAAACTATATTAAAAATTTATTACAGGGAGATTTAGGACCTTCCCTCAAATACCCCGGATGGACGGTGAATGAAATTATCGGATCAAGAATCCCGGTTTCAGCAACGCTAGGAACCGTCTCCATTATTTTAGCGATTTTGATTGGTATACCGGTGGGAGTTTTAGCTTCGTCGTACCCTAATTCTTCCTTAGACCGTGTGCCGATGGGCTTTGCCTTATTAGGAATCTGCTTACCGGCATTTGTTTTAGGTCCGATTCTTTCTTTATTATTTTCAAAAACTTTAGGTTGGCTTCCTCCTTGTGGCTGGGGTTCACCCATTCACTTGATTTTACCTGCGCTGACTTTAGGTTTAATTACCGCCGCCCCCTTGGCTCGTCTGACGCGCGGTGAGTTATTGGAAGTGGGCCAATTAGATTATATTCGTACGGCTAAAGCCAAAGGCATTTCACCTTTCCGTGTAAGATTCATTCACGTTTTAAGAAATGGTATTCTGCCGGTGGTGACTTACCTGGGTCCAGCGACTGCCGCATTAGTTTCCGGAACTTTTGTGGTAGAATCTTTATTCGATGTGCCTGGCTTGGGACGTTTATTTGTGACCGCGATTATTAACCGCGACATCACGCTTATCTTGGGGACCACTTTAATTTACGCCGTGGCGTTGTTGGTCTTAAACTTAATTGCCGACTTGGTTAAAGCGGCGCTCGATCCGCGCTTATTGCGTAAAAACACATGAGTGAATTAGCCCTAGATACGGCGGCACCCGCGACTCTTTGGCAGAGATTCACGCGAAAGTCGTTACCGCTTTTGGCCTTAGGCTTCTTGGTGATTTTAGCGACCGTCTGTTTTCTTTCTCCGTGGATTTCGCCCTACGATTATAAATCACAAAATTTATTATTAGGCCCGACGAGTCCCTCCGCTGAACATTGGTTCGGGACCGATTTATTAGGTCGTGATTTACTCTCCCGCGTTCTCCAAGGTGGCTTAATCTCGATTACCGTTGGTTTGATTGCTACGCTAGTCGCATTATTTGTCGGAGTGATTTATGGCATCGTGGCGGCTGAGTTAGGGGGACGCTTCGAAGATCTGTCGATGCGGGTGATTGATATCATCAGCACACTTCCGTTAACCCTCATTGTGGTTTTATGTACGGTCGTTTTTGGGCAAAATATTTGGCTAATCTTTTTAGCGGTGGGTGGAGTCTCTTGGCTGACGATGGCGCGCATTATTTGCACGAAGACGCGCCAGCTGAAGAGCCGGCAATTTGTCGACGCCTCGGTCGCGTTAGGCCAATCGCGCTTTGGAATTATAATACATCACTATTTACCCAACCTAGCGGGCACCATTGCCGTTTACGCGACGCTGACGATTCCGAATGTATTAATGCTCGAAGCCTTTGTGAGCTTCTTGGGCCTCGGTGTGAAGGCGCCCATGACATCGTGGGGTTTATTAATTAAAGAAGGCACGGATGTCATGGAGCAGTGTCCTTGGCTTTTAATTATCCCGGCCACCACTTTTGCTCTATCACTACTTTCATTGAGTTATTTAGGTGATGGCTTGCGCGATGCTTTTGATCCGCGTAGTAATAAAAATTAATTATGCCGCTGCGACGTTATATCGTGATCAAGTCCGACGGTTCAGAGGGGCAGGAGTTTGAAGTAGATTTGCCGAAGGATGCGCCTGATTTCACTTTGCATCCCGTAACGAAGGAACCCTGTCGTCGGGTGATTGATTCACCGAGTCTAACGATTAAGTACGGCGAGGGGGCGATGAAACAATCCGTCTCTGATGAAAAATTGCGCCAAGCGGGTTTTCAGAAATTAGAAAAAGACGGCGAAGGTGGATGGAACAAAATTAATTAACCCCTAAAACGAAACGCCCCGCGGTTGGGCGGGGCGAGACGTCGTCAGGGTGAGGCGTTTCCGCCGTCGAAAAATTTACTTACGCTTTGATCGTCGCGCGTGCGCGTTTGACCAGAGACTTAGCGGTGTCGGAAGGTTGCGCTCCGAGCTTGATCCAATGATCAACACGTTCGACGTTGATCACGAGAGGGGTGGCTTTACCACGTGCGCTTGGGTTGTAGTGACCCAAGACTTCAACGAAGCGACCGTCGCGACGGATGTGTTGTTCGGCCACAACGAGACGATAGGTCGGCTCGTTTTTGGTTCCGAAGCGTTGGAGGCGAATGCGTAACATAAATAAGGAGAAGGTGAGAGAAGGCCTAACTTGGGTTTAGCCAAAAGAGGAAAGAGAAAAAACGCAGGCGGAGGGAGGGGAGTCAAGCCTGCACCTGCCAAATTGTGCTAATTTATTTAACGAGTTATTCACGATTTAACCAAAAACACGATTTAAGTGCTTTATAATGAACGGCTTCATTCGCTTGAAGTCGCTCATTTAAATTAGTCCATCGGGCAGAATCTGCTGAAATATAAAAAAACCCGCCGGAGCGGGTCTTTTAAAGCTAATCGAAAACTATTACTTAGCAACGGTTTCAGCCGATGGATCGTAACGCTTTTCTTTAACCTTGGTCGCGGACTTACCTTGGCGACCGCGGAGATAATAGAGACGAGCCTTCATGACTTGTGATACGCGTTCGACTTCGATTTTTTCGATATTGGGAGAGTGAACTGGGAAAGTACGTTCAACACCTTCGCCGAAAGATACGCGGCGAACCGTAAAGGTTTCTTGAACGTTACCACCTTTGCGGGAGATCACGATACCCGAGAAAACCTGGGTGCGTTCTTTGTCGCCTTCGCGAACTTTGGTGGAGACGCGTACGCCGTCACCGACCTTGAACGTGTCGTGACCGCGGTTAGCTTTAAGTTGCGACTGGGTCGCGAAGTGGAGGAGGGGATGGTTGCTCATGGCTAGTTTTATTTGTCTTCCAGTAGGTCGGGTCTTCGTTGCTTTGTCTTCTCGATTTGCTTTGTCCGACGCCATTTTTCGATTTCGGCGTGGTGGCCTCCGAGGAGGACCGGGGGCACTTCGAGACCATCATAAACAGCGGGTCTAGTGTACTGCGGAAAGGCGAGCAACTTGCCGTTGTAGCTATCCCCAGTCAAGGAGTTTTCCTCACCAAGTACCCCGGGGATCTGCCGACCGACACAATCGACCACAATACAGGCCGGAAGGGTGCCATTGGTTAACACGTAGTCCCCCACCGATATTTCACGGGTAACCCGGGCATCCCGGAAGCGCTGGTCGATACCCTCATAGTGGCCAGAAATGAGGATTAAGTGGGACTTCTTGGCTAATTCGCGGGCTAAATCGTTGGTCAGTTGCTCGCCATCGGGGCATAGGTAGATGACTTCGGCCCCTGGGGTCGCCAGGCCATCCACGGCATCAAACAGCGGCTGGCAGGTCATTAACATGCCTGGACCCCCGCCATAAGGGACATCGTCCACTTTATGATGTTTATCTTTCGACCAGTCGCGAAGGTTGTGGGCTTTGAACTGAATCAGACCCGTGTCAATGGCACGACCAATGACCGATTCCTGCAAGAAGCCGTTGGCCATTGCGGGGAAGAGAGTGATGAGATCGATGCGTACAGCCATACGATTGAATACACTAACCACGAATAGCCCTCTCAGTGCAAGACGTGGATTTGATTAAATTTTAAAGTGTTTAAATTTAGAGAGAAAGTAGCCAATTAGTTTGTGGATTTATTAAGATTTAGGAATTTGACCATTCCCCCTTCTCCGCTCCTCCTCTTTATTCGCCCAACGATTTTATTTAATGCCTTCGCCTTTTGATGATCTTTTACCACGTTACGATGCCGTCGTGATTGGGGCTGGCTTGGGCGGAATGACCGCCGCTAATAATTTAGCGAAATTTGGCCGAAAGGTTTTACTGGTTGAGCACCACTATCAATTGGGCGGCTTGGCGACATTCTTCAAACGAGCAGGCGGACATATTTTTGATATTTCTTTGCACGGTTTTCCTCACGGTATGATTAAGTCGACTCGACGTTATTGGTCGAAGGAGATTTCGGATAAGATTCATCAACTGAAAGATGTTCGGTTTATTAATCCCGATTTCGACGTCCGGACGACTTTCGATCGCGTGGATTTTACGCGTATCATGATCGAGCAATTTAAAATTTCCGCGGAAACAGTGGAGGCATTTTTTGCTCATTTAAGAGAGATGAATTATTACGATAACGACCCGCGCACCACGCGTGAGTTATTTGAACAGTTCTTTCCCGGTCGACCCGATGTGCAACGATTACTGTTGGAGCCGATTGCTTACGCCAACGGTTCAACTTTAGACGACCCCGCTATTACCTTCGGCATTGTTTTTTCCAATTTCATGTCCAAGGGCGTATTTATTTTTCAAGGCGGCACGGATACGATGATTAATATTATGACGGCGGAGATGAAAGCCAACGGCGTAGACATCCGCCGTAATGTCTTAGTCGAAAAAGTGGTTGTCGAAAAAGACTCCGCCGGCGTGCGCCGCGTGGTGGGAGTCAAATTGCGCGGTACGCGTTTGGGTGAAGAAGCCGAAGTCGCCTGTGCAACGGTGATATCGAATGCTAATATTAAAGATACGGTTTTAAAACTCAGCGACGCTTCGTCCTTTGATGCGGACTTTTTAGCCCAAGCTAAAGCGGTCCGTGTGAATACCTCTTCTTGTCAGGTCTACATGGGTATCCGTGAAGGCGAAAGTATTCCGATGATTGGAGATTTAGTTTTCACGTCGGAAGCCAAACCCTTTTCCAGTCACGAGCTTACGGATTTCCATACAACGTCTCGCACTTATTCGGTTTATTATCCCGACACGCGTCCGCACACCAAGACTCCACGCTACGGAGTCGTTACCTCGATTAATCAACGCTGGGAAGATTGGGCAGGCTTATCGGAGGCAGATTATCTGACGCATAAAAATCGCGTGATTGAAGAGTCTCTCGTTGGACTCGAAAAATTTATTCCGGATATTCGTCAAAAAGTTAATCACTTAGAAGCGGCCACGCCTCGTACGGTGAATCGCTACGTCCGACACATCGGTGGAACATCCTTTGGCACCAAATTTGAAGGCCTCAAAGTGTCGATGGGCCTACCCGAACAAGTGGCTGGTTTATATCACGCCGGCAGCGTGGGCATTATTATGTCGGGCTGGCTCGGCACGATTAATTACGGTGTGATTGTTTCCGCCAAGGCCGATTCTTATTTACGCGATCCTTTAGCAAAACCCTTAGGCGAAGCCGAAGCGAGCGCTGGAGTTTAAAATGAATTACCTTACTTTTATATTGATTGGCTTAGCCGCAGTATTACCTGCCCGTGAACGGACTTTTTATGTCGGCACTTTAGGTCCCGAAGCCAAAGGCATTTGGAGGGGAACAATCGATGAGCAGACCGGAAAAATATCTGCCCCTGTTTTACTTGCGGAAATTAAAAACGCTTCTTTTTTAGCACTTAGACCTGATGGACAGACGCTCTATGCAACGACTGAAATGTCTGATGGCTCAGGCGGAGTCGCCGCTTTCAAATTAAATGCTGATGGCACAGTAAAATTATTAAACTCCCAAACGACGGGAGGAAAAAATTGCAATCACCTCGCGGTGGATGCGACGGGAAAAAATTGTGCCGCTGCTAATTATGGCTCTGGCTCGGTGGCTTCTTTGCCCATCAAAGTTGATGGATCACTCGCCGAGTTGAGTTCATTCATTCAACATGAGGGTAAAAGTGTTCATCCAACCCGTCAGAAAGGCCCTCATGCCCACGGAGTTTATTTTGATGCCACCAATCAATTTCTCGCGGTGCCTGATTTAGGACTCGATCAAATTAAAGTGTACCGATTCGACGCGGATGGCGGAAAGCTGAGTTCCGCTGATTCCGTAGGTGCAATCCAGAAACCAGGCGACGCTCCGCGCCATTTAGTTTTTCATCCAACTCAACCAAGGGCTTATGCTTGTAACGAGTTAGCGCTCACGGTGACCGCTTTTCATTTTGATGTAAAAACGGGTGCGTTAAATCCGTTTCAAGTGATCGACACTTTACCTGCCGCAGCTGAACGTAAAGGTGCTTCAACGGCTGAGATATTTTGTAGTCCTCATGGCAAGAACCTTTATGTTTCCAATCGGATTCATGATTCCATCGCGGTCTACTCGATCGGCACGGATGGTTCGTTGAAATTGATTCAGCATCAGCTGGGGGTGCCTGCGACGCCTCGAGGATTTGGTCTCTCGCCCGACGGACAATGGTTGGTGTGCGCTGGGCAAAAATCGGGCACATTGAACGCCTACCGGGTTAATCCCGAGTCGGGCATGCTGACCGACACCCAGCAAGCCGTGAAGGTTGGGTCGGCTAGTTGCGTCGTTTTCGCCCAATAACCCATTGAATTAGGCTTATTCAGCCGGGCGTGTTATATATTCACACAATTGAGCAACCTTTCCGTTGGATTAGTGTTATATTAAGTAGCATCATAGCTAATAAATCATGCCCCGATTTTTAGTTTATAATTTTATTATTTTTTTACTGGGCGGGGTCGTGCCTATTTACGCCGCGCCCAGTTCGGAATTACCGCTCATCGCGCAAAAGGCTTTAGAGCAAAGCCAGACTAATTTTAGTGCGAGTGATTTAGAATTTTTTGAAAAAAATATCCGTCCGATTTTAGCCGACCGTTGTTTTAAATGCCACTCGGCCCAAGAGGGCGTTTCGAAAGGCGGTTTAATCATGGATACTCGGGCGGGGTTGTTGGCCGGTGGTGACACGGGAGCTGCCATTGTGCCGAACGATGTTTCGCAATCACTTTTAATTAAAGCGATTCATCAGACGGATCCTGATTTATCGATGCCGCCCAAAAAAGGTGGGGCGAAATTACCAGACGCGCAAATCGCCTTGCTCGAAAAATGGGTCAAGATGGGAGCCCCAGCCCCGGTGGGTGCGGGGGCCGTTAAATTAACTGGCCTATCCGAAAAGGCGCGCGACCACTGGGCGTTTAAATCTTTTACGAAACCTGCTTTACCGAAAGTCAGTAACGAGGCTTGGTGTCAGAATGAAATCGATTATTTTGTTTTAGCTAAATTAGACGAGCAGGGATTAAAGCCTTCGGCACCGACTGATGGTGAATCTTTGTTGCGACGACTGAACTATGATTTAATTGGCCTACCTCCTTCCAATACGGAAGTTGAAGCCTTCAGTCGCGATTACACTAATGCCAGCGCGGTGGATTCGTATTTATTACAGAATAATAAACCCGCCCATGCCGTAACAGATTTGGTAGAAAGGACGGTCAATCGATTATTGGCATTGCCCCAATATGGTGAACGTTGGGCGCGCCATTGGTTAGATTCAGCTCGGTATGCTGACACTCCTGGTAATGGTATTAAACGCGGCGAGGCTTACGCCAATGCTTGGACCTACCGTGATTATGTGATCGATGCATTTAATCAGGATAAGCCTTACGATCAATTTATCGTCGAACAGTTGGCCGCCGATCGCCTGCCTAATCTCGCCAAAGACGATCCCCGATTAGCCGCCCTCGGTTTCATTACGGTCGGCAAGCGTTTTGAAAATAATGATGATACGATTGACGAAAGAATTGATACGACGACGAAAGCCTTTCTCGGTCTCACCGTATCCTGTGCCCGTTGTCACGACCACAAATTCGATCCAATTCCCACCGCTGACTACTATTCATTGCACGGTATTTTTGCCTCAACCATGGAGCCCTTAGATGAGCCTACGATTAAGACGATGCGGATACCTAGTGCGACTGAGCGGGTTGATTTTGATAAAAAAATGAAGGACTTGGTGGAGTCGAACGCCCGTGGTTATTACCGTTACATCCGCGCGCAATTGGCGACCTTACATAAAGATTTTGCCGGCCGAGCTTTATCCGCAATGTCTGGATTTAAATCCACGCGTTCCGCAGATTTGCAGAAGACCTATAACTTCGCGCTCGTTCGCGAGGTCGATACTTCAATCATTATCAATAAAATTTCGCCCATCACGGCGCCCTTGTTTCATTTACAAAGAATTCCCGCCGAGCAATTTGAAGAAAAGGCACCTCAGGTGATTGCTAATGTTTTAGCCGATAAAAAAGTTTTAATTAATCCGTTCGTGGCCGAGGCTTTAGTAAATTTAAAACCTAAGACGATTGACGATGTCGCTTTAGCCTACCAAGCGATGTTCAAAAAATACAGTACGCAGATTGATAAACACCTCGATCTGCGGAGTACAGCGGGGCGGGCAGGGGAGAGGGACAATCCAGCTATTATTCAGCTCGCGGCCTGGCCCTGGCCTTTACCTAGCTATGAGGACATCGAGAGTACGCCCAAGATTCTTTCCTTAATTACGACCCGGAGTTTTTGTTATGCCTGGCAGGATAAGCCCAATTTCCTAAATAATAAAATACCCGAAAAATATTTTCGGTTTAAGGAAATTAACCAATTGGAACTCACCCACTCGGGTGGACAAGGCAAAGCCATGGCAGTGGCGGATGTCGTGAGTCCCAAAAACAGTAATATATTTTTAAGGGGCGATCGTAATAAACGTGGGCCAGTCGTCGCCCGACAGTTCCTAGAAATTCTTTCTGGTCCGACTCGCGTTCCCTTCACTCAGGGTAGCGGTCGAAGTGAGTTGGCGAAAGCGATTGCCAGTCCGACCAATCCCTTGACGGCACGCGTTCTGGTGAATCGCGTTTGGATGCAACACTTTGGTGCGGGTATTGTGAGCTCGCTGGATGACTTGGGAAATATGTCCGAAAAGCCGACCCACCCCGAATTGTTAAATTGGCTAGCGGTGCAGTTTGTGGAGAACAGCTGGTCGATGAAAAATCTCCATCGGAAAATGCTCACGTCGCAAACCTATCGCCAGTCGGCCAATCCTGCGATGAATCCGCTGGTTGCCAGTCGCGCTCAGAATAATCCGAACAAGATTGATGCGGGAAATAAATACCTCTGGCGCTCTAACTTGCGTCGCCTAGATTTTGAAAGTATTCGCGACGCACTCATCATGCTCACTGGAAAAATGGATTCCACGGTGGGTGGCCGCCCAGTGAACATCACCGATGAGCCCTTGAGTTATCGACGAAGCATTTACGGCTATATTGACCGTGAACACCTGAGTGACTTGCAGGCGCAGTTCGATTTCTCGGATCCGGATATGCCGAACTCTCGTCGGAATTCTACAATCGTTCCACAGCAGGCTTTATTCTTTATGAACAATCCACTGTCGGTTGAAGTAGCGCGAGCCGTGGCCGCACGTCCAGAGGTAGTGGGAGCCATCAATGATGATGCCCGAATCACAACCATGTACCGAATCATGTTCCAAAGAACACCGAAGTCTGACGAATCACGTATGGCCAAGGAGTTTATCAAAAAAGTCACGGGTGTTACGGCTGAATCAGTCACTGCTCAACCGACTAAAGGTGAGAAAAAAAAGTTAGCTAAAGAGGCCCCTAAGCCGATTGAAAATCCTGCCGTCACCACGAAAATTGAGGGCGGAGTCATGAAGAATTTAGGGGTCAGAACTTCGCGAGCCAAGGTTTCGCCTTGGGAAATGCTCGCCCAGGCTATGATATGTTCGAACGAATTTGTTTATCTCGATTAACCTGCTATAATTAAAATATGGATACCCCCAATTGCAGTAACCAGATCCCCGAGGCGAATTCTCGCCGGGAGTTTCTTCGTCAAACGGGATTAAGCATGGGAACCTTAGCATTCGGCACGATGCTCTCACGCGGACTGATTACCGACGCTCGTGCGGAAGGGCCGTTAAATTTAAAAGTACGTGCCGCACCGTTACCGGCTAAAGCCAAACATATCATCCATATTTTTGCCGGTGGAGCTCCTTCGCACTTGGATACGTTTGATTATAAACCTGGCATGAAAGACTTGGCCGAAAAATCTAAAGCGGGTCAGGCCGGAGTTATTTTTCCTACGCCCTTTGAATTTAAGCAGTGCGGAAAATCCGGTTTAGCGATCAGCGAAATTTTTCCGAAGTTACAAGAAGTGGCCGATGACCTTTGTATTATTCGATCCATGCATTCGGATATTCCAGCGCACGGCCCAGCCTCTAAACTTCTGCACACGGGCTCAGCTATTTTAACCAAGCCGTCCTTGGGCTCATGGGTTTTATACGGACTCGGAACTGAGAGCCAAGATTTACCCGGGTTCGTCAGTCTGGGTGGTCAGGTCGAGGCACGTCAGGCGGCCTTTTTACCGAGCATCTACCAAGGTGCGAAAACGACTTTCCGGACCAACGTGGCTGCGAATCGCGTCATCCCTAATTTACAAAGTGAGTTCACTAATGAGGATGCCCAAAGAAAACAGCTCGATTTAGTGCACCAGCTTAATCAACAACATATACAGACTGTGCAAAAAGATGAACAGTTAGAAGCCCGCATTGAGTCTTTCGAATTAGCTTTCCGCATGCAGACGGCGGCGACTGATGCTTTTGACATCTCTAAAGAATCACAAAAAACACGCGATGCTTACGGTAAGACCGAATTAGGGGCTAAACTTTTATGCGCGCGTCGTCTCGTTGAACGCGGCGTTCGCTTTGTACAAATCGACGCGGGTGGTTGGGATCACCATACTAACATTCAACTTGCGGCGGCCCGTACGGGAGCGGCGATTGATGGTCCGGCGGCTGCTTTAATTAAAGATTTAAAGGAGCGCGGTCTCTTGAGCTCCACGTTGGTCATCTGGGGTGGTGAATTTGGTCGCACGCCCACGACGGCGGGTAGAGTCAATCCGAACAGCGGTCGCGATCACTGGTCGAAGGCTTATTGTGCTTGGATGGCGGGTGGCGGCGTGAAGGCGGGAATTAATTATGGTGAGACCGATGATATCGGCGGCGAAGTTGTTTCCAATGGCGTCGACGTGCATGACTTACACGCCACCATTCTGCGCTTGATGGGCTTTGATCACACCAAACTTTCCTATCGATACAATGGACGTGATTTCCGTCTGACGGATAATTACGGTGAGGTTGCTGAAGGCATTATCGCGTAAATTATAAGTCGACGTTGTCGATGAGCCGAGTGTTGCCCAAATAACAGGCAAGGGCCAGTGCGCATTCACCTGGAATAATCTTGGTGACTTCGCTTAAAGTTTCTCGGTGTACGACTTTTAAATACTGTACGCGAAGAGACGCATCCAACGTAAGTCTTTTAAAAGCAGCTTTCTCAACCAGAATGGGATTCGTTTCACCTTTCTTTACTAACTCTTGAGCTACTTTGCAGGCGGCTGGTATCGCTGCAGCCTTTTGTAATTCTTCGGGTGTGAGGTATCGGTTTCTTGAACTGAGGGCGAGTCCGTTGGGCTCCCGCACCGTTTCATCGATGATCACTTTAACGGGCATGTGTAGGTCGTGAACCATTTGTTTAATGACCACACACTGTTGTAGGTCTTTTCGACCAAATACGGCGCAGGTTGGCTGAATCACATTGAAGAGCATCGCGACAACCGTGCTCACGCCGCGAAAATGTCCGGGCCGAAACGCCCCGCAAAGACCCGTGGTTACTTTTTCAACATCCACCCAAGTGGTCGCATTTTTGGGATAAAATTCTTCCACACTCGGAGCAAAAATGAGATCCACAGAAGCGTGGCGGCAAGCATCGCAATCCGCTTCGAAGGTTCTTGGATATTTTAAGAAATCTTCGTTCGGGCCAAATTGGGTGGGGTTAACAAAGATGGAGACGACCGTGAAATCTGATTCACTGCGGGCGCGTTTAACTAACGCTAGATGACCCTCGTGAAGACAACCCATCGTCGGCACGAGACCAATTTTTTTCCCTGCAGCACGCACTTTATTAAGTACCTGATGGAGTTCTGAAATGGTTTGTATAACTTGCATGCAAATAGGTTATCTAGCGGATAGTATCGAAGTGACTATCATTATAAAAAAACTACGCATTAATACAAGATATCTTCCTTTGCATCGATGGAACTTTCTGTAGAGTAGGAATTGTAGATTTAATAATTACTTACCCCTGACCTCGCCCCTATGTCACTCCATCCTGTTACTCTCTTTACTGGCCAATGGGCCGATTTACCTATCGCGGAACTTTTACCTAAAGTTAAAGCCATGGGCTACGATGGCGTAGAGTTGGCCTGCTGGGGTGATCACTTCGATGTCTATCGCGCGGTACATGAACCTGCTTACGTTGAATCCGTTTGGAAACTTTTAGAAAAAAACGGTTTAGGTTGTTGGGCAATTTCCTCTCATCTTGTGGGCCAAGCCACCTGTGATAATATTGATGAACGACACAAAGCGATTCTCCCTGAACGCGTTTGGGGTGATGGCGTTCCAGAATCTGTCCGTCAGCGCGCCGCCGCAGAAATGATTTTAACTGCTCAAGCGGCCCGAAAGTTTTTTGATGCGGGTAAGGTTACCATGGCCAAGTTTCCCAAGGGGACGGGTAAGGCAGTCGTTAATGGTTTTACGGGTTCATCCATCTGGCATGCGCTGTATGCGTTTCCGCCAACGTCTCAGTCCTATATTCAAAAAGGTTATGACGATTTCGCCAAACGCTGGCTGCCGATTCTCGAAGCTTTTGAAAAACATGACGTATATTTTGCGTTGGAAGTACATCCGACCGAAATCGCCTTTGATATCGTATCCGCCCAGCGCGCTCTAGAGGCCGTGGGTAATCATCAGCGCTTTGGTTTTAATTATGACCCCAGTCACTTGGGTTACCAGGGCGTGGATTATATTAAATTTATTCATACCTTTGCCTCAAAAATTCACCACGTTCATATGAAGGATGCTTGGTGGGGCCATGGTGACGGTACGGTCGGCGTCTTCGGCGGACATACCGATTTCTGTGATTCGCGACGCGCCTGGGATTTTCGTTCTGTTGGCCGCGGTGATGTAAAATTTGAGGAGGTGATTGTTGCACTGAACGATATTCGTTATGCGGGCCCGCTCTCCGTGGAGTGGGAAGATGGCCGGATGGATCGCTTCCACGGAGCGACAGAAAGTTGTGCCTTTGTGAAACGCCTGTCATTTCCACCGAGTAACATTGCTTTTGATGCGGCCTTTGATCGCCAAAAACAGAAAAAATAAATTATAAAATTACTATGACTATCAAAGTGGGAATTATCGGAGCAGGCGGAATGTTGCAGTACCACGCTGCAGGCTTTCAAAAAGCCGGAGCTAAAATCATGGCAATCGCTGATCGCCACACCGCGGCGGCTCAAAAGGCTGCCGAAAAGTATAAAGTCGCTCATGTTTTTGAATCAGTTGAAGCGATGCTTGCGGGTTGTCCGGAGCTCGACGCCGTCAGCATCATCGTCCCCAATAAACTGCACGCCCCACTGGCCATTCAATGTCTCAAGGCGGGTAAGCACGTTTTCTGTGAGAAGCCACCTGCACTCAGTGCACGTGAGGTGAACGAGATTATCGCGGCGGCTAAATCTTCGGGAAAGAAAGTGATGTTTAATTTCAATAATCGTGCCCGCCCCGAATCGGCGGCGATGATGAAATTAATTAATAATGGTGAAGTTGGAAAAATTAACTCGGCCCAAGCGAAGTGGATTCGCCGTACGGGCATTCCCGGTTTTGGTGGATGGTTTACCACGAAAGAATTATCCGGCGGTGGCCCGCTGATCGACCTATTACACATGGTTGATTTAGCTATGTATTTTATGGGCTATCCGGAGCCGGCCCATGTCTTGGGTCAGACCTTCAATGACTTTATTCAGGACAAATCATTTAAAGGCCCTTGGGGTATCGCTGATGTCGTTGGTGGAGTGACTGACGTAGAAAATGCGGCCCACGGTTTTATTACATTTAAATCTGGTCAGGTTTTAACGCTCCAAGTTTCTTGGGCCGAGATGGTGAAGCGCGAAGAGGTTTCGGTTGTTTTTCAAGGCACTAAAGCGGGCGGTAAAGTAGAACGACTTTTTGGCTCTGATGGATTAGACGATACAGCCATCGATACCTGTGAGTTATACGTTCAAGAAAACGGTAAGAGTGTGAACCGGATTATTAAAACTCCTGAGTGTCTTGATATGGGCCGATCCGACTCTGCGGCAAATTTTATTGAAGCCATCGAAGGGAAGGCCGCTCCATTAAATACACCCGAGCAAGCGCTACGCTTAATGCAAGTCATTGACGCGATTTACGCCTCTGCAAAAACCGGCCGCCCTGTATCAATCTAACGATTGAGTAAATAGATACTCGCGTTGAGTACTGTCGCAAAGCTGGCCCAGAGCACATGGGGGCTTTGCAGATAGGCGGCTGTTTTATTTTCTTGGTAGAGATAACGAATCCAGACTGCTAGGGTGATTAAGTAGAGTACTAAGACCACGAGTGCCCAGCCGATTAGATGATACTTAAAAAAGACTGGAGACCAGAAAGCGTTACAAATAAGCATTAACCCAAAAAATATTTTAGTATGTTTATTTTGGGTAGCGTTCCGGACCATCCATTGCGAGATGGCCATGAGAAGATAAAGCATAGTCCAGACTGGTCCAAAAAGATAGTTGGGCGGCTTGAAGGATGGCTTAATCAGATTCGCGTACCAGCCGGTGATTTCAGGGTGCGTTGACTGTGAGCCTAACCAGCCAATCCCGAGTGTGAGTAAAATTAAAAGCCCTAAAATACCTAAACTTCCTCGGGTCTGCGGTGTTTTCATAGGTTTAATATGTTCGTTATACACGAGGTAGCAAGGGAAGTATTTTGACCGCTTGCCATCTGTCGTTTTGTTCTTCTTTTTCGTGTCACTAAGCCATGTCTGACTCTTACATCCAAAATCTCTTCGCTGAACGCATTGGCGGAATTAATTACGGTAAATCGACTGCGATTTATAAATTTGAAAAAATTAAGCGTGCGAAGGCCGCGGCAAAAAAAGCGAAGCCCGATGTCGCATTGATTGATCTCGGAGTAGGGGAGCCCGATGAAATGGCTTTTCCTCAAGTGGTGAAAGCTTTGCAGGTTGAAGCCGCGAAAGCCGAGAATCGTGGTTACGCGGATAACGGTGGAGCCGATTTCCGTTTAGCCGGCGCGCGTTACCTCAAAAATCTTTTTAATGTTACCATCGATCCGGAGACCGAAATTCTCCACTCGATTGGATCCAAAGCCGCCCTCACACTTTTACCGGCCTGCTTTATCAATCCTGGTGATGTCGTGTTAATGACTGTTCCTGGCTACCCCGTACTCGGAACCCACGCTAAATATTATGGCGGCGTGGTTCATAATATGAAATTAACCGCCGAGCATAATTTCCTGCCTGATTTAAAATCAATCCCCGCCGATGTTTTAGCGAAGGCTAAGGTAATGGTATTAAATTATCCGAATAACCCCACGGGCGCTTGTGCAACGCTGAAGTTCTACGAAGAGGTCGTCGCTTTTGCAAAGACCCATAATTTGATTGTGGTTCAAGATGCGGCTTACGGTTCGCTTCACTTTGGCAGTGAGCAGGTTTCTATTTTACAAGTGCCTGGAGCTAAGGACGTAGCCGTTGAACTTCACACACTTTCCAAGAGTCACAATATGACGGGCTGGCGTATTGGTTTCGTCGCGGGCAATTCACACATCGTACGTGCTTATGGTGACGTGAAGGACAATTCCGACTCCGGACAGTTTTTAGGAATTCAAAAAGCAGGCGTTGCGGGTCTCGATGACGTTTCGATCCCTCGTGCCATCGCTGCTAAATATTCTCGTCGGATGGATAAACTCGTCGGTGTTCTGGCAAAGCTCGGTTTCCAAGTGCGTAAACCTGGTGCCGGCTTCTTCTTGTACATGCCCGCTCCTAAGTCGGCCACTGGTCCAAATGGCACCGTTCAATTTGATTCGGGCGAAGCTTTTTCTCAGTGGATGATTTCCGAACATTTAATTTCTACCGTGCCCTGGGATGATTGCGGATTCTTCGTCCGCTTCTCGGTGACCTTTGTTTCGGAAAAAGGTGAGGCGGGTGAAGCCGAGGTCATTGCCGAGGTCGAACGACGTTTAACCCCCTGGAAATTCAATTTCTAAGAGATTTTAGCTAGTTTCTGTCGGATTGACAGGGGTGGGGTTAATTGGTCAGATTCACTTTCTAGTTTATGGCCTGATAGCTCAGTTGGTAGAGCAGGCGCCTGAAGAGCGCCGTGTCGTTGGTTCGATTCCGACTCAGGCCACCACTTTAAGAAACCCGTTTGAAACCTCAGACGGGTTATCTTTTGAAGAGTAAACGGAGGAGGTGAAATCTTTCGCCGTGATCGAGCGGCGGCACAAAAGAATTATCCATGCCGTGGTTAATTAAAGTAATCCGTTTCGCTTCCTTGCTTACTTTGTCGCCCTTGGTTGTTTCTTCTACCCATTCTGCCTTAACGATGCCGAAGGGGATGGATTCAACTCGCCAGACGGTTCCCTCGATTTTGATGACTTGGTTTTTTATGAAGGGTGGATTTATATTAGTAGTACAAATCATATGCAATTTTTTGCATTCATAAGTTTTATTTTGGAAATCTAAGCGTTCCGTTTTTTTATCGTCCACTAAAGTATTTTCGGTAGAGTAACCCGCAGTCTTCGCGAGGAATTTGACATCTTCGGGCAGCAAATGCCATGGGCCGGTTTTAGAATTTGAAAAAAGAATTTCGGCAGAGGACTCTAGTAATTTATTAGCGCCTTCCCGGTCGAGGTCTTTGGGTACTAAAAATCTTAAAGGGGCTTTTTCGCGCGACCCCAACCAGGCCACCGGTTCAATATTAAGCCAGACGTACGTTTTGCCATTTACTTCACCGGCCGCCCAAACGGAAAGTTTTATCTCGGGGGCTTTATCGGTCTTTGGAATATCAGTGCGGGCAATTTCGTAGGTTGCCCAGGAGCCAGCGGGCGGGAGATTTTCTGCGAAAATATTCCACTGGGCTTGGACCTCCGTGCAGAGTCCAAGGGTGAGCCCAAGGCAGAAAGTTTTAACCCATTTCACGTTTCGACCCTAAATTGCTGATTTTGGCCTGTCGAGTGCCTATCTTTTGCCTTTGTCTTTGACTCAATGTAAGGGCTTAATTTTAGTTAAATCTCTCCTATGGAATGCACGATACAGTCATCGACAAATCAGCCCTTGAGTGGTTGTGCCTTAATTCCTGCGATTATTATTATCGGGTTATAATTCCGCGAACGGATCGCTTTAGCGAATTCCCGTTCCGCGGCAAATCGGAGCGGCGGTCTATCTTTTAAAACAACCCAACATTTACAAACTAACATGGCTCGAAAAATCGAAATCTACGACACCACTCTCCGCGACGGATCGCAGGGGCTGGGGATTCATTTCTCGGTAGCCGACAAATTGCGCGTGGCGCAGGAGCTGGAACGTTTTGGCGTAACTTACATCGAGGGCGGCTGGCCCGGTTCCAACCCTCGCGATATCGAATTTTTCGCGGAAGCCCGCAAATTAAAATTTAAGAAAGCGAAACTCGCGGCGTTTGGATCTACTCGCAAGAAAGGGGTCCGTGCCGCTGAGGATAGTCAGGTTAGAGGCCTCCTTGAGGTACATACTCCGGTGGTCACCATTTACGGTAAGACATCGGCCTTACACGTTCGTGAAGTTCTTCGCTGCACACCCGAAGAAAATTTAGCGATGATTGCGGATACCGTGGCTTATTTAAAGTCGCACGGCCGTGAAGTCGTTTACGATTGTGAACACGCCATCGACGGCTGGAAGGATGATCCGCAATACGCACTGGCTTGCTTTAAGGCGGCGGCGGATGCGGGAGCTTCCCGCATTGTTTTATGTGATACTAACGGTGGATCGTTGCCTGATGAAGTTGCGGCCTGCACACGCGCGGCGATGTCGGCTGTGAAAGCAGCCATCGGCATCCACACCCACGACGACTCGGGATTAGCTTTAGCGAACGCATTAGCCTCGCTCGACGCAGGTGCCATGCATGTGCAAGGCACGATGAATGGCATCGGCGAACGGACGGGCAATTGTGATTTAACGGCGGTCATACCTGTGGCTCAAATCAAACGCGGATGGAGTTGTGTTCCCGCAAGTTCACTCCGCCGCCTCACCGAACTTTCTCGTTTTATCGATGGTGTGACTAATCAAGCACCCGATCCTCGTCGCCCATGGGTAGGTGCTGCTGCGTTTGCGCATAAAGGTGGAACGCACGTGGATGCGGTACGAAAATTTTCGGCCGCTTATGAACACATCGACCCCGCAACCGTAGGTAATGCCCGAGATGTTTTAGTGAGCGATCAGTCGGGTCGCAGTAATTTATTAATGAAGGCGGCCGAGTTAGGAATCGAATTAGACAAAGATGCACCATCAACCAAAGCGGCTTTAGAAGAGTTGAAGAAACTCGAACACCAAGGTTGGAGTTTTGAAGATGCGGATGCGTCGCTGGTTTTATTACTTCGACGTCATTTAGGTAAGACTGCGGTAGTGCCCTTTGAAGTCGTGAATTATAATGTATCGATCCAAGGTGGCAGTAAGTCGGCTTCGTGTGAGGCGACCATCCGTATGCGCGTTGATGGTAAAGAGTCTTTGACTGTCGCGGATGGAGAGGGTCCTGTTCATGCATTAGACCAAGCTCTACGTAAGGCTTTAGTTAAAGCATTTCCCAAACTTAAAAAAGTTCATCTCGCCGATTACAAAGTTCGCGTCCTGGCGGGCCAAGATGGCACTTCGGCGAAGACGCGCGTAGTCGTGCGCTCAACCGATGGCAAAAAATCCTGGGGCACCGTCGGCGTTAGTGCTAATTTAGTTGAAGCTTCCCTGCGAGCGATTGTCGAAGGCTACGCACACGCTTTGGTTTAAGCCGTGAAGACTCTACCGATTATTTTTCTGATGGTTTTAACTACCTGTCTGCAGGCAGCTAATTCAGCGGAATCTGCTCGAGTGGTTTCGCCGCGCCTTCAATTAGCGACCAAGTTGCAGATTCGGGATGTGAATCTCGATAAAATCATCGAGCCGAAATTAATTAATCGATTAAAAGAACAAGATGCGCGAGCGGATCATCCAGTAGGCACCAAAAATTTTATTCAACGATTCAGCGATTTTTCTTTTCTGGGAGTAGGTCGAAACGAAAAATGTGATGTCTATATGCCCAGCGGTGAATGGAAAAATAATCGTCCTGCCGTATTATTCATACACGGGGGTGGTTTTAAAGGAGGCGACAAGGCTGAGCTGCGGAGTGCGAGTGTTTGTGCAGATTTAGCACGGGCAGGCTATGTTGCCGTCAGTTGTAATTATATTTTATCGACCAAGGAGAAGCCCGGAGCTTGGCCGCAGAATATTGCCGACTGTCGCGAGGCGGTGAGGTGGATGCGACAAAATGCTAGAGACTTGGGTATTAATCCACAACGCATCGCTGTCGCTGGTGGTTCGGCGGGAGGCTACTTAGCGCTGATGGTTGGGTTGACGGATGAAAAACCCGAACTCGGTGGTAACCCTAAGGCCACAATCTCCTCCAAGGTTTCTGCCGTCATTGATATGTATGGTGTAACCAGCAGTGGAAAATACGCGAAAGATATGCTCGTTAATTTAGGTGCCGACACCGACAAGGTCTTTAGTCCAATAAGCTATGTTACTAGTAAGAGTGTCCCTATTTTAATCTTACACGGTAACGCGGATAAAACGGTGGATATCAAGCAATCTAGAAATTTGGAAGAAGCGCTGATTAAAAATAAAGTAGATTACAATTTTATAGAGGTTGAAGAAGGTGAGCACACTTTTGATCTTCAAGGCCGTGTGGGTTTACTTAACCCTCCTAGCGGTAGGGGATGGAAGCTCTCAGGAACTTTTAAAGGTCAGACTGAATCTCGTAAAAGCAATGAGGCTGATGTTAAGGCAGTGGTTGTTGATTTTCTAGAGCGTACCATTGGAAAGTAATTTTAAAGAATCTTTACAATTCTGAGAATTAAGCGAAGGCTGGGGGTTCAATTATCGTATGAAGTCACTGGTTTGTTTGATTCTTATTAATTTTCTCTGGGTAGCACCCTCGTTTGGGTATACCAGACAGGGAAATCCTGGCCCATGGGGTGAATTGGTTGTCTCTAATATTTATTTAGAAGCGCCGGACGCGGTTATTGATATAGCGGGTAAACCAGACCCAGTGCCACGTTGGACTTTCCCTAATTCTTCAGCGACTCTGGTTAAAGATCTTTTAATAAAATCAGGTGTCGATCTCGCTTTAGTGGAGCGTCTCACTTCATCGACTCAGTTAAAGATTAGTGGTGCCGAGATTGTTATTTATCCGAAGCTAGAAGACTTGTTGCAGATTAAGGGAGTCGTCCGAGATAAACTTTACACCGAAATTTCTAAATATCCGCAGAACGACTATTACACTGACCCCGTATTTATTTTATCAGGTGATGTTGAAGAATGGTTACTGGACACTACTCTTAATGCTAACCAGAAAGATTTAGTGAGGAAACTTGTTTGGCGTCGCGGTGACGCTTTGGTATTTAGTAATGTAGGAGTTTTACTCGGTTATGCCCAAAATAATGAAGAAATTAAAAATACACTGCGGGCTATTACCCGTTGCATGTCCTTGGTGGTCAGTAAAAAATTCCCAATTAAAAAAGAGCAACGCGAAACCTTCTTGGGTTATTGGATTGGCAATCAGCCGGAGTCTCCACGGATGACTTTTATTAAGGCTATCAGTCGAGAGACTGATATTAACGACACCGTAGATATCATGCATTTTCTTCCGGCAATCATGCGAGAGAGACTTTATACATTCCCTTCGATTAAGGATGGGGCTAAAGGTCGCATGCCCGATTGTCATTGGACCTCGCTCAACTTTTTTAATCTCACCCCGCGTGATTATTATCGGAACACCTCAATGGCCGCCATTCAGCTCACCCAAGCTTATAATCAAGTCTCAGCACCCTATCAGTTTGGTGATGTCTTGTGCTTCACTGATAATGGCGAAGGATTGCATACCTGCGTTTATATTGCCGATAATATCGTCCTCACTAAGAATGGGGAAAATATTTTAGCTCCTTGGGTCTTACTGACCTTAGAGGATGTTTCTAAGATTTATAAGCGCAGCCCGACCACTCAAATTCAGGCTTATCGCTTAAAGTAAGTCCGCTGTCCCCGACAGGAATCGAACCTGTATCCTCGGTTTAGGAAACCAATGTTCTATCCGTTGAACTACGGGAACGCGGACTAGGTTTTTAGGAGGTTTATACCCCTCGAGCAAGCCCTCATCATTTGACATTTACGGAGAATTTTCTTCTTCTGTCTTTATGCCCTTATATTTATCCGTCGTTAGCACCCCTTTGTTGATTCCCGCTTGGGCTTGGGTGGGGTTCGTCCTCTTTATCTGCGCCATGTTGGCCGTGGACTTGGGTGTCTTCAGCCATAAAAAAGAAGAAGCCCCCACATTTAAGAAGGCGGTTGCATGGAGTATCGTTTGGATTTCTTTGGCCGTCGCCTTTTCTTTTTTACTTTCCTTCTGGCATGGATCCGAGACCGCTGAATTATTTGTCGCCGGATACATCCTAGAGTTGGCCCTCTCCGTGGATAATTTATTTATCTTTGTGCTGGTTTTTGCCCACTTTAAAATCCCCGCTCAATATCAGCACCGCGTTCTCTTTTGGGGAATTTTAGGGGCCGTCATCATGCGTGCTCTTTTTATTACGGTCGGCGTAGCTGCGGTGGATCGTTTCACGATACTCTTACCCCTGTTCGGTTTATTTTTAGTGTTCACTGGATTTAAATTGATTTTCACCAAGGACCAAGGGGACAGCAAAGGGGTGGCCGAGGGATTCGTGGTCCGGATGATCAAAAAATTCGTCCCCCTCACTCCGGAGCTCCATGGTAAGGCTTTTTATATTACCCAAAACGGCCGGAGATACTTTACGCCACTGTTTGTTGCTCTGATCATCGTGGAGTGTACGGATTTAATTTTTGCCATAGATTCAATTCCTGCGGTGCTGGGCATCCTGCCTCCTGATATGTCCGTGGAGGAACGTCGCTTTATTGCCTTCACGTCCAATATTTTCGCTATCATGGGTCTACGATCCCTGTATTTTGCGATCTCGGGCTTCATGGAGTATTTCCGTTTTCTCAAACCAGCCCTCGCCTTTATTTTAGTCTTTATTGGGGTAAAAATGATACTTCCTTGGGCCGCTACTTTAAGCATGACGGAGGGCATGGTCACCAGCTGGATGCCTGCTTCCTTTATTAGCGGTGGCAAGGTGCATATCCCGACCCAAGTTTCGCTAATGATTATTAGTATCGCCCTCATTTTGGGTGTGGTGGCCTCGATCATTTTCCCCAAACGTAAATAAGTGAGTTTGGTATTTCCTCCGGCGGGCCACTGGCTCAGTCTATTCTGGTGTTTAGTGCCCGCTACAAAACTTATTTTCCACACCTCAAGGGAAGCCGTACCCTATTAGTTTTAGCTTTATTGTTTGGTGCCGTTTACGCTTCAGCTAATGCCATTGGATTGCCTTTTCTGGTCGGTAAAGTTCTCCCCACGGTTTTTGGTGATGAAGTTCAACGCGCGGCTCCACTCTTGTCGCTGCCTGCGTGGTTAGGTGGGGCATCCTATTATTTGCCCAAAGATTATGCGGTGACCTTCGCCGTCGCCTTTCTTCCGGGGATTTTCATGATTCGCGGTACCGCTGAATTTTGCTCAAGTTTTTTTCTAAACTTAGCGGGACTGCGCGTGGTCGAATCGGTGCGCCGGACGGTTTTCGAGAAATTGCAAAAAATGCATCTCGGCTTTTTCGGAAAAATCCCCGTGGGCGATTTACTCCAAAGAGTAATCAATGACGCCAACTCGGTACGGTTGGTGCTGGTCGATGTTTCTAACGATATTTTAATTCAACCGCTGACGATGCTCTTCGCCTTGGCTTATGTGGTCTGGCTTTGTTTATCGAAGCCCAATGGGGAGATGTTTTTAGCCTGCTTGGTGGTGGTACCGTTTGCCGTCTTTGCGGTTCGCGCAATCGGCCGGGCGATTCAGAAGCGAGCCCGCAGTGGACTTACTTCGGCATCAGATCTAAATTCTATCGCCGTCGAAAATCTTCAAGCCGCTCGTGACGTTCGAGCCTACGGTCTGCAGGAGCGGGAGGCTTCTCGTTTTGCTAAATCCAGTCAGGAGGGTTTGCGAATCCAGGCTAAGTTAGTGCGCTATGAAAAAGCTCTCTCACCTTTAATCGAAATCTCCGCCGCCTGTGGAATCGCCATCGCGATCGGCGTGGGTGCCTCGGTCGGTTTCAAATTTGAAGAACTTCTTTCACTGATTACGGCCTTTTACATGGCCTATGGTCCGATCAAAAAAATCGGATTTGTCAGTAATCGTCTGCACATGGCCGAACCTGGTTTAGTGCGCCTCGAAGAAATTATTCATGCTCCCATCGAGGTTGCCGATTCACCGCAGGCGCAGTCACTGGGTCGGGTGCGTGGTGAAATCGCCATGCAGAATTTATCTTTTGCTTACGGCAACGAAACGGTTCTCAGCAATGTTACCCTCACTATTCCCGCCGGACAGTCGGTGGCCTTGGTCGGACCGAGCGGCGCTGGGAAAAGTACGTTTGTGAATCTCGTTCCACGGTTTTTCGATCCACGTGAGGGCCGCTTATTGGTCGATGGAGTCGATGTTCGCCAAGTAAAACAGGTCGATTTAAGGGCCAATATCGCACTGGTTTCACAAGAGCCGATTTTATTTAACGAGACGATTGCGGAAAATATTCGAATCGGAAAAGCGGGCTCCACCGATGCCGAGATTCGCGAAGCGGCACACCTTGCGGGAGCTCTCGATTTTATCAATGCCCAGCCTCAGGGCTTTAACACGATGGTAGGGGAGCGTGGAGGTAAGCTATCGGGCGGACAGCGCCAACGTATTGCGATTGCCCGTGCTTTCTTGAAAGACGCTCCGATTTTAATTTTAGATGAAGCGACGTCGGCGCTCGATACCGAAACGGAGCGTAGCATCCAGAATTCACTTTCTCGCTTAATGACTGGGCGCACCACACTCATCGTCGCTCACCGCTTCAGTACCATTCGCGACGTGGACCGAATTTTAGTTTTTGACGGCGGACGTATCGTTGCGGATGGCACACGCGAAGAAATTTATAAAACCAGTGAACTTTTCCGCCGGCTCTGGGATAATCAGTCGCAAGGTTTAACTTAACGATGCGCATTCTGATTTGTAAGTTTGCCGGCTTACGGGGCGCCCTCGCTGTTTCCGCATCTCTCCGCGCTATTAAAGAAGTACATCCGGGAGCCAATGTTACCTATATCACCTTGCCTGGGGTAGAAATGGCGACCCGGGGTTGCCCGGTGATTACCGAAACCGTTACTTATAATTTAAATAGTACAGTCTCGCAGTTTGCCGCTCTCATCTCGCATCTTCGTCGGCAGGATTTTGACTACGCCATTGCATTATCTGCTCATCGTACGGCCCGGACTTTAGTGGCATTCAGTGGGGCCACGCGGAGAATTTGTGCGGGCAAGGCGCCGTTTTATTTAGCACCTTTTTTTCATCAACAAGTCCGAGGATTATTAGTCGATCCCCATGAAGCCGCCCGCGATCACGCAATCTTTTCCGAGATTTTTAATATCTCCGCCGAAGTACCGCCGATGTGGTATGCTTCCTCGCGGATGGAATCACATGGCTTGCTCGTTGAACCGCAAAAATATTTAGTGATTCATCCGGGAGCTTCCCAGCCGTCGCAAATTTTAGAAATCGATAAATGGGCGCAAGCCACCCGTGAATTATTATCGGCAGGTTTAATCGAACGTGTGGTAGTATCCGCTGGCCCCGCCTCCGAAGAACGCATTATGGCCGATGCGTTATGTGGATTAATCGGGCCCGCAGCTTCTTCTACCCGCGGCCAACTCACCTTAGCCCAACTCGCACTATTGCTCAAAGAGGCTCGATTATTCATGGGTACGGATTCAGCGATTTTACAATTAGCCTCGGCGGTGAAAGTGCCTGTTTTAGGAGTTTATGGCCCCTCTCACTATAATCGTTCGCGACCTTGGGGCACCTTAAGTCGTTCGGTGCGAATTGATACTACCATGTTCGAGGGCGAAGACTTAAATGATTATAATGCACGTATGAATCGTGCGATGGGGCGGATCACTGCTCAGCAAATTTCTCGGGCAGCCGAGGATTTATTAAGAATTAGTAAGGCTTAAGCAAAGGTGTCGCTTGACCCTTGGCTGGGCTTTTCAAATGTAAAAGCGTGGATTCCACCCCCGTTCATTACGACGCTGTTATTATTGGTGCAGGAATGTCGGGCCTCGCCGCTGCGGTACGCCTAAGCATGTTCGGTCAAAAGGTTCTATTATTAGAAAAACATAATTCCGCGGGCGGACTGAACTCCTTTTATGCACGCGGTAATCGCAAGTATGATGTGGGCTTGCACGCGCTCACTAATTGGGTACCCGAAGGGGCCAAGGGTACGCCACTCACTAAGTTAATGCGTCAGCTCAGAATTAAACGCGAAGAACTAGATCTTTGTCCACAGCTGGGTTCGCTCATCAAAATGGGCGGGAAACAGTTGCGGGTGAATAATCATTTTCCGGATTTAATGGACGACGTGGCCCAGGCTTTTCCTCGAGCCATCGACCAATTTCGGGAATTAGATAATTTTATTTCTAATATCGATGAAGCCGCGTTAGACGCCAACGGCGGCTCGGCCCGCGCGTTGTTGAACGAAAAGATTTCGGATCCGCTGTTACGAGACATGCTTCTTCTGCCCACTTGTTTTTATGGGAGTGCTTTGGAAAACGATATCGAAGTCTCCCAGTTCGCTATCATGTGGCGCTCGCTTTTTAAAGAAGGTTTTGCCCGACCTTTTATTGGCGTAAGACAAGTCATCCGCCTACTCTTGGATCGCTGTCGGGAACACCAAGTGGACCGTCGGATGAAATGCGGAGTGAAACAGATTGTGGTTCGTGGCTCCCGCGCCACCGCTTTGATACTTGATGATGGCACCGAAGTTACCACGAACAAAATTTATTCATCCGCTGGGGCGGTTGAAACGCAGCGCTTAAGATCCGATTGTTCTCCGCAAGTGGCGCAAGGTGAGATTGGTCTGTTGGGCTATCTCGAAACTATTTCGACTTATCAGCCAGAAGAGTTTTCTCAATTTAATTGGAAAGAGACGATTATCTTTTTCTGTGACGAAGAGCGTTTTAATTATCAATCACCCAAGGGTTTAGTCGATCCGAAGTCGGGTGTTATCTGCATTCCCAATAATTATA
>SIAU01000010.1 GCA_009691685.1 Opitutales bacterium
GTAGATGAGGACGACACACCGGTGTTTAAACCGGTCATCTTGGTTTCAGCAGCGGAACTGAGTGGGAAGAATTCAGTTTCTAAATCGTTCGAACCTGAATCAGGACGAATTTCTAAAATGCCTTGATTGATGGTGTAAGTGAAGTTGACCTGCTTAGTAATTAAATCGATTGCCTTCTCTAAAGAGACATTACGCAGGGTCATATTCACCGAAGGATTCTTACGGTCTGGATCAATAACTACCATGTTCACGCCTTTATTTTCCTTATCGTAGGATTGGGAAATATTGATGAGCTGGGTAATCGCGCGATCAAACGGCATGTCGCGGATATTGATTTCGGGTACCGTGATAGAGCGGAGTTTATCAATGGTAGGATCCGTATCAGTCTTGCCGGTGGTGCCTACGACTTCGCGATTGTAGACTTCAGGAAGTTTCCAGCTTTCGTCGAGTAACTCAAACATCTTACCTTTGGTGACGCCACGATTCCATGCACCGGAATTTTCGGAGACGAATTGACGAATGCGAACTTGGAAAGCTTTTGCTTCCGAGTTGTTTGGCTGGTACTGAAGAACTTCGCGATAAGCATCGAGCGCACCGGTGTAATCTCCGTAGAGATAACGAGCGCGACCCTTCACTAAGAGTTCTTCGATTTTTTGATCTTTGGCGCGGAGACCAGGTGAAAGGTCGTCAATATTCTGGTAAGTAGGATCCGCTTTTCTGGCGTCGTACTCTGCACGCAGTGCGACTGCCGCAGCATCATCCACTTCTAAGTTTTTGAAATCTTTGATATAACCATCGGCCTTGGTCATTTCACGGGCCTCGAGGGCGGCGAGGGCACGACGAGAATAAATGGCAGCGACATCGTTTTTAATGCGGGCCGCGAGTTTCGCCGTAGCGATATTATTAGGCAGACCTTGTTTGGCCTTATCTAATTTTTCTTTTGCGGCATCATAATCTTCATCGCGAATTAAATTTTCGGCCTCAACGACGAGCGCAGTCGAAGCGCTGATTTTAACCTCATTTAATTTGGCAATACGGTCGATTTCAGCACGTGCAATGGCATCGGTTCCTTGATCACCGGCTTCACGGCGACCCAGAATATCTTGGCGAGTGAGAGCGATTTCATCACGTAATGCTTGCGCGGTAGGATTGTTAGGCAGCGCCCCGTTAGCACCATCGAGAATTCTCAGGGCTTGTTTGTAATTTGCTTGGTCGGCTGATTCCTTGGCTTTAGCGATAGCGGTCTCCACTTCTCGGTAGAGATTTTGGTGAGATGATTCAACGGTGGCGATGAGGTCAGTGGGTTTAGCGGGCTCGCTTGGTTTGACCACAACAGGTTCTGCAACAACAGGAGTGCCAGATTTAGTTGCTTCAGCGGCAGAGATTGCTGCGTTAACCGAGGCTAAGCCCTCTTTGGCACCTTCGTCAGCTTGATCCAATTTTTGGAGCGCTTCATAGCGGTCGCGTGCGGTTTTTAAGTCGCCTTCTTCGCGAGCCTTGAGTGCCTCGGAAAGAATTTGGGTCTTTTGCTTAATCGGATCGCTGTCCTGAGCGATCAGCGAGCCAACCGCAATGACAGCGGCGAGAGAGGCCCAAGCAAATATGTTACGAGTGATAGTTTTCATCGGAGCTTAAAGGGTAATTTATTTAGTAAGATTGGTATTGGCTTTTTCTTTGGAAGTGGGGAGCGCAGATTTAGGATCTACGGGGACAGGTAGGGATAGGACCTGTTGGTCGGATCTTTGGCCCTTTTTGGGGTCGAGAACGTACTTCTTCTCAACGGTCACGGTCTTGTTTACTAAGTCAATGTCTTTGATAATGTACTGGGCTTTTTCGTACTTAAAATCGTCGCCTTTGTTATGGAAAGTCCATGATTTAGTGGGGTCATCGGTGGCGGTAATAACCACATCGATGGTATCCTTAAACTCTAGGGGTTTTTCGTCGTTAATGGCGACTTTGCGACCCAATAATCTGTCATCTAAGACTAAAATCTTTTGTTGGAATCCATCCGCCTGTTTAACAACCTTATACTCGAGAGGGTAAACCGGAGTCTTATCATTCAGGGGGCGCTTTAAGCGACACTTCTCAAACCATTCCTTGGTTAAGGTATTTTCAATGGAGAATTCGCGATCCTCTTCTTTGCCAGATTTTCCAGCGACGGTGGAGCGTAAGACGAAGGGATAAGTGGGGTGGCCAACGCTGACCAGCGAAATACCAAAAGGTGGCAGAGGTATCACCTTCTTATTTGCTGGAACGTACTCGGCTTGAGCAGGATCCCAGGCGATATCAATGGTAGTGAAGAGATCGTAATCCCAGCCGTCATCGTTTTCTTCCGGAGTAAACCAATCTTTGATTTCTGAATTTAAAGTTAATTTAGGGGTCGTGGGGTATTCAACTCCAGCAGCGGCTTGTTTTAATTCGGGAATCGCCCTTTCGCGATCCTCTTCAGCAGGAACTAGTGGTTTTACACCGAGGAAACCCGAACTAAGCGCGACGTAGCCCAAGACCGATAAAATTAATACTCCCAGAGCGGTTAAAAGAACCAGTAAATCTTTTTTGAAATTCATAGATTAGGAGTGGGGTTATTTTTTAGGCTCGGCTTCAGCGGCAGGCTTATCTTCGGGAGCGTAAAGATAATCGATTTGTAAAGTGATCTCTGAAAAGTTTTGGTTAACGACAACCTTGCGTTCTTCCTTGGCAGGAGCCGTTGGAGTTGCGGAAGAACCCAGAATAGTAGGGCTTGCCATAAAGTCTAACGGTTCAACGGCCACCAAGCCAGGGGCTGCTAGGTTGGCAATCGCGTTGGTTCCTAAAACCTTCAGAGACTCGGGCTGTGGGTTACTGATTTCGATTGAAGTGACAACGATGGGACGTCCGCTATTACGGATTTTATTAATGAAGGTACGCAGCGTGGGCGTCGTCGCGACGAAACGGACGCGGAAAGAAAGTCCTTCAACTAAGGGAGGATTACGAAACGAACGCGTCGGTAAAAATTCGTCATTTTCTCCGCGGGCACCTTCAACGGGTCCAAACGTACCCGCATTGGGTTTACCTGCAGCAATCACTTCGTAGGTTTCGATGGGTTCACGATCGATAGAGTGTAATAAAATGGCACTGCGGTTAGGCGTGGTGGGGCGTGAGTCGGCCAGCGTTTTGAAAAGAAAATCGATAATCTGGATTTGTTGATCAACTTTCGCTAAGTTCGCACCCTTCGGGGATGTGCCTGGGTTGCGGATGTATCGACGGAAGCCAAATTCACATTTTTCGTTAGTCAGCATGCGAATATCTTTATCCGCGGCGAGTTTCGTCCACTCATCGACATTCTGTTTGATCGACGAAGCTAAATCCGAACTCGCTAAGTTTTCCTTCCCGACAAATCGGTTCGTGGAGACTCCTGAAATAGCCAGGCGAAGATCATCACGTTGTTTCAATAAGGCGTCCGTGTCTTGCTTAGAAGCGTCAACATTTTTGGCGCTTAACGAAACGGCCGGAGAACTTCCATCCAGCTCCTGTCCTTTAAGCAGCTTACGGTACCGCGCTAAATTTTTATTTAGTTTATCCTCCGTATCTACTCTTTTGTTGTTCGCTAAAAAGCACAGCACTACGCCGGCAACAAAACCTGCCAAGAGCACGGCGATTAAAATATAGAAACCTTTATTCTTTTTAAAATTTTCCATGGCAATTAAAGGGCGTGGTCGGATTTAATCACCAGCGTTAAGGTGGTGCGTGGGACGTTGGCCTCCTTGGTGAAATCTACTTTAATTTCATCTTCAGGAATTTCGGCCACGAAGGGGGATTTCTTAAGGCTTTCGACTAAAGCGGCTTTCCGCTCTTTAAATTCTTGAGCCTTGAAAGATTTTCCAGGGGGAACTTTCTCTAACAAAGTTCGCGTGGTAATGGTGACCCGAGTAACTTGGGTGGCGACCCTTGAAGCATCGGGCTCGGTACCCGTTGCGACGACAGCAGACTCTCGACGAACCCGCAATTCCTCGATCCAAGTATTCTTAGCGGTGAGCACTCGAGATTGTAAATCAGCGAGGAAGATTGGCCAGTGGGGCGAGTTGGAAGCCACAAACTCCAACTGTTGGTTAACCGCTAAAACAACGAGCGAGTCTTCCCGGCTTTGCTTGATCGACTTCTGGTAGGCTTCAATTTCGAGAATTTTTTTATCTAAATTTCCGGGCTTGAACTCGACAAATTGGTCGGGCTTTTTTTCGTCCCATTTCTTCGGGTTTTTCCAGTACTCCGAATTTGACTGTGCGTAGTTATACGTAACGGCGTCAGAAATAGCACTGTAAATGAGCCAGGGCGAGAGGGCTAACAATAGCGCGGCGCCCGCGAATTTAATTTTTTGTGATTCGAAACTAATTTGTCCGGCGATATCACGAGGAATTAAATTAACGCCGAGGGCCGCTGGTGAAAGTAAGCGAGAGGCTTCCCCGACAACTTCCGAAAGCTGGTGAAGATGCTGCATCACATACTCGGCACTGATATCGGAGCTCAGTGAAATGACACCGAGCGGATTAAATTCTTCGACCGGTAAGGCGAGTGCTTCGCTCAACTGTTGGCTTAATCCAGGAACTTGGCTACTGCGACCCGTGATAACAATTTTGGTCGGACGACGGCCCAGGCGCTTGATGCTGATGAGGCGGCGATTGATATCCTGACTCAGGCGACGATTAAAGCTTTGCTTGTTCGCCTCTAAAATAGCGAACTGCGGATCCGACTCAGGTAATTGAATGACGTGAGTAAAGAAGCCAACCTTAAGAGACTCCGCATTAATCACGGGCTGGCCGGTGTTATCCGAAATTCCTTGAGTCAGTAAATTACCTCCGAGATTAGCGGCCTGAATACTCGTTCCCTTCGAACTAATAAAACTTAATCCCGTGGTGCGGGCACCCACGTTGATAAATAAAACTTCGGCATCATCAGCGATACCACCACTGACAAATTGTTGAGCCTGTACATCTAAAATCGGAGCGGCTTGGATGACTTGCGGACGAATACCGGTCAAGGCGATCGCGTTAGCAATCCGTCCGGCTTGATCCGTACGCAGAGCAAAAAGTAAAACTTCTGCTTCCACCCCGTCGGTCGACATAATCTGACTATCCCAAACCACTTCGTTGAGCGGATAAGGAATATTATTTTGCGCCTCAAAGGCAATGACCTGGGCCTGGCGGGCACTATCTACTTGGGCGACTTTTAAAGATTTTTGTAAAAGTAAAAAACTCGGAACGATGATGGTAGCAGTGCCCTTGATATTTTTGCTAGAGGCTAAACGGGTAACCGCACTGGTCGCTGCATTGATCCATTCTTCGTCGCCCAGTGCAGGAGTTAAGTCCTCGGTATAAAATTGTTCTAAAACTAATTTAGCGCCATCCGCACGAAAGGCCGAAATGGAAACGTGCGAAGCAGCGAGGTTAACGATTAAATTTTTCTTACTCATTCTTCAAAAAGTAGATTATTTAGCAGATAAATCTTCCCGAATGAATTCAGGGCTGGGAGGAACCACGACGGGGACCTCAGGGTAGTTGACGAGGAATTGTGGGCGGAGAATACCAGGATTATTTCCGGCACAGCGGTCAGCGACGTCTTTAGCTCCATCGAAGTTTTTCTTCTGAGACAAGTCGCGAGAAATAGCACGAGATTGCTCGGCAATTACACTGCCCTTCGCATCAAAAAGTGGCTCCTCATTTCCCGAGATTTCGGGCTGAACATAATAATAGTCGGGCTCTTTACGAAGGTTGTCGCGCTTTACCACATCCCCCGGTAAATAAAACGAAACGGTGCGCGGTTGGTTTACTTCGAGGGTTAAAATAGTGACCGCCGAGCGATAATAATTCCAATCTTCGGGCTTCGGCGATTTAGTTTTATAAACCTGCGTGACCGTGAGTTTGATTTTATCGACCCAGGTTTTATTGAGGGCTTTTGGATCGGGATTATAATTGGCCGCAACCTCTACCTGCATACGATTCCAGGGGTTAATTTGTCCGCCCAATCTATGCTGAAAAAACTTAACATCCTTAACCACAATCACTGATTTTGAAGTGGTAGACTGGACCTTCTCGGACGCAGTATTGCCCCCTTGTGTGGTAGTCGCTTGGGCGAACAATCCTGCAGGAAAAAAAACCAACACCAGGAGTACGGTGTGTACGGCTTTATTAAGGGGCATAAGCAATCTATCGGTAGGATACGCTACCTTATTGGCAAATGTAAAAAGGTGGGAATTGAAATTTAGATGCAAATAACTTGCATATTAGAGCGGGTCAGGATTTACACCTCAACCTATGCTTCGAATGATCACTTTTGGCGGCCTCTTTTTGGGACTCTTTGTTGATGCAAGGGCGCAAATAACTTCGAGCTTCACGATTATTGATTATTGGGTTGGAAAACTGCTGACTGAACCGGGTGCAATACATCAATCCATTATCCCAAGCGGCGGAGAACTTCATGGCTATCAATTAACCCCCTCCGATAGTCTAAAACTTTCTAAATCACGGGTCATCATTGGATTAAACCCCTATTCTGAAACTTGGTTAAACGATTGGATTAAGGCAAATAACCGCTCAGCTTCGGTCATTTGGATTAACGAAAAGTTTGGTCAGGTATCTCACCCATGGATGAGCCCGGCCATCTCAAAAGCCATGGTAAAAACACTCCACGACGGACTGATGATTCGCAAACTAAGTTCAGAAGTTAATCTCAATCAAGTACTTGCAGAAATACATAATACGGAGCTATCTGTGATTCGGGAATTTGCCACTGTTCCGGAAAGTCGCCGAATCATCGTCACCCAGCACCCCAATCTGTCGGCCTTTGCTGAAGCATTTAATCTCGAAGTGGCGGGTAGCATCCTCGAAAGCCCCGAAGCGGAATCTGCTGATCCTTCCGCGCAAAACTACTCTCAACTCTTAAAATTGATTAAAGCTCGAAACATTCGGGTGATTACCAGCGACGCTGGCCAAAACAATCGCGTCGCCCAACAGCTCGCCAAAGATGCGAAAATTAACCCGCCCCTTCCCCTCACGGTGGAGTACCTTGAAAAAAGCGGGACCCCAGGCGATACTTGGCCGAGTATGATGTTCACCAATGCCCAGAAAATTTCTGAAGCTCTCAAAAAATAATGTCTCCGCCTAAATCCCATTGGCGAAAATTATTTTCGGAAGCCTTTAATAATTTATTTCCGGCCATTCCGTACGCGGCCCCCGAAAGCAGGGAGTCTGGAGATTGGGCAGTGGAAGTTAAAAATCTCGCCGTGCAGATTAAATCACAGAACTTGCCTGTCTTTTCTAACGTGAGTTTTGAAATCCCGGTGCACTGTCGCACCGCACTGATTGGTCCCAACGGTTCTGGAAAATCAACTCTACTAAAAACGTTAGCCGGACTTATTCCCCAATATGCCGGAGAGATTAAATTATTTGGCAGCGAGCCACGACTCGGACGCAGCCGAATTGCCTACTTGGCGCAGAGTCCGCAATTAAATCCTGATTTTCCATTGCAACTTAAAAGGCTCGTGCAAATGGGCACCTACGCCCACCACGGATGGTTTGAAGAGTGCCATCATAGCGATGAAAAAGTGGCTTCGACCCTTAAGCTTTTAGAGTTGGAAGATTTAGTGGATCGCCCGGTGCACAATCTTTCAGGCGGCCAATTGCAACGCGGCCTCTTAGCAAGAGCCGCGGTGCAAGGGGCGGAGATTCTCCTCTTGGATGAACCTTATGCTGCGCTCGATACGAAAAGTAGAGAGATCGTGGAAAATTTTCTTTTTCACAAAGATAATTCCTTCACCGTGATTATGGCGACGCATGAAGCGGCGGATTCGCAAAAATTCGATCGAGTGTTGGAGATTTGCGACGGGTGTTTAAAAACCACACACGCCTGTGCAGGGCATAAAAATCATCATGCTTAACACCCTCCTCTCCGCCTTTCAGGAAGATTTTTTTCTACGCGCCTTGCTCGCTTTATTTTTGAGCGGGATCTCCGCTGCGTGCCTAGGTTCTTATATTGTTTTAAGACGCATGTCGTTCATCAGCACCGCCATGACTCATTCGATTTTACCCGGCGTCGTGGGGGCGGTGCTCCTTGGATTTTCGGCCTATTGGGGCGCGCTCATTGCCGCATTACTCACCGCCGCGGGGATCGCTTGGATTTCATCGCGCAAGGGAAGTAGCGAGGATAGTGCGATTGGCGTGATGTTGTCCGTGATGTTCGCCCTCGGTATTGCCTTCATGGGCCTATCCCATTCGTGGCGTGATTTTACTGGGCTGCTTTTTGGAAGTATTGTTTCCGTCAGCACTGAAGATATTGGGGTGATTTTGGGCACCACTTGGATTGTCCTTTTTTGCCAAAGACTCGTGCATAAGGAATTGGAGCTGGCCTCGTTTGACGAAGAATATGCTCACCTCTTGGGTGCCAGACCTGGATTACTTAGAGCCGTGCTGCTCATCTTGATTGCCTTAGCGGCCGTGGCTAGCGTCCGCTTAGTGGGAGCACTCCTGACGACGGCTCTTTTTATTATTCCTTCAACGACCGGTGCTCTCATCGGAAAAAATCTTAAAGAAGTGATGTTCTGGAGCGTGCTCTGTGCCTGCGGTGGAGGCACACTAGGTCTCCTCATTTCCTACTCCTTCCAAGGAATTCCTGCGGGTGCGGCCATCGTCCTCGGCTGTGCAATTCCCTACTTTGTCGTCCGAATCAAAAACGCTTAAAGACGGGGCGAAGAAGAATCCCCAGAGCCCGATGGCGAACTACTGTCACCGCGGAAGTCGCCCCGAGAAGAACGGTCTCTTGGATAATCGGGACCGCGTTCGCCCCTATGAGATGAACGCGAAGAGGAGGAATGTCTGGAACGACGAGAAGAACGACCCGATGAATGACGGGAAAAACCACGACTCTGGCGTGATCCACTGCGGCGCAATTGGCGGCTGCGACGTTCACGTTTTGAGAGCATCCAACTTCTAACACCAAATACGACGGCCATGATGATGGCAGCAAAGGCTGAAATATAAAGGAGAAAACTGTCTTCCATATTTAGATTCATAACACGAAATTAACATTAAGTAAACAGGCAAGGGATATTTTGTGGGCAAATCTCTGCTAGATGAGAGAAAAGAGAGTGGGGCCGACGAATTATATACAGCCATGATGACCGATGAGACACCCCAGGCCAGGAGGATGACAGAAATAATTCCTTAATAATTCTATTAAAACTTTACTATAATTTTTTGCTGAGTAGTTTGTCATCGGTAAAGAATCATGGCTAAAAAATCACCTCCGCACAGAAATTCCCATACCAAAGAATCGCATCTCGTTATCCAAGATGCTCTTTTACATGTCGTAAAATCTGGCACTTCGAAAAAGAAAACCCAATTGGAGGTGCATCACGAAGTTGCCAAGTCGCTCAATATTTCTACTGCCATGTTATATAAGTGGCGCGAGCAACCCCATAAAGGATCGGGCCACGCTAATCCCTTAGATCGTGTCGCGATGTTGATTAGTGCAACGGGCGATGAACGCATTGTGGACTGGCTGGCCCATAAATCGGGCGGACATTTTATTCGCGATGAAGTTCATAATACCTCACCCGAACTTTTCCGTGCTTCCAATGCACTCATTAAAGATTTTAGCCACTTAATCACCGAATTGGCCAATGCGTGTGACGACCAGGAGATTTCCCCAGCGGAGTCAGTGGGTTTACGCGAAAAATGGAATTCGCTTAGAAAACGAGCCGAGGGTTTTGTCCGGGCCTGCGAAAAAGGCACCTACGGGTCTAAGTAAAAATAATCTGTTGCTTCATCCAAGAAGAGTTATGGTTTAGCAAGATGACCGCTCAACCCATCCATCTTTACGGAGACCCAGTGCTCCGTGCTCAAGGTGATGTCGTGCGCGAATTTGGTCCAGCCCTGCGGGCGATTGGTGATGGTATGCTCGCCTCCATGCGCGCCGCCCGTGGGATTGGTTTAGCCGCACCCCAAGTGGGATTGTCCCTTCAACTTTTTGTCATCGACGTTAAGGACAAAGAAAATCCCTTGATTCTAAACGGTAAAGTCGTTGATCCCGAGACCGTCATGCCGATGCTTTTTGCTAATGCTACGGTCACCATCCCGGCGGGTGAAAAAGAAATTTACACAGAAGGTTGTTTGTCTTTTCCCGGCGTCACGGGCGAGGTCGAGCGGGTTGAAAAAACCATCGTGCAGTTCAGAGATGCGTCCGGTGCACCGCACACCCTCGAGTGCGCAGGCATCTTAGCTCGATGCATTCAACATGAACACGACCACTGCCAAGGGGTTTTATTTATTGATCGAATGACTCGGGCTCATCAGTTGCTCGTTTCCTCTAAAATTAAAAAGCTGAAAACGAAGACTTTGTCAGAATTAAAAAAGTCTAAAACGAAATCTTAATTTATTTAGTCGGACCCTTGGCCGGTGCACCCACGGTCTTGGTGGCATTACGCGGCTTGGCCTGTTCTTCTAATTTTACCGAAAGCAGGCCGACTTCAATGAGGTCGGAGCTATTAGCCTCACAGGAAATTTTGAAGTTTTTACTCAAGTCATTCCCCTCTAAGGATGTAATTTTCCAGGTGGCCTGAGCACCGTCGAGGCTGGCAGCATCGCCCCCTAAAATATCGACGAGCGATTGGCTCGCACCGACTCCAACTTTACTATCACTTAAACAGAGATGCTTTAAGAGCGCATTTCCGAGAGGTGAATTGGTGCGCGCGTACGATACCACCCGATCACCCGAAGAGGCAAGACGGGGTAAAAAACTTTTTTCGTCACGTAAATTCACCGTAGCATTATAAACTTTGGCCACAGACTCCGCGGGATTAAAAGTAGTTAAGTACATTTCTGACCCAATCAGACGCATGGTGTAAGCATCGGCCATTCTGACCATTAACAAGGTGAGGCTGTTATCATTCGTAAGACCGTAGACCTCAACCCACACCACCGTGGTAGTGCGCGGAGATGATACCTTCCAATCTTTAGTTAATTGCGGTGCGGTAGCATCCGAACCCACTTTGTAGCTATAGCCCTCCTCGGGCACTGGAGCCAAACCCGTGGCGTCAGCCTTCGTCCAAGCGGCCCGCAGTGATTCAGTCACCGCGGGGGTTTTGAAAATTTTCCCATCATTAAGAACCGTCATCGATCCAACAATGTGGTGAACTTTATACCCACCATCGCGGGCAATTTTCTGCAAGCGGACCGACGCTAAGTTTAGACAATAACCTACCTTGGATTGGGGAAAATTCTCAGTTAAATTTACTGTTTTGGTTAAATCTTTGTAACGCGCCGTGGCCACGCGACGTAACCGATCTAAAGTTACGGCAGCCCCCGACACCTGGGCCTTTCCTTCATCAATTATTTTTTGGGCACGCGCTTTAGCCTGTTCGGGGGTTTCCTGAAAAGCTCCGGTTGTCGTGATACGGGGAGCGTTTAAAATACTGTTACCCTGTTGCAGGCGCTGCTGGCCCTTCTCTAATTGTTGGACGGCCCTGCCCCATTCAATGACCTCACCCTGATTAGCTTTCAGGTACTGCGGCACTTCGGGATCGGGAATGAATTTGATGGGTGCTGGCGCAGTCTCGGCGGCGGCAAGAAGAGCAAAACTAGCAAGGAGTGCGTACATTTTTAAGACTCGTCGAACTTACGATTAAAAAGAGTTTCCATTTCGTCAAAGAATTGCGCCGCCTCTTTACCTTTAACCGAAAATTTTAGGCGCGAGCCTTGGCCGGCGGCCAACATCATCAGACCCATAATACTCTTTCCGTTAACCACTTCGTCATCTTTGGAAACCGTTATCTCGAGGTCGGCATAGCGATTAGCCAGACGGACAATCTGTGCTGACGGACGCGTGTGAATGCCCATTTTATTTTGGACAGTGAATTCGCGGGCAATAACCTCAGTTTTTTCTTCCATGGAATAGGGTGAAGTAGTTGGGGAAAGTATAAAGGAAGGGGCATTGTGAAGGCTAAAGGGTCAAGTCTAAACCCCTACTCTGCAGGTTCGCTTGACCTTCCCGTCCAGACTCCTCCAATCATAACCTTAAATCTGCACTCCCGTGGCCAAGCCCGCTATCATCACCCATCCTGAATCTCTGAAAAACCCAGCAGGGCCATCGGAGTATTCTAAACACCCGGTCAATACCTCCCTTACCAAAGAAGCTAAAATTGCACTCTATACCAAAATGGCACGCATCCGCCATTTTGAACAGCGCTGCATCCGCATCTACCAACAAGGAAAAATTGGTGGCTTCCTCCACCTCTACGTTGGCCAAGAAGCCGTGGCTGCCGGAACGATTTCTCTCTTAGGTAAACATGATCACATCATCACCGGCTATCGCGATCACGGTCACGGTCTGATGGTCGGCATGAGCATGAAAGAATGTATGGCCGAATTAACCGGCAAAGTAACCGGATGCTCCAAAGGTAAAGGCGGCTCGATGCACTACTTTGCTCCTGATAAAAATTATTGGGGCGGTCACGGAATCGTCGGTGGCCAAGCTCCCCTCGGAACCGGACTCGCTTACGCCGTAAAATACCGTGGAGAAAAAGGTTCATGCTTCACCTACATGGGTGATGGTGCCGTCAATCAAGGTGCCGTTCATGAAGCCTACAACTTAGCCTCACTCTGGGACCTGCCGGTTGTTTTCGTCGTCGAAAATAATGGCTACTCGATGGGCACATCCCAAGAGCGCTCCACCGCACACCCGGGTTGCTTAGCTAAACGCGCCGAAGGTTACAACATGGCCTGGGATATGATTAACGGCCATGATGTTTACGAAGTGCGTGCGAAAACAGCCGCCGCTTTAAAACGGGCCCACGAAGAATCTAAGCCCACCGTTTTAGAAATTTTCACCTACCGCTATTTCGGTCACTCCATGGCCGACCCCGATAAAACTTATCGCGATAAAGAAGAAATCAAAGAATACCGTGATAAAAAAGATCCGGTGCTTCTCTTCGAACAAGAATTACTCGGTGAAAAAGTTCTGACGCCTGAACTCGTCGAGTCCATCAACACCGCCGCCATGGAAGAAGCCGATGCGGCAGCGGTCTTCGCTGATGAATCACCCGAGCCAACCTTTTCCGACATCACCAAACATATTTATTGGGAAGAAGATAATCGCAGCAAAAAATCCACCAGCAGCGGAACCATTATTTTCGAATAATTAATTTCATGCCGATCATTTCCTACAGAGAAGCACTCCGAGCCGCCATGCGCGACGAATTAAAGCGCGACGAAAACGTTGTTATCATGGGCGAAGAAGTGGCTCAATTCAACGGCGCTTATAAAATCACCGAAGGCTTACTCAAAGAGTTTGGCCCTAAACGCGTGGTGGATACCCCTATTTCTGAAGCAGGCTTCATCGGCCTCGGCATCGGTGCGTCCATGTTGGGCATTCGTCCGGTCATGGAATTAATGTTCTGGTCCTTCTCATACGTCGCCTTCGACCAAATTGTAAACAACGCCGGCAACATTCGCTACATGTCTGGCGGACTGATTAATTGTCCGATTGTCATTCGTGGACCCGCTAACGGCGGAACCAACGTCGGCGCTACCCACTCGCACACGCCTGAAGCGATTCTCGCTTCCCACCCTGGAATCAAAGTAGTTTGCCCAGCCACTCCGTACGACGCCAAGGGATTATTAAAAGCGGCTATCCGCGACAACGATCCGGTGTACGTCATGGAAAATACTATTCTTTATAATGATAAGGGCGAAGTGCCCGACGAAGATTACATCGTCCCCATCGGCGTGGCAGACATTAAACGCGTAGGCACCGATCTCACCATTGTCGCCCACGGTCGTGCCGTCATCACCTCACTCAAAGCCGCGGAGATTCTTGAGAAAGAACACGGCGTCAGTGTTGAAGTGGTTGACCTACGTTCCATTCGTCCGCTCGACGAAGAAACGATTCTCGCTTCCGTCCGCAAAACTCACCGCGCACTCCTCGTTGAAGAAAATAAACCCTTCTGCGGAGTTGACGCCCAAGTAGCCTACTTAATTCAAGCCCGCGCATTCGATGAATTGGACGCTCCCATCGGTCGAGTTTCCTCCATCGACGCTCCGCAAATTTATTCCAAAAAATTAGAGGACTTACAACTTCCCTATCCCGCTCGCGTGGTTGAAGCTGCCCTCAAAGTTCTCGCCTAATTTTCTAACACACTTCCACCATGGCTGAAATTATTGATATGCCCAAACTTTCCGACACGATGTCGGTGGGTACACTTGTTAAATGGAATATTAAAGAAGGCCAAGTGGTGGTCTTCGGAGATATCCTCGCAGAAATCGAAACAGACAAAGCGACCATGGAACTTTCCTGCACCGTTCCGGGAACCATCTTAAAAATTTATGCACCCACTGGAGCGCAACTTCCGGTCGGCGATCCTATTTGTGCGATTGGAAAAAAGGGTGAAGTCGCCCCCGATCCAAAAGCAAAAGCGCCCGCGGCAAAATCAGCTCCTGCGATTCCCGAGTCCACCGGCATTCCTTGTATTCCTGAATCTCCTAAATCTTCTAACGCCCCGGCCCCTGCGCAAACCGATGGCAGCCGCACCAAAATTTCTCCTTACGCCAAACGTATGGCAGAAAAAGCAGCGATTAATGCCGCTTCCCTTTCTGGAACTGGCCCAGGAGGTCGCATCGTCGCTCGTGATGTTGCAGCCGCAGGCTCAGCACCCGCTACTCCCTCCGCACCAGCCGGCCCAATGAATGTTGCCGTAACTCCTCCCGCCGACGGCAAAGGAATTCAAGCCGATGCGGATCAACCTGTCAGCGGAATGCGTGCCACGATTGCTCGTCGCTTAGTAGAATCTAAAAACACCGTTCCTCACTTCTATCTCGAAGTTGAAGTGGACGCCGCTCCGCTTTTAGCGATGCGCGAAACTTTAAATAAACGTCTCGCCGAAGCCGCTGGTGAATCCGCTCTAAAACTTTCCGTAAATGATTTCATCTTAAAAGCATCGGCTGAAGCATTACGTAAAATTCCTGCCGTCAACGCTTCATGGGCTGGCACCAGTATTCGCCAGCACTCCGCCGTTCACTTGGCCTTTGGCGTCGCCCTCGAAGACGGCTTAGTCACTCCCGTCATTCGCGATGCCCACTCGAAATCACTTAAAGAAATCGCGCTCGATGCGAAAGCACTCATCAACAAAGCCCGTGCGAAGAAGCTTTCGCCCGCTGAAATGTCCGGCTCCACCTTCACTGTAACGAATCTCGGGATGTACGGCGTCACTGGATTCTTCGGCATCATCAATACGCCGAACGCGGCCATTTTATCCGTCGGTGCTACCATTAAGAAGCCCGTGGTTGATGCTTCTGACCGCATCGTGATGGGTCAGCGCATGATCATTGGTCTATCCGGAGATCACCGCGTGGTCGACGGAGCTAATGCTGCACAATTTCTCCAAGCGTTAAAACAGATCATCGAAGCCCCTACTTCGATTTTAATCTAGTTTTAGTTTAACTTCTTCTAAGCCCAGAGTGCTCAAGCATTCTGGGCTTATTTTTTAGAAAAGTTTGATGGATGATAAACCGCCGTCGACGTGGATAATTTGCCCACTCATAAAACGTGCGGCATCCGAAAGTAAAAATTCGACAATTTCCGAAAACTCAGCCGACGAACCAATGCGCTGCAACGGGTGACGTTTCGCCGAAGCTTCTTTCTTTAAATCAGAATTAAGTAATCCCGCAGCCAAGGGTGTATCGGTGAGCGAGGGAGCAATCGCATTGACTCTAATCACTGGTGCCCACTCGGCGGCTAGACTTCGGGTCAATCCTTCCACCGCGCCTTTGGCAGACGCAATGCTGGCGTGCATCGGCATGCCTTGCGATACCGCGACGGTTGAAAATAAAATAACGGATGCATTGCCCGAAGCTTTGAGAGCCGGGAGTGCTGACTGCAGCGCTGCAACGGCGCCCAATAAATTTACTTGGAAATCTTTTTGAAAATCTTCCGCCGTTAAACGGTGAAAAGGTTTTAGCTGAATCGTGCCTGGGAAATAAACTAAGCCATCTAGTTTCTCGGGCCACACCAACGAACCGGGTGCATTAGCCTCGAACACTTGTGCGGAGATACCTGAATCAGCCAACCTCTCGGGCGAGCGACACGCCACGTGCAAAACGTATCCCTTGGACTTAAGGTGATCAATGGTGGCACGACCGATACCCGACGTTCCGCCAATAATTGCAATGTGCTTAGACATAGGCATAGGATTGCCAGCCTTGTCCCTAGGTCAAACAACCAGCGTCATTTTCTAAAAAGATTATTTGCGAACAGGCTTCTTATCTTGGTTTGCAGCGAGTTCATCCTCTGAAAATTTGGTGACTACACCACCGGCCGGAACGTCGGCCTTTGCGGTCCAGAGAATCGCATTAAGAACCAGCATGCGCTGATTCTCGTTGGCCCAACCTGAGTGATAATGCCCACCGCAAAAGCCGAAACCGCGTCCACCATCATTTCGGTTCACTGCCCAGGCAACAATCTGGGGCTTCTTTTCTTCTAATACCTCTCGGCGAACATCAGGATTACCGACATAGGGTCCGTCCTGAGAACTAATTATTTCGGGGGGGACGTTAGAAATAAGAATGGGCGTAACTCCCTCCATTTTATCTTTAAAGCGCATATGAAAATACCACTCGTCTCTGGAGCTAAACGATTTCACCCCGCGACTAATAGGGTGATCGGGTAATGATTTAAAGTCTGCCGTCCAATGCGGATTCACAGAATAATAGGATTCAAAGTAACCGCCGAGCCAGTCTTTGAATTCTTTTGCTCCCTTGCCTACAGAAAATCGTCCCGCGGGCGGCGGACTCACAGGTTTTCCATCCACACTCAACCAACCCGCGCGTGCATAAGCAGGCTCTACCGCGTAGTGGAGACAAACAAATCCACAACCGGCTGACATCTTCTTGGCTAGTTGATCGAGATGAGGGAGCGCGGGATGTTTTTTACCGCCATCAGAATAAATCACAATCGTATCCGCCGCGGCGATTTGAGCATCCGATGGCCATTCGCCGTTTAACGAAAAACTGATATTAACTAAATCGGGCACCGCTTGTTTTAAACCAGCGGCAAGGAGTTGGACGCCGGCATTATGTTCATGTTCGCCAGGCCCATGACTCGGCGATCCCGCAATAAGCAGAACATTCTTTTTGTCTGCAGCACACAGCACCGTCGCGAGTGAAACTGAAACAATTAAAAGAAACAGGCGCACAAAACTATTTCGTTCGACCAAATAACCGGTGAAGGTTTTTCAGACCCTTGACGGGGATGTCGTCTTTTCTGGCGACAATCGTTCGCCAAATAGCGGCCGCGCGCGCAATCACTTTAACATCGGGCGTAAAGGACTCGATAACCACATCACCACGATAGCCCACTTTTTTGAGAGCAGCGACGATGGGCTTCCAATCTAATGAGTCTTCCCCGGGGATCCCTCGATCCGTACCACAGGCATGAAAATGTCCCAAGTGCTTGCCGGCTTTAATAATCGCGGCGGCCTGATTTTTTTCCTCAATATTCATATGAAAAGTATCGAGGTGTAATTTTACATATTTAGATCCCACGGCCTTAATCAATTTCAGGCCCTGGTCTACGGTATTGAGAAAGTCAGTTTCAAATCGGTTAAGAGGCTCGATGCATAATTCTATTTTTCGCTGCTCAGCATAACGGGCTAATCTTTTTAAATTTTTAACCACTAGTTTAAAATGATGCGCTTTAGTTTTTTCATCATGGGCACCCGTCAGCCCGACCACGGAGTAAATCGGTCCAATCACTCTTGGGGAATTTAAAGCGGCCGCTTGATCAATGAGGGCCATCAAATAGACCATCGCCGTTTGTTGATCTTTAACGCTGCCCCGAAAATCTCGACCCGGACCCATCGCCGCACAAACCGCTCCAATCTGGATTCCCGCTGTCACCGCGGCGTTCTTTACAAAGGCGGGATTAATATGGTCAGGACTTTCAATCGCGATTTCGACGGTATCAAAACCCCATTTTTTGAAACGTTTAAAGAGCTTCACTTCCTTATCGGTAAAAGGAGAAGTGTATAAGAATGTATTAATGCCGAATCGCATGGGGTATGAGAGAGCGACTCTATTTACCCACACCAAGGGGTCAAGTTTTGGAATATTTTAAAAGTGTCGCTTCGCTTTTACTCACAATGTAATTTAGATGATGTTATGGACAACCTCACCCACGCAGTCCTGGGACTTTCTGCTGGCGTCGTCGTTGCCCGCAAAGGCGGGTCTTTGTCAGCGGCTGCCGTCGCCGCATTTCTGGCTGCGGAAATTCCTGACATCGACGTGTTCATCCGCAGTGTTGACGATCCCCTAGCTTCCTTTCGGTGGCATCGACACTTCACCCACAGTTTTTCTTTCATGCCCATCTGGGCCGTGGTCTGTGCTGGATTTACCGCTTGGTTTTTTAAATGGATTAACAAACCAGGAATCAATTGGCGGGAGTTAATTATTCCAGCCTTGGCGGGTTCACTCACTCACCTACTCTGCGATGGTTGCACGAGTTATGGTACCATGCTGCTGTGGCCATTTAATGAAATACGTTATGCGTGGGATTGCTTACCAATTATCGATATTTTTGCGACGCTACCCTTATTAGTATTAACGATTATCGCCCTCGCCAAATCCTCCAAGAAAATCGCAGCCGTCGGTTTAATTTGGTTTTGTAGTTATGCTGGACTCGGCATTTATCAGCATGCCCGCGCGGAAAAATCTCTGCGCGTTTGGTTGAACCAACAAAAAATTTCGCCGGAACGACTCGCGGTTAAACCAACCATTTCAAATCTTATTCTGTGGCGCGGCGTTTGGTTGCACGAAGGTCAATGGCAAGTAGCCGCCGTCCGAGTAATGCCCTTTACTGACACCCTCATCGCCCCGGGAGAAAAGCGATTAGCTTGGACGCTAAGCAGTGTCGGCAATCCCCCTCCAGGCTCGGAAGGCGAAAAATTGATTACCGACTTCACGCGCTTCACGCAGGGTTGGAACGCCTACAGTATGGGAGAGTCCGGGATTTTAATCGGTGATATCCGGTTTGCGATGCTCCCCGATAGTACGCGCTCTCTTTGGTCGGTCTATTATGGTAAAAAAGATAAGTCCTATCCCGGATTAGATAGTGCTGATGTCGTTATGGACCGGAAGATCCAGGAAGCCGATTGGGCTCACCTGAAAGATCTTCTTCTAGGCGAAGATAAAAATTATCAAAAAGTTAATTAACGTAACTCAAACCGATAAGTGGCGGTGGCCTCAGCACTGATGGGCTGGCGATCGCGTTCGGCTGGATTAAACTGCGATGAGCGCGCCGCCAACTCGGCCGCTTTATCTAAAACAGATGAGCCCGAGCTTTCTAAAATCTGGGTCGATTCTACTTTGCCCAGCGCTGAAATAAAAACTTTTACGACCACTTTTCCTTGGCGGCCTTCACTCAATGCTTCCGTGGGATACTGAGGACTCTCCCGAACTAAAAAAACCGGAGCAGTGTAAGTAGATGACGGGTGGCGCACCACGGGGACCACCGCTAAGTCTACGGGTAAACTTATTTTATTTTCTACTGAAGCAGAACTTGCCGAAGATAAATCCTGGGGAGACTTTGCAATAGAATTCGAATCTCTTGAAACGGGTTCGGGATTTATTTCATTAACCAATGAAACGGTCACGAAATTTTCTGGCGGCTTACGTTGATTACCGAACACGCCATGATCACTCACCACCAAGCCAGCCATCAGTGCAAGATGCGTTACCCCGACAATAATCCAAATGAAGCGATGACGCGTCGACATGCTCTAGGGTTAAAGCGACAAACGGCGTAAGTCAGCCCAGAACCTTGTCATTTTTAATCGGGAATGACATACCAGAGTAATCGCCAGCGACCGTAGGGGTGTCCATCCGTCGGCAAAGTTAATCTTTCGAGGGCCATCAATCCTGCCTTGCGAAAACGGACGCCCTCTTCGCCCGCCCGTAATCCCAATAACAAGCCCACCAACCCGGTGAGATGGGGATTATGACCAACCAAAAATCGGGGCTTCATCGTTTTAGACAACATGAGTGCGGTCCGACGGTAGTTATCGTCGGGCAAAATTCCCGATAATTTCTTAAGGGCGAGACGCTGGCCGGATTTTTTGAGTAACTGAGCGGTCTGCGACGCGCGCAAATAAGGACTATGCTCCACCACCAAAGTTTCTTTCAAAACCTTCTGGAGATACTTTACAGGCAATCCCCTCATTTGTTTATTTCCCTTCGGCGACAGTGGACGATCCGAATCGATCTCCCCAGGCTCGGCATGGGCATGTCTTAATAAAAATATTTTCATCAACAATTTATCAAGAATTGGTCTTGCCGAAAACTCCCGAGTCGCAAGCAATAAAACCGTGCACCGACTCCTTGTCACGAGCCTCCTGTTTTTTTGTTTTAATGCCGGACGGGCCGGTGAAGATAAATATTCGGAGGCCGGCGCCACCTTTGACGGCACCATCTGCGTAGATGCCGATACGGGGATGGTTTTATCCGAATCCACCGCCGATCGCCTAGGCCATCCAGCCAGTGTCACCAAATTAATGACGCTTCTTTTAATTTTAGAAGATGCCCGCGACCAGCAATTGAATCTCAATTCACTCGTTAAAATTAACCAAGAGGCTGCCCGCACGGGTGGCTCTCAGGTTTGGTTGGCCGCCGACGAAGAGTTTACCGTAAAAGATTTATTATATGCCTTAATGCTCCGTTCGGCCAACGATGCCGCCATTGCCCTAGCACTCACCCGCGCACCGACCGTCAAAGAATTCATCGAGCGAATGAATACTCGAGCTAAAGAATTGGGCATGGCGAACACTCGCTTCGTTTCTCCGCATGGTCTTACCTATGGAGCGGGACCCCATGACACCACCACCGCGCGTGACTTAGCTAAACTCTGCGTCCAGTTAACCACCCTGAAAGACGCTTTTACTTTTAGCTCCTGCAAAGAATTTAATTTTCGTCCGGGATTGAAACCCACTCCGTTGACCAACCACAACCATCTGCTAAATTCCTATCCGGGGTGCGACGGATTTAAAACCGGTTGGACCGTCGCAGCCAACGCCTCGATCGCCACCACCGCACGCAATAATAACCATCGCGTCATCGCCGTGGTACTCGGGTGCGATAGCCCCAGCGGCGCCAAAATAGCGCAACGCGTACGTGATCAGATTGCAGGTAAACTCATGACCCAGGGATTCGACAAACTGGCGGTTTACGACGCTGAAAAAGCGAAGCTTCTCACCCTCACTCATCGCAATGCTCCCAAGAGTAAAGTAGCCACTACACCACCCCCTAAAAAGACCGATTCAGAGGAAAAAACAGAGGAAAAAGGCTGGTTAGAGGGTTTATTTACGTTTTAACCCCAGATTTGCCTAGGTAAAATAATATAGTGAACAAATGTTCATTTTTACTTGCCATCCTCTAAAATAGTCTCACCGTACCCCAATCTAATTAACCCTATGTCTACTACTAAGACCGACTCCACCGCCAAAGAAAAAGCGGCCGTTCAATCCTCAGAGCGCAAGACCCTCGATCTCGCCCTCTCAGCTATCAATAAACAGTACGGCGACGGCACCCTCATGCGCATGGGCGACGCCACCAAGATGCAAGTATCAACGGTATCGACTGGCTCAGTAGCCATCGATCTCGCCCTCGGCGTAGGCGGACTGCCCCGCGGTCGTATCATCGAAATCTTCGGGCCTGAGTCTTCTGGTAAAACCACCCTCTGTCTTTCCATCATCGCCGAAGTCCAACGTCAAGGTGGCAACGCCGTCTTCGTCGACGTCGAACACGCTCTCGATCCACGTTACTCAAAAGTGGTCGGCGTCGATCTCGATAATCTTTTAGTGTCCCAGCCTGAATCCGGTGAAGACGCTCTTAACATCGCCGAAACATTAATTCGTTCAGGCGCGGTGGATGTAATCGTCATCGACTCCGTCGCTGCCCTTGTTTCAAAACAAGAATTAGACGGTCAGATGGGCGATTCAACCATCGGCGTACAAGCCCGCATGATGAGCCAAGCGATGCGCCGCCTCACCGCCGCCATCAGCCGTACCAATTGCGTCGTGATTTTTACTAACCAAATTCGTGAAAAAATCGGCGTGATGTTCGGTAGCCCAGAAACCACTCCTGGTGGTCGTGCTCTTAAATTCTTCTCTTCCATTCGAATCGACATTCGTCGGATCGGACAAATCAAAGAACCTACCGGTAAAGTAATCGGCAATCGCACCAAAGTTAAAGTCGTTAAAAATAAAGTCGCTCCTCCATTCACCGAGTGTGAGTTCGACATCATGTATAACGAAGGCATCTCCCGCACGGGTTCTGTTTTAGATCTCGGTATCGAACACAAGATTCTCGAGAAGAAAGGCGCATGGATCGCTTATAATGGTCAGCTCATCGGCCAAGGCCGCGAAGCTGCGAAAGACCACCTCGCTAAAAATCCCAAAGTTCTCGAAGAGTTACAAAAAATCATTCTCGAGAAAGTTCAGGTCGTTGGCGGGATGACCTTAGGTGCCAGCGAAAGTACCCCAGAGTAATTTATCGTTGTTGGCTGCCATAGCCCGGGCCGTACGCAAGTACGGCCCGTTTCATTTAGTGTATTAGTCGACTTGCAATTTCTCAGGATTTGTGGACGTTAGTCCTCCCCTGCAGTGCTCGACACCCGCGGCAGCCTCCGTACCCTACGAACATAATATACGGGAGGTGTAACCCGACCGGCCTCGTCCGAGCCGTGGCAATGTACCGCCCACCTAAATCCAGGATCAACTGGAGCTCCAATCGGAATCGGCACAGGCGGGGGATCCTTTTTAAATCAGTCCAGCTTCACCAAAACTAAACCAGCCCTTCCCAATAGGGTCTGATTCCGGACGACCAATAATCACGTGGTCGAGAAGTTCTACTCCAATCACCCTGCCCGCTTCCACCAGTTGCCGGGTGACCGCTCGGTCGGCCGAACTGGGTGACGGATCTCCACTCGGATGATTATGCGCCACAATCGCAGCCGGGGCACCATAGCGCAAAGCCTGACGAAAGACTTCGCGTGGATGAAGCAATGAACTGGTCGCCGTGCCGGAACTGACTTCTTGAATCGTGATTAATCGGTTACGCCGATTTAGACATAGCACCCAACATTTTTCAACGGAGAGACTCGATGACAATGGCTCCAGCCTCGTCCAAACTTTTATCGGCGTATCTAATTTATCTCCAGGATCGTGATCGCGCTCACGAATGCGCCGAGCCAACTCCATGGCTGCGGCTAGTTCAGCGGCCTTCGCTGGACCCAGTCCATGCACGCGCTCGAAGTCCGATGTCTCCCATCGCGCCATTTCCGCCAAACTTCCCGCTTGTTCAATCAAGGCATGCGAAACCTGTTGAGCGGAGAAGCCACGCGAGCCTGCGCCGATTAATAATTCAAATAATTCCGCATCCATAAGTGCACGCGGACCCAGCCGGGTCAGTCTCTCACGCGGACGATCTTCGGAAATCATCGAGCGATTAAAAAACTTTGCCCGATTAAATCAATTGCACAAAGACCCTAGTGATTACTTCTTAGCATGGTAACGTGCTAAAACCTTACCGTAGGCCGGCGTAAGACTTTCGAGTGAATCCACATTCATCCCCAGATCTTTAATCAAGCCATCACGTAGACCATAAATCCATCCATGGACTTGTAATTTTTGTCCACGTGCCCAGGCACCCTGAACAATACTCGTCTGACAAATATTTAAAGTCTGCTCAACCACGTTAAGCTCACACAGCGTATCTAGCTTAAGTGGCTCTAGAACGCTTTCCACGGCTAGAACGTGTTTATGGTGCACGTCGCGAATGTGACGTAACCAATTATCAATGAGTCCTAATTCCCGTCTCTCGAGGGCAGCTTGCACCCCACCGCAGCCGTAGTGACCACAGACAATAATATGCTCAACCTTAAGAACTTCGACCGCGTATTGCACCACCGACAAACAGTTTAAGTCGGAATGCACAACGACATTGGCGACATTACGGTGCACAAATAATTCACCAGGAAGTAGTCCGACAATTTCGTTGGCAGGAACACGACTATCAGAACAACCAATCCAAAGGTACCTCGGACTCTGCTGCTTAGAAAGAATTTCGAAAAACTCAGGCTGCTTGCGTCGAATTTCTTCTGACCAGTTTTTGTTTTGGATGAACAAATTTTTGATTTCAGCCATAACAATGAATTGGTCTTAAAGGGGTCACCTGGCAAATAAATTTCCTTTTCGAACAAGGAGTGCCAATAGGAGGCCTAATAGGCCATTTCTCCATACCACGCAGGTTATTATTTGTTTTTGTCCAGACACCACGTGAAACCTCAGCTACACTTAGGTGTTATACTGTTATGAACTTATTCGCCCTAACCTTCTTTATTGCCGCCGCCGCAACCGACCCAGCTGCGCCCACGACGCCGCCGACTAAAAAGAACCCTAAGAGTACCGCCACGATTGTCGCCGATCCCAAAGCTAATCCAGATACCGCGGCTGTTCCTAAATCAAAAAAAACTAAAGCGACCAACGAAACACCCGTCATGGCAGATGGGGCCGACCCGGCTTCCATTGTCGGCAATTCAATTGATGCCGCTACGCAGATTGCCAACGATGCCGCTAAAGCCGCCCTCGAAGAAATTGCTAAATTATCAGCCATCGGAACCGACACTGATAAATCCACTTCCGCCGGATCAGTCATCAATGCACAAACCGTAGGCGCCGTGACCGACGGTGCGGTTGCGGTAGCCAAAGAAATTAAAAAGCCCAAAGCGAAGAAGCCGGCGGAAGATAATGGTACAACCGACGAACCAGCACCCAAGCCGGTTAAGAAATCTAAGGCTAATAATTCCGACGGTACCACTCCAACCGATAGTCCTGCTCCGAAAAACTAGGCGGTCACTTGCCTATAATTTCGCGAGGGCTGGAACCGTTCTCAGGTCCCACGAAGCCACGGTCGTGCAAGATATCCATAATGCGGGCGGCTCGATTGTATCCGAGTTTAAGGCGACGCTGTAACATGGAAACAGAGGCCCGCTGATTTTCTTTAATGATCGACCAGGCTTGAGCGACCATTGGGTCGTCGCCCTCTTCTCCATCCCCTTCGCCACCTTCAAAGTCTTCGCTCGAGCCCTTCTCAATCGCATCCACGACCTCTTGAGCAAACTCAGGCGATCCGTTCTTCTCATTAATATAATCAATAATCGCGGACACTTCCTGCTCGCCGACGTAAGCACCTTGAACGCGACTTAAAGAAGCACTTCCTGGAGGAACGAAAAGCATGTCACCGCGACCGACTAAAGTTTCTGCACCGCTGCGATCCAAAATGGTTCGCGAGTCGATATAAGAGGCAACCTTGAAACCAATCCGCGTCGGTAAATTCGCTTTAATTAATCCCGTGATCACATCCGTCGAAGGACGCTGGGTCGCCAAGACTAAGTGAATACCGGCGGCGCGAGCTAACTGGGCTAAGCGCGCAATCGAAGTCTCAACTTCTTTCGCTGCCGCCATCATCAAGTCGGCCATCTCATCAATAATACAAACAATATATGGTAATTTGGTCGTCGGTATTGATATGCCATCATCGACAACCGATTCAGCCGCTTCGCGGGCCGCCGCTTGTTCGTCAGCACTCAGCGGCAGTTCCTCTTGTTTAGGAACGCCCGCTTCTTTTTTAATTTTAGCGTTAAAGCCGGTGATGTTTTTCACGCCGCACTTCGCAAAAATTTTGTAGCGGCGTTGCATTTCAGCAATCAACCACTTGAGCGCCGCGGGCACTCGACGTGGATCGGTTTCTACCGGAATGAGAAGGTGGGGCAGCTTAGAATAAACCTGTAGCTCAACTACCTTAGGGTCGACCATGATGAACCTTAAATCCTCAGGTGTACAACGATACAATATGGAGATAATAAATGAATTGATACAAACCGACTTACCTTGACCCGTCGCACCAGCGATTAAGCAGTGCGGCATCTTAGCCAAATCCTGAATCACCGGTTTATTAGTCACACTGTCGACGCCTAAGACAACTGGGATTTCCATCGTCGATTCCGTCCAAGCCTTCGACTGAATAATTTCGCGTAGTAAAACATCCTTACGATGGAGATTGGGGATTTCGATTCCCACCGTGCCTCGACCTGGAACCGGTGCTAAAATTCGGACCGACTCCGCCGATAAATTCATCGCGATATTATTCGAGAGATTAGAAATCTTTTCTACGCGTACCCCGGGAGCAGGTTTAATTTCGTAGCGGGTAATTGATGGACCTTGTTGAATGCCAACATCGATGCCCGCTTCGGGGTCCACCGGTACCACCGAAACTTTAAACTGCATCAGGGTCTCAATCAAATCACTGGCTCGCTTTTTAAAATCTTCGACCGGTATTTCCTTATCAACCACAGGCTCGTTAAGCAGGCTGATGGTGGGGAAAGTGTAATCGCCTTTTTTCTTCAGCTGAGCCGAAGCATTAGCCTTCTCGATTTTATCGGTTCTGGTTACGGCAAATTTTTGAGTACCAAAAGTGGTTAAGACGGGAGTTGGAATTCTGGGAGCAAGTACTGGTGTTTCGACTGTCGGATTAGTTAAGCCGGGAGTGATTTTAACATCATCCCTTGTGACCACAACGACCGCCGGAACCTCTTCAGTCTTTTCAACTTTTTTGGGTTCAAGCGCGACTACCACTGGCGCAGCAATCTCAACATTCTTAATTTCCATTTGTTTGCGACGCAGTTCCGCAACGCGCTCCGCTCTTTGTTTGCGCTCTATGGCTTCGCGTTTTGCAGCCTCTTTCCGCTCCGCAGTCCAAGCACCAAACATATCTCTTAGCTCCGAAAGCCAGGCCGATAAAGTCGCCTTAGGGTCATCCGCTAAAACTCCCAACAAACAAAACCCGTAAGGAAAAATCAGAATCCAAGCACCGTAGTCTCCTAATACGGGTTGGCAGAGTTGCGTGTACAAGAACCCACCCGTGACGCCACCCGATCCACTCGAATCAAAAGCGCCCGAGCTAGGCCCACCCAGACTCATCGTAATCACCGGCGCACCCAAAATAATACAGGCCAACATTAATGATGTTTTTGTTGGCCACAAAGTGTGGGCTCGGTGATTCAAGGAAAACCAAGCGGCCGCGAATAAAAATGTCGGAATTAAAAAAGCCGTATAACCAAATAAACTAAATAAGATAACAGCGACCGTCGCTCCGAATAGCCCACAAGGATTATGCTCCGTCGCGACATCTGAAGAGGCCTGTAACTGAAACTTAGTTTCTATCCACTGCGGAAAGAGGGTTTGATCACTTTTACTATGAAAGACCATCGCCACCAAAATAAAGGTGCCGATTAATCCCAAAATAATAGCCAGAACGGGATGACTTTCACTGGCGGGCTTAGCTAAACTGGCTGAACGCTTACGAGCGGGTGCTGGCATAAAATAGTTTATTCAAAAAGATTACCTTGGGCAGTCGTATCCTGACGTGGTAAAACGGGATCGGTCGAGAGGTGACGCGGTGGTCTGGTAACGCGGGCGGCTAAAACACGGGTGCGTTCTTGCGCCAAGCGTTCAACCGATGAGGTCAGAGCATGGCGAATCCACTTCGGGGTAAAACCGTTCGCAGAATAATCGCATGGACCATAACCATGCACCCGACCGGATTGTAAGAGCGCGTCATTCTGCGCGAATTCAGCCTGGTTTTCCTCAACATAAACCGCAAAAGCTTTACCACCATTTTTACGGAGTAGCGAAAAGGCAGGGACGTCGCTCGGGCCATCAGCAATATAAATCATATTAGCGAACGGGACCCGTCGATCTTCTGGGTGCACCACGGCATTCACATCAATCGTGCTGTCTTTATTAGATCCTTTATTAACCTCAAAAATGTAGCGGGTCTTAATGGTGTTATCGACCATCGCCGCCACTTGGGTGATTTCCGAAGGTAACTGTAAATTGAGTTCATCCTGCTTCGTGAAATGCGGAGGCAAGGGTTCTTCTAAAAACTCACAGCCGTAAATTCCATCACAGTGTTGCGCTAGCTTCGTTCCGCGAATCATCTCCGCTAAGCCCGTGCTGACAATGTAGTGCTCGAGGGTGACTTCGAGGTTATGTTTTTTTCCGAGTTCAATCACCATCTCTTTAAGCGCCGGAAAAAATTCGGGGAGTCCGTTGCAAAGTTCAATATCGGCACCCAATTCGCGCAGACGATTATTGGTTAGTCCTTTGAGCGGACCCGACTTCACATAACTCAGTAAGTGATTTAAATAGACGGAATCTTTTGAAGTACGAATTCCCTTCTGCAAATAAAGTGCCGGTAATAAATTTGTTTCGCGCCAAAACTGATCTTCATCCACCCCAAAGGCACGGAAGAGAGGGGTTTGCATGTACCCAGGACAAAGAGTTTTATCAAAATCCCAAATACAAGTGAGAACGTGACTACCGCGAAGGGCCGATTCCTTTAATGACATATATTTAAAGTGGGTTAATGGTAAGGGCTTGCGGTGTGAGTCAACAACCCTCCATTAAATAACCTACGAATGGGCTATCTCCAAGCCCGAACCCAACCCAATGGCCGAAATACCACTTAGACCCGACCTTTCCAGCCTCCGCCAGCGCCTAACCGAGCTAGAGGGGTTCATGGCCGACCCTGCTACCTTTGGTGATAGCCGAAAAGCCGCAGCCCTCGGGGCCGAACTGCGTTTTACCTCCAAAGCAGTAAAAGCCGACGACGCCCTGACCGCCCTCGAAAAAGAATTAGCTGAATCCATCGCACTACAAAAAGAGTCAGACCAAGAAATTCGCAAAATGGCGGAGGAAGAAATTTTGCGCCTTACGCCCGCCGTCGAAGCTGCCCGAGTCACTTTAATTCGTTCTATACTTCCGCCCAATCCGGATGACTCCCGAAATGCCATGGTTGAAATTCGGGCTGGTACCGGCGGCGAAGAAGCTTCCTTGTTCGCTTCCGAACTTTTACGGGCTTACACTCGCTTTGCCGAAAAAAAGGGTTGGAAGTACGAACTGCTTTCCCTCTCACACAGTGATTTGGGTGGAGTTCGCGAAGCCGTGCTTTTAATTGAGGGCGAAGGCGCCACCGCCCTGCTGCGCCATGAAGCGGGCGTGCATCGAGTTCAACGCGTACCTGCGACGGAAGGTTCCGGTCGCGTTCATACATCCGCTGCAACCGTGGCTGTTTTACCCGAAGCGGAAGAGGCTGAAGTAGTTTTAAGACCAGAAGACTTAGATATGACTGTGGCGCGAGCCAGTGGGGCGGGCGGACAGCACGTGAATAAAACTGAGTCAGCCGTGCAAATTATTCACAAGCCCTCGGGGTTAATGGTTTACTGCGCCGACGAACGTTCCCAATTACGCAATCGGCAAAAAGCCCTCCGCGTTTTACGTTCGCGCCTGCTTGATTTAACGCGAGCCAAGGAACGCGAACTTCGGGCCGACACCCGTAAAAATATGATTGGATCGGGCGATCGCTCCGAGCGCATTCGCACTTATAACTTTCCCCAAAATCGCATTACCGATCACCGGATTGATTTAACGGTTCACGGCATCGAACAAGTTTTGGCGGGCGATCTCGATGAACTCGTCGAAGCACTGTATGAGGCCGACTTAAGAACTCGAGCCGAAGCGATTACTCGCTCTTCAACTTAAACGCGCCCAACTCATCCGTCACTCGGAAGTCTCCCGTCTCAGGCACGCCGTCGTCCAATCTCTCGTCTAAAATTAAGAGAACTCTACGCGAGAAAATATCGGGCTCGGTTGGTTGAAAAAGGATTGTCGGATTGCCTGCGCCCATCGGACCCGCGTTAAGAGTAAAACTCCACTTGCCTGGGATATCGCAATTACCCATCGATTTTTTGACCGCTTCACTAAATCCATAAGCGACTAAATCAGCGGAAGGTTTAGCAAAATCAAAATCCGCAGGCCAAGTATTTTTCTCAAGGTGATATTGAATAAGCGGCTTGCGGCACTGACGAAAAACAGTGGCCATGGGATCAACGCGTAAATGGTCGCGAACGAGAAAACCCAAGGTTATGACTAATCCGATAAATGCCGCGGCGATAAGTTTACCGGTTATCCGATACCAAAGTGGGGTAGAATCTACCTCAACGAGCTTAGGAATATTGGAAACAGGTTCGGCCATAACAATGGGACGAGCATCCCTATCTTCACGACGCTTTCAAGTCTCGAACATCAACCTTGCGACTTGGTTTTAATATAAATTATCTATTTTCACGTTCCATGGATACGCCCTACTTAAACCGATTCGCTGGCATTGGCCGTCTCTATGGCAAAGCCGGGTTGAGTCATTTAAAAGGAAGTCAGTTTATGGTCATTGGCTTAGGGGGCGTAGGATCTTGGACCGTCGAAGCCTTAGCCCGCTCAGGAGTCGGACAAATTATTCTCGTAGATGGCGATGCGGTTTGCACCTCCAACACCAATCGACAACTCCATGCTCTCACGGGCAATGAAGGATTGAATAAAACTTCCGTCATGGCGGCCCGAGCTAGAGCGATTAATCCCGACATTAAAATTACTGAAATCATCCGATTTATTTCACGTACCAATCCGAGTGAATTTCTGGATGGATTTAATGGTGTCGTCATTGACGCCATCGATGCACTTTCGCCGAAGTGCGGACTGATTAATGAAGGGCGAAGTCGTCATTTAAAAATGGTGAGTGTCGGTGGCTGTGCGGGACGACTCGACGGCACACGCATTAGAGTTACCGATATCACCGCGTCACGCGATGACCCCCTCATGATGCTGGTACGAAAACGTCTCAGACAGAATTATGATTTTCCGCGCAAGGGACTTTTTAATATTTCCTGTGTTTGGTCGGATGAACCTTTTACGCAACCCACCGATTGTGCTGGTTTGCCGGGGGGCGAAATTCCCGAGGATGAAGAGTTAAGACCAAATTGCGAATGGGGCTACGGCACAGCTTCACACATCGCAGGTGCATTTGGTTTGGCCGCAGCCGGGGAAGCCATCCGACTCTGTTTATTAGATCTTAAAAAGAGCGACTGATTTCAGAAACTGTTCTCGCCAGTAATAGTGAGACAACAGACTGGGGTCATCATGGCCCAATAATTTTAACGCTAAATATAAAGCCTCAACCGAGGCGAGACCCTCCGCCGGATCCAAACCTTCATCGTTTCGTCGCGGATAAGCGGTGGGTACGCTGGGCAATGAACGGTAAATAGGGGTACCCGTTAAACAGGATTTTAATTTCGGCACATGTTTCCAATTGCCGTCCAATAAAATGAGTGGGCGACCTGCGTCTGCCTCTGAAATAAGCGGAGCATCAACACTCAGTACAATGGCATCGGTCGCTTCAATTTTGAGCGACGCGCTAAACTGGAAAAAAGAAAGTTCTTTGTGTAAATGCAATGGCTCTAAAGTGCATTTTGCTAAATTTTCATCGGGGTGCCGAACAATGGTCGCTAAAATAGATGACATAATAAATGAAAATTTCCTTGGGCTTCTCTCCTTGCGCTATTAGGGTCGAGTCGGCTATTTAATCAATAAAATGAACACCCCTAAACTTCCCATGGAGGCGTTGATGACTGTGACAGGTCTACCCTACCGCCTGCATGCCAAGGGCAAGGTGCGGGAGGTTTTCGACTGCGGTGAACATTATCTAATTATTGCGACTGATCGACTCTCGGCCTTCGACGTCGTGATGCCCAACGGCGTCCCTGGTAAGGGCATCTTACTGACTCACTTAAGTTTATGGTGGTTTGAACAAGCTAAAGAAATTTTTCCAATTCACCTCGTCGACCAACACGCTGAACAGCTCGCAAAGATTTTAAAGGGACATGAGCATTTAATCAGTCGGTCGATGTTAGTTAAAAAATTAACTCCCCTGCCCGTCGAAGCCGTGGTCCGGGGGTACTTAGCGGGCGGTGGATATAAAGAATATAAAAACTCGGGTTCAATTTTAGATCACAAGTTACCGGCTGGATTATTGGATGGATCAAAACTCTCGAGTCCGATTTTTACCCCCACCACCAAAGCCTCTCAGGGCCACGACGAGCCGATTACTCTGGCTGCGTGCTCGGAACTTTTGGGCGAAAAAACATTTAAGACGGTTCATGATGCATCGATTGCACTCTACACCATGGGTGTAAAACGTGCCGCCCAAGCGGGAATTATTTTAGCAGATACTAAATTTGAGTTTGGTAAGGACGCCCAAGGTAATTTGGTTTTAATCGATGAAGTCTTAACGCCTGATTCCTCGCGCTATTGGCCCGCGGCATCCTGGAAGCCGGGTCAGGCTCAGCCTTCTTACGACAAACAATTTGTGCGCGACTGGTTAGAGTCGCAGCCCTGGAATAAAACTTCGCCAGGCCCAACTCTACCCCAAGAAATTATAGCGAAGACACAGGCACTTTATGCTGAGTGCCTAGCGCGTCTTACGGCTTAATTACTTCCGTCTTTTTGGCTGCTTCGATTTGTCTGTGCGGGACAGTGAAGATTCAAGCCACTGAGCATACGAAGTTTCGGTAACCTTACCTGAGGCCAAGCCAACGGTTTGGACAACCACTTCTACCTCGGGTGCGTTGAACTTTAATCCATTTATTTCGAGGAATAAAGCTGCAAGAATAAACCCGGTTCTCTTATTCCCGTCCACAAACGGATGTCCCTCAACAATACCCGCAGCATAAGCCGCAGCTAATTGAGGCAACTTTGCTTTTTGGTATAGAAATAAATTTTGTGGGCGAGCCAGGGCAGATTCTAGCCGGCCTTGATCGCGGATTCCGGCATCACCACCATAATCAGAAATCAGAACGCCGTGTATGATCTGACAGGCCTCTATCGTTATCCATTTCGGCTCTTTCATTTTGCTAATTCGTCTAGAGCATTTCGGTAGCGCTTATTGAGGGCCTTAAAAATAGCTAGGTCATCGGCAAACTTGGGATTATTTGCGGTTAACTTAATCTCATTTTTTCCACCCGTACAATAAAGTGAATCACCTTCCTCCACGCGCAATTCATCTATCAATTCCCTGGGAAGAATCACCCCTAGAGAATTACCGATTTTTCTTACCTTAATTTTTTTTGCCATAGCCCTATTGTTATAACAAATGTTATAACATCAAGACAAAAATTATGGGGGCGGGTGCTTTAAAAACCTTGGGTAATATAACTAAAAACCTCAGTTGGGCTTATAGAGTTAGGCACGCCCGCGTTCACCGACGTAATCATCACCGGCCAATCTAAAGGATCTTCGGGCACCCGGCCGTGCGAACCTTTTATTTTTTCTCCGGTTAAGGGTGTCAGTTTAAGTAAAGCACGTAGCCCTAAGCGTTTCTTTAAAAGAAACCAGGCTACATTTAATAAAGGAAACTTGATTGTTGAATCAATCAGCAGCTCAGCGGGATCATAACCGGGCTTGCGATGAATATCCACGGTCCGTGCATAATCGGGCGCCCGCTCGTCGTCCAGCCACCAATAATAAGAGAACCAAGCATTCTTTTTCGCGACGACGATAAAATCCCCAGAGCGCACGTGATTTATTCCGAGTTTCTTTTGTGTAACTTGATCTAAAACTTTTTCAACCCCATCAGTGCTTTCTAAAATCTTTCTAACTTCATCAAGCTTGCTACTGTCTTGGACAATCACGTGAGCGACTTGGTGATCAACGACGGCAAAGGCCTGAGAATTAAACGTATCTAAAATTTCAACCCCAAGCTCTTCTTTGATTCTGAGCAGTCCGTATTTTCTTAAAATGCGGTTAAGCGGAATGTCCTGATTAACTTCAGTGATGGCATACTCGGACACTATCATCACATCGACCCCTCTTTTCTCAAAGAACTCAATCAGTCCACCCACTAAATTATCGATATCCAGTCTCGCCCGACGAGCCTCTGCGCTCCTCGGACCAAATCTTTGTAAATCATAATCAAGATGCGGAAGATAAACTAAGTTTAAGTCGGGCTTCTGATTCTGCTCGATCCACTGAGACGCACGCGCAATCCACTGCGATGAAGCCAGGCCAGCAGCGGGTCCCCAAAAGTTTTTGAAGGGGAACTCGCCGAGATCAGCCTTCAGAGAATTTTTGATTTCGTAGGGATAGGTCGCTATATCAAAAACCTTACCGCCATCCGCCAAGTAATTGGGTCGAGGTGTGACCGAAATATCTGCCGAAGTTCCCATATTATACCACCAAAATAAATTAGCGATACGCAGCTTATGGGAACGTTGATGAAGTTTATCCCAAACCTTGGGCGCTTGGACGAGTCGATTAGACTGCTTCCAAAAATGCACTTCACTCAATCCCCTGTCATACCAGCCATTGCCAACAATTCCATGAACGGCTGAACGCTCCCCGGTTAAATAATCGGACTGTGCAGTACAAGTAACAGCAGGAAATGCTGGAGAAATTTTGGCGGATGAGCCGCGCTTGGCAAATTGAGCAATGTGGGGCATTTCGCCCGACTCCAAATCGCGAGCGGAAAGACCAACTACATTTAAGACAACACGGCGCATGTTGATGAAAAGCGGTGGCGGAGTTCCGCGGTAACTTTTTTAATTACCTCACTCGATAATTCATGAACGTGGGTCGATTGCCCGATAGCAGTGGGCAATATTAGAGTCAGTTGCCCACCGAGATGCTCACGAAACTCTTCTAGACCCTGCAGTAGTGAATCACCGAGATTAATCTCTAGCTCCGTCGCGTATAATTGGAAACCTAAGCGAACCAGTAAATCAATGACCCGTTCCGATTCTGATTTAGAAAATAAACCAAGCTCGCGGGCGCAGAGTACATCAACCGCCAAACCAATGGCAACGGCCTCGCCGTGCGACAGACGATAATTAGATAAAGTCTCACATTTATGGGCGACCCAGTGACCCAAGTCGAGCGGTCGAGCCGAACCGAGTTCAAACGGATCGCCGCCTTGGGTAATGTGCAGAGCATGCAGTTCAGCGGATCGACGAATGCATGCACCAATTAAAGTTAAATTTCCAGCAGCCAACTCTCGTGAGTCTTTTTCTAGTGACTTGAAAAATTCAGGGTCTTTTAACAGAGCGACCTTGACGGCTTCAACTAAACCATCGCGCAGGTTTTTAGGACTAAGCGATTTCAGAAATGCTAAATCATTCACTACTGCATACGGCGGACTAAAAGTTCCTGTAAAATTCTTTTTCTGAAAAGCATTAATACCATTCTTCACCCCGACTCCGGCATCGGCCTGACTGAGGGTCGTTGAAGGCATCCGAATCAATCGCACTCCGCGATGGGCAATCGATGAAGCAAAACCGGCAGCATCCAAGAGTGCACCACCGCCAATAACGAGAACATAAGAATGGCGGCAAATCGCATCCCCTTCAATAGCGGCAAGGACGGCATTGACGACCGACTGATCTTTTTTACTTTCCTCACCACCCGTTAAAATCATTGGGGCGCGGGTTAACTTAATTTGATGAGCCTTTGCATACTCAATTAATTCCGACACCACAGCGGGGGACGTAGCGACCAAGCCAGCATCAATAATCGGTAAAACTTTAGCGGCCCCCACCAGCTCTTTGAGAATATTGTTTTTAACAGCAAAGGCGTTCTCCGTGAAAAAGATTTGGTGGCGGTAAGACACCACAAATGAGAGATCGAGCCGGGAATTCATGGAAGCGTTACCTGCTTAGAGTGAAAGGTAGAGACACCCGAGGACAAGCCCAGTTCCACCTTTAAATTCAATCTCTTAGGTGGAAGGTATGAATTTGCGAAGCCCAAGGGTCATCCCAAAACAAATGGGCGGGGCGAGTACGGCCAGCCAAGCTACTTCCCGCACTTGCGCGGTCCCGCCCCATGGTGCGATCATTAATAAAATAGTTCCACTCACGACTGAATCTAAAAGTGAAAAGGCAGCGATACGATCGGCCACGCGAGCGGAAATTCCTGCCGGTACCGGGTGACGGTGATTAGAAAAAACAATCCAAAGACTATAGAATATTAACGCACCCAAACTCCAGTAAGTATAATTTCCATAAACGATGAGTGGTAGGGGTATTAAAAATAATAGGCGTTCAATCCAATAAGAGTTTTTAGCGGGCGTAAGCTCATACTTAGCCACCCAAGTCAGAGCATAAGTATAAATTCCCAAAACCACTGCATAAACATAAACGGTTGATGGTAACTCGTAGATGCCATGACAAGTTGCGACCATGAAGCCTATAATCGGCAGTAAGGCTCTACATGCACCCATCACAACGGGGGCTAGCGGATTACCTTTATGGGCAACATCGTACCAGAGAATAAAAACAACAAGCAGAGATGTTATGATAAAAATGGGCGGTTTAAAAAACCTGCCGGCGGAGAAAGCTGAAAGTGCTAATCCTAATAATAATATAACAGTGCCGACCCACTTGGCTTTTGAACGAGAAATTAGACCGGAAGGCAATGGACGCTCGGGGCGATTTTTACAATCCCACTCGTAATCAAAAACGTCATTCAAAATCATACCCGCCACATACAGTAACGAGATTCCTAATAATAATATAAACAAGGTGCCACTCAGCGCCGATGGTACGACTACCGTCGGAGTTTGAATGACAGCAGCCATACCTAAAAGCCAGCCAGAGATTACGTTAGACCAAACGGTGGGGAGATTGGAGCACCTTGTTAATACTAACCACTGTTTGAGATTCGCTTTCATCAGGCAGGTCTAACTCCATATTGGCTGAGCTCATTTAAGACCCAGCGATACTCCGCCACGACTTGATCCGTCACATCCATCGACCTCAGTGACTGAGGCAAAACTTCCCAGGTATAGGTTTCGATTTCAAGTTCTCGCGCCCGACTAGGCTGCTTCATAATCACACCAAGAACTTTTTGTAAAAAATCTGTGGTATTGAAGAAGTCTTTGTCGATCGGCGATGAATGCAGCGGTAAGTGAAAATGCACTCTCAACTCATTAAATTTCTTGAGAGCGTGAGTATCAACTAGGGCGTCAGGAATATCTTTAAAATAAGTTAAGTCACCCCCTTGGTTTTGCCCGATACACTGATGCAAATACGTGGGCTCGTCCATGCTAGCCAGGCGGCGCAATGCCTCATCCGTCGGCTTTAATCTCAAAGCAGAACTTAAATGATATTTTAAAATCGGGGCGCCGTTCGCATTAAGTTTTTCTACCGATTGCGCAGCGTCTTCATACTGTAAGGCAAAGTGACACGTATCATAACAAACACCTAAAAAATTATCAATCAGGCCCGGTGTAGTCTCCTGCCCTCGCAGTTGATCAAAGAAATCAATCGTCTGCTGAGTATTTTCAAAATAACCCAACGGCTCAGGCTCTAACGCTAATTTCAGTGTCACGCCCGTACGGTCACGCAGGTGCAATAAATATTCAGTGCACTTTATAATATTTTTTTGAGATTCGGATACTTGAGACGCAGAACGATTGAATTTCTTAAACGTGCCGGGCAGCGTACTCACCGTGCCCTGCTGATTAGGCGGGTTTAATACCGCCAATAGGTCGAAAAGTTTTTGGGTGTATTCTAAGCGACTGGGGTCAGTCCAGTCGGGTAGAAATACCGATTCCTTAACGGACTGACCGTGAAATGCGCCGTAAGGAAATCCGTTAATCCCTGAAACAGTACAATTTTCTTTTTCGAGCCAGTCGCGAAAAGCGTTCAAGTTTTTTGCTAAGCCCAACTCATGAGCAGCCGAATTTCCTAATCTTAGTCCCACGGCATAGGGTTTACTCGGACAAACCTGTTGGCGGACTCTTAAAGTGTGCGCCTGGAGATTTGAAAAAGTTTCTGCCCAGCCGTCACCTCGATGAACATTGGTGCAATACGCCAAAGAATGTCCCGAGGAAAGTTGCATCCGTTAAATTACTTCCGGCCGAACAAATTTCTTTGATTGAGAGAGGAACTGAATCGGATTCCCGAAAATTAAGTTATCGATGGCCTGAACGGAATGACCACGACGTTTCATTTCTAGCGCGGTCTTGGGTACGGAGAGTGGATCACTGTGACCCCAATCACACGCACTGTTAAGCCACACTCTTTGGGATGAAATCGTTTCGACCATATCGATAGCCCGCTGTGGGCTGGCTTTCGATTCGGGATAAAGCGTGATACCTGCCCAGAATCCTTGGTCGATGACTTCTTTGAATGTGTGCTCTTCGACGTGGTCAATAATCACACGATGCGGCTCAATCTTCGGATTATTTTTGAGTGCATCCAAAATTAAACGTGTGCCCTTACGTTTATCTTCAAGGTGCGGCGTGTGTACTAAAATCAGTTGGTTGTATTTTACCGCTAAGTCGATGTGCTCCTCTAAAATCTTCATCTCGTTGCGGGTATTTTTATTCAAACCGATTTCGCCAATACCCAAAACATTCGGCGCATTTAAAAATTCAGGGATGAGCGCTAAGACCTCGCGAGCTAAGCCCATGTCCTCTGACTCTTTCGAATTAATACATAGCCAAGAATAGTGAGGGATTCCTAATTTTTGGGCGCGGGCCGGTTCGTGTTGGGTGAGTTGGCAGAAGTAATCGTAGAAGCCGTCCGCCGATTTACGATCAAAGCCTGCCCAAAAGGCGGGTTCACAAATCGCGGCGCATCCGGCCAAGGCCATCGCCTTATAATCATCAGTCGTTCTACTGACCATGTGTCCATGGGGCTCAATATATCGCATGGTATTACAGCTTTGGCCAAACTCCGGTTGCAGCTTTCGTGTCAGATTTTTCTAAAGGTTCAGTGGTGGGGTCGCTCCATTGATTTAATATTTCCGCCACGCGATTCTTATTACCTTCGTTTAAAACTTTTAAGGCGAGGCGGAGTCCGCGGATGCGATGGTCGTCGGAACCCGCAGAGCGATCAACGCGGTCAAGGAACGCGGCGAGGTCTAACAACTTTGCCCGCGCGTCCATAAAATGTAAATCGGCCACTTCTTTGCGCGTTGGAGAACTCATATCGATTAAATTAGAAGAAAAGTTGAACGTAGTGGGGAAATGTTACGTTTCTGTATTCGCCGTTAATCAGCGATGGCCAAATAAAGAGCTTCCCGCCTAAAGATCTAATACCAGCGTGAAAATGTACATGCTCACAGTATTGCCGACGACTAATCTTAAAGATACCATCATTCGATGGTATCGATTTAATCGTGTAACCTAAATAAGGATTCGGGTTTTTTAGAATATAACTCATCCGATAAATCCCTAGCCCGCCAAAAGCAGAGTCCACTTCGATCGGTTTTTCCGTTGGAGAAAATGACGGAATTCTTTTTTTGAAGGTTTGATTAAAGGCCTCTTCGTTACTCACCGCCGGATGAGAATTTTTATAGTCGATCACTTCTTCCCAGGCGTCTCCAGGGCAGAGAGTTTTATGCCTTAACGCCCAGATATCATAGTAGGTGCCAAGTTGATTCGCAAAGACCCCAGCATTTTGTGAATCAGACTGAACAAATTGTATGGCTTTAGACAGTTCGCCCAAATCAATCGGCCAGGTGCCGACGTCATCCATATCAATTAAAACAACTAGATCAAAATCCTTAAGGTTTTTATACGTGCGCAGACACTCCACATAAGTATTACGTAAAATTTCTAATTTAACTGTACGCACCCCTAGACTGTTTAAGCCATCAAAGTTCAATAATGTGAAATTGGGCCGGCCGCCTCCCCATCCATTAAGAATCGCCTTCGTATTGTCCGTTGAATCGTTTTCAAGAAATAGAAAAGCCGACTCCGACGCCAGGGTGGCCATGTTTTCGATGTTTCTTAAAACGGCAGGTAGGTGCTGGGCGCAGTTTTGAGCTAAACCGACAAAGGCGATTTTGGGCTTGGTTTCCATTGATTGACCAATCCGTTTTTAAGCCCCTTAAATCTAATGGTCAAGCCACGCTCAATATCTAGCCGATTACTTAGGATCTTTTTGAAATTCTTCTGCGGTCCAAGGGGTTTTGCGATCAGCGTACTTTGCTTTAATCGCCTTAACCTCATCCTCGGTAACGACGGGGCCAGTGTTACCAAATGAGTTTCTTACATAGCTCACCACATCCGCAATATCACCGTCACTTAATCCGGTGACTGCGGGCATCATGCCATTGTAGATGGTGCCTTTAACGGACACTGGACCAGTCATCCCATGTAAAATATTTCGCACGGCCACTGAGGGAGCCATCGCCACCCACTCCGATCCAGCGAGTGGTGGAAATACAGGAGGAATACCCAAGCCGGTCGGCTGGTGACAGGCAATACAGGTGCGGCTATAAACAGCCAGTCCGCGCTTCATCACTTCCGGTGATGGCGGATTCTTGTCTTCAGCATTAGCCATCACCGAAAGGGCCAGAAGAAAAGTGAGGCTTAAAACTTTGTGATTCATGATATAACCCAAAGAGTGAATTGCCGTTTTCACAAATCATTCCGTCATTCTTATTTTAGAAATACCGCATTTTAATTCAGCCTCTAAGCGTGGCTTATAGCCTAATAGTACTTAAAATACTTGCGGCCGTGCTTATTTAGTTAAAAAATCCATTAAATAGTAGGTTTTAAAGACTAACCCATTGTATGAAAACGACATTTAACCCCGAAGTCGCGCTGAAGAAAATAGATCTTAAAGGCGTGATACGTATTTTTGATTATCTTCCGGGGGTTATGTTTTTTGCCAAGGATTTAGAAGGGCGATTTATCATGGCCAACCAGGCGTTTGCGGCCCGTTTTGGTTTTAAAAACATTCAGGAAATTTTAGGGAAGAATGACACCGACACCTGTTCATCGCCCGAACTTATTTCACACTATATCAAAAAAGATCGCGAAGTGATTGAATCAGGGAAACCGCAGCCGGGGATCATTGAATTATTTCCTGATGAAAACGGAGAACATGTTTGGTACGAAACTACTAAAATTCCGTTATGGGATACGGATGGTAAGGTCTGCGGCGTTTGCGGATTTATTAAAAGTTATGAAGGCACCAAGGCCTCCATTGAGCCGTATTTACAGGTTGAACGCGCGGCTAAGTGCATCAGGCAAAATTTGAGCACTCGATTAGATATCAATAAAATTTCCAAGCTCTCGGGACTTTCGGTGAGACAATTTGAGAGAAAATTTCACAAGGCTTATCAGGTAAGTCCACGCGCCTATTTGGTGCGCATGAGAGTGGCGGCCGCGTCCGATTTATTAAAAGACACCGACTTGAGACCTTCGGAAATCGCTGAAAAAACAGGGTTTTACGACGCGAGTGACTTTTCTAGAAAATTTAAGGCCGCCATGAAACTCAGCCCGAGCGAATATCGACGACAGCATATGACTGAAAATAAAGGGTGATTAATCGGAGGGCTGGCTAACCCGCTCGACAGAGAAAATATTTTCCTTATTAGTGACTGTATACCCCTACCCTCACTATGAACACCTCATCACCCTCAACCTATAATCCCACCCGATTACTCTGGGCAGGTTTTTTTGCGATTTTGGCCGCTGGTGCGGGCTTCGCCATTCGTGGCGGAATTTTTGGAGCCTGGGCCGCGGAATATGGATTCACGGCAACGCAACTCGGCGCCATTGGTGGTGCCGGTTTTTCAGGATTCTGTTTCGGTATCATCATCGGTGGTCTACTCGTTGATCGACTAGGCTACGGTAAATTAGTGGCCCTCGCATTTATTGGTCATATTATTTCAGCTGTAGTTACCTTTGGTGCAACCGATGCTTCCAACGCTTACAGTTTCCTCTACTGGGGAATGTTTATTTTCGCTTACGCCAACGGCACACTCGAGGCTGTCGCTAATCCTTTAATCGCAACCCTCTTCCCAGAAAAACGCGCTCACTATTTAAATATTCTGCACGCCTCCTGGCCACTCGGCATGGTGATCGGCGCACTCGCCACCTACGTCCTCGGATCACTTCTTCATATCGGTTGGAAGGGACAACTCGCCTTCTACCTCGTGCCAACCGTTGGCTACGCACTACTTTTCTGGAACCAAAATTTCCCTAAATCTGAAGCCGCCGAAAAAGGTGCCAGCTTCTCTGAGATGTTAAAAGATGTCGGCTTACTCGGTGCAGCAGTTGCGGGGTACCTCTTAGCCATCTTCTTGGGTAATATTTTAGGTAACAACCAGATTGGTTACGCAATCGGTGGAGTCATCGTCGTCGGAGTCGGAATTATTACCCGCTTTTCCTTTGGCTCACTCTTGCTCTTCGTCCTCTTCATCGCCCACGCACTCGTTGGGGCGGTGGAATTAGGAACTGATGGCTGGATTGAATCGATCACCGGAAATCTTTTTACGGCCGAACAAGGAAAAGTTTTATTCATCTGGACCTCAGCGATTATGTTCGGATTAAGATTCTGTGTTGATTTTATTGAGAAGCGCTTAGGCCTTTCGCCGATTGGACTCTTATTCATTTCAGCAATCACGGCGTTTATCGGACTTCGACTCGCCAGCGGCATGGAGAGTTTCACCATCGCGCTGATTGCACTAGGCATCTACGCCGTCGGTAAAACGTTCTTCTGGCCAACGATGTTAGCGGTCGTCGGTGATCGCTTCCCACGCTCAGGTGCCGTCGCGATGTCCATCATGGGAGGAATTGGAATGCTCTCGGCCGGACTCGTGGGCGGCCCCGGCTTAGGCTACGCGAAAGACCGCTACACGGCCGAGGCACTCAGCAAAGACGCCCCAGCTGTTTATGAATCCGCCAAAGCTTCAACCGTTTCTAATTATTTGTTCTTAGAACCAGTCACCGCTGTTGATGGAGCTAAATTAGAAGCCGCGAAACAAGCTGGTGAAAAAGGCACCCCTGATCAGAAGGCTATCGTAAAAGCCAATCAGCAGGGTGATCGCGCCACCCTCAAAGCGGATTCTTACATACCACTCAGCATGGCGATTATCTACCTACTCCTACTCTTCTACTTCAAACAAATCGGTGGCTACCGTGCGCTCAAAATTGAAGAGCAGAGATAAGAGATAATTATTTATTACTACAAAAAAGGGCAGCCGTATGGCTGCCCTTTTTAATGAATACTAACTCGGAACTATTGACGAGGGGTTAAGGTTACAGAACGGAGTCTCATTAATTCTTTACCAGTAATCGTCTCAGTCAGAACTTGGACATTCAGTTCACCAGGCTCCACGGTTACGGTGCCGAGATTTACTTCTACCGCTTCGCCCATTTTTGTGACTTCTCCTTTGAGTTTCTGATTTCCGATTTCCACAACATAGGTACCGCCGAAGGTATCTGTGTTTTTCTTGATCACAGTTCCGCCATCAGTCTCAACCTTTTTGTCGGCAACAGGAGCGTCATAGCTGACAACGACATCAAACTTTGTTTTCTGGTTTAAGCGAGATGACCATTTAACGCCGCACTCTTTCGACTTCCAATCGGTTACATTCATTGAAATGATTTGGCCACGATTAAGTCTCCAACCAGCTTTATCGGTCTTACCTAATAATTCCGCCGAGAAAACACTGAGCTTATTAGGAAGGTTATTTTGTAGGAGAAAAGCTGCATCGCCAGTAGGCGCAGCCTTACACTTAACTAAAATAACCGTGTCGGATTGATCAGGCATATCTTTTGGAATATCGATTTCTAAATCGAGACCGATGCGTTTAATGGATAATTGTTTATCTCGGTTTGATAAAAGAACAGCGCTTTCAACATCAGCCTTTAATCCGCCAACAACTAATTTGCCGTCCTTAGGCCAATCGAAGACGTGCAGGTAAAGGTTGTTTCCTTTTAGGGTGGTATCACCCCAGGCCTGACGCATCAGAGGAGTGCGGACAGTTCCACGAATGGACTCACCGTTTACGTCCCACCACTTACCGATTTCGCTAAGTATGGCTAAATCCTCGGGCGCCATCTTTCCAGTGCCCATCGGGCCAATATTCAACAGAAGATTTCCACCCTTAGCGGCAGACTTAGCTAAGATATGGATGAAGTGTGCAGGTGACTTATGGGTCTTATCCAACTTGTGATAACCATAAGAGTTATTGGTGGTTGGAATTGCCTCCCAGTCTTTCGCTTCGGGCTGAGTCATTGGACCAAACTCCACCGGACAATCAGGAGTCGAAAGGTAATCACCATAGAGCGCTCCAGCCACCCGTCCGTTAATGATTAAATTAGGATCCTGCTTTCGGAGGTAAGCTAAAATCTCCTCGTTAAGTTCTTTAGGATTGTGGTGCGGAGTATCGCCCCAGAAAAGCGTGGGCTGGTAATTTTCGATGAGCTCTTTGATTTGTGGAAAAACTTTTTTCGCTACAACCGCCCTACGACGCTCGGGGCCATTGGGCTCAGGATAACGAGGGTCACCGGAGATCGACCAATCTTGGGCGTGAGAATAATAGAAGCCGAGTTTTACGCCGTGTTTATCGCAGGCGTCTTTTAATTCCTTCATCGGATCTCGGCCAAACTTACTCGTCTTGACGACATTGTAGTCATCGACCTTTGAATCAAACATCGCGACGCCATCGTGGTGCATGGAGGTAATCACGATGTACTGCATGCCGGTTGCCTTCACAGTTCTGACCCATTCATCAGCATTAAACTCTACGGGATTAAAAGGCTTCACTACTTTTTCTAAATACTCTTCGCGATTAATTTTCATAATGCGCTGTAAATGTTCAGCATAGCCTTCAACTTTCTGACCTTTCCATTCGCCACCAAAGGACGAGTACACTCCCCAGTGAATGAACATACCGAACTTTGCCTCTCTCCACCAAGCTAAGCGCGCATCCTTATTCGGATCTTCTGCTGACGGAGTAATTTTAGCGGGGGATACGGGGGCGGTTTGCGCGCAGATATTCCAACTAGGAAAGATGGATAATACAGCGGTGATAATAAGCAGGGGTAATCGCATAGAGTTTTAGATTCGGGACTCGGGGATAAGTTCCAATATTTAGATTAAATGTTCAATTTCGTCTCCATGAGCACAAGGTTTCTTTTTCCGTCATATATTTAGTTAAGGGGACATGGTGACACGCTGGCACAGGGAGATACAAATTCATACACTACCCCATGTCACCGTGTCACCTTGCCCACTTGTCCCCTCGCGTGTAACGCACGCGCTCCTTGTCACCATGCCCACTTGCCCACGTGTCCCCTAAATTAAAACCTGGCGGAGGGGAAGGGATTCGAACCCCCGGTACCTTGCGGTACATCTGATTTCGAA
>SIAU01000041.1 GCA_009691685.1 Opitutales bacterium
GAGCGGTAAGCTGTACATGAGATAAAAACACGCTGCGGTACCGGCAGGACCCACGACCCAAATAAACGGAGTTCGGAATGGACGATGGAGTTCAGGATTTACTTTTCTAAGTACCATCACGCCGATACAAACCAAGGCGAAGGCGAAGAGGGTGCCGATACTGCAGAGCTCGCCCACGAGTCCAATGGGCGCCAATCCCGCAGCGACCATCACGACCATGCCGGTGACGAGTGTAATACGCGCGGGGGTTTGGAACCGTGGATGAATTTTGCCGAAGTTCACGGGCAATAACCCGTCTTTCGACATCGCAAAGAAGACGCGGGTCTGGCCCAGCAATAAAACCAGAATGACCGAACTGAGGCCTAAAATAGCACCGAATTTGATAAAAGGGGCGAGCCAAGGTAGGCCCATGGCATCAATGCCTTTGGCAATGGGCTGGGCCACGTTGAGTTGGTCGTAGGGCACAACGCCCGTGAGCACATAAGCTACTAAAATATAAAGTACGGTGCAGATGACGAGTGATCCGAGAATTCCCATCGGCATATCACGTTGCGGATTTTTAGATTCTTGCGCGGCGGTCGAAACCGCATCGAAACCAATGTAAGCGAAGAAGACGACGCCCGAGGCACGTACAATTCCATCCCATCCAAATTGTCCAACACCCATTTGCGGTGGAATGAAAAGACCAGCGGGATTATTAACGGTCACCCAATTAGAATGTGCCACGTGGCCAAGTCCCACCGCGATAAAGATAACAATGATAGTAACTTTCAGAACAACGAAGGCCGCATTCACGCGCGCGGATTCTTCAATACCGATTGTGAGAATGGCGGTTACTGCAGCCACGACGAACATCGCTGGTAAGTTAATCACCGCGCCCGTACCGACAAAATGATAGGCTCCAGTACTTGCATCTAAAACCCAATTCACAGGGGCGGAAGCCCAGGCTGCAGGAATCGCTAAACCGAATCCTTGAAGAAATCCATTAAGATATCCCGACCAACCGACGGCTACAGTTACTGCGCCGACTCCATATTCTAAAACTAAATCCCAACCAATAATCCATGCCATCAATTCTCCGAGCGTCGCATAAGAATAAGTGTATGCACTGCCCGACACGGGAACGGCCGCTGCCATTTCGGAATAACAGAGTCCTGCCAAGCCGCAGGTAATGGCACTCAGAATAAAGGAGATGACGACAGCAGGTCCGGCATGCGCGGCCGCAGCGTGACCGGTCAGTACGAAAATACCTGCCCCGATAATTCCCCCGATGCCAATCATGACCAGATTGTAGCCACTCAGGGATCGCTTGAGTGTTTCGTTTCCAGTTAACGCCGCATCGCGATGTAATTCGGTAACACACTTTTTGGTGAAAATACTCATAGGGGTAGTGGAATGCCCAATTTCTAGCCTAAAACACTGATTTCGCAAGATTACATAATCAAGCGGTGCCTATTCGCTAAAACCCCATTTACCGCTAATATATGATTTAGCGTATTATCTCGCACTTTCTAAATCTCCTACTCACTTTGCCTCAATGCCATTCGCATCACTAGGGCTCGACGCCTCCATTCTTAAAGCTGTAGCTGACCAAGGTTACACCGACCCTACGCCGATTCAGAAGGCCACCATCCCTATTATCTTAGAAGGTACGGACGTTATCGGTATTGCCCAAACAGGTACTGGTAAAACAGCCGCATTTACTCTGCCTATTTTAACTCGTCTCGTTCGCACAAAGTCGAACACCCACAAAGCGAAGGTCCGTTGCTTAATTCTCGCTCCAACGCGTGAGCTTGTTGTGCAAATCGCCGAAAACGTTGCCGCCTATTCACGCTACTCAGGTGCAACGGTGGCTACTTGTTATGGTGGTGTCAGCGAACGTCCACAAATTGCTGCGCTGCGTAAAGGTTGTGACTTCTTAATCGCCACCCCTGGTCGTTTGCTCGATCTCGGTAGCCAAGGTCACGGAGATTTTTCTGGGATTGAATGCCTGGTCCTCGACGAGGCTGACCGCATGTTGGACATGGGCTTCTTACCTGCCATCAACACCATCGTACGTGCACTTCCTAAAGAGCGTCAGACCTTAATGTTCTCGGCGACTCTTTCGCGCGAAATCGAAACTTTAACCAAACAGTATCAGCGCGAACCTAAACTCATTGAGGTCGGCCGTCGTTCCAACCCTGCGGAAACAGTCACCCAATTACTTTACGAATGCCCTTCATCCCTCAAGCAGGTGATGTTAAATCAGCTTCTTAAAGACGAAGAAAATTTCAAGATGGTCCTCGTCTTTGCGCGTACTAAACACGGCGCCGATCGCGTCTGTCGTAAACTCGAAGCCGATAAAATTCATTGCGCTGCCATTCACGCGAATCGTTCACAAGCTCAACGTCAACGTGCGCTCCAAGCTTTTAAGAATGGTGAAGTACGTGTTCTCGTCGCGACCGATATCGCCTCACGCGGTATCGACGTAGACGGAATTTCACACGTCGTTAATTTCGACTTCCCTGATCAACTCGAAGATTACGTCCACCGTATCGGTCGTACGGGTCGTGCCTTAGCGAAGGGTACAGCGATTACCTTTATTACTCGTGAAAATCAAGGTGACCTCCGTCGACTTGAAAGAATCATCGGTAAGCATTTACACTGCGGTAAATTAAAAGATTTCGATTACTCGCAACAAGCTCCGGCCCGTCAGCCCGATGACTTTGTACGTGAACGCGATCCTCGTGCCGGTGCACACAATAGCGAACGCTCGGGCCGTCCTCAGGGTGGCCGTCATGGTGGTTTCCGTGCCGCTCAAGGAAAGTATCGTCCTTTCGGACGTCCAGGTACCCGTCGCACAGGCGGTCCTAAGTAAACAGCGGTTCGCTGATTTGCTTTTGGAATTAAACCACGTCTAATGCAGGCGTGGCTACTTCCGTTCGACTGATTCTAGGCGACCAACTGAATTTAAATCACTCCTGGTTTAAGAAAGTAAGCCCCGATGTAGTCTATGTTCTAATGGAGGTGCGTTCCGAGACGGATTACGTCCTGCACCATGCCCAGAAGGTCATCGCCATCTTTGCCGGCATGCGACGTTTGGCGGAGCAGTTGAAAAAAGCCGGCCATCAGGTGAGGTACTTTCATATTTTAGATAAAGATAACACCCAGCATTTCGCTTCGAATCTCAAGAAAGTGATTAAAGAGGTCGGCGCTAAGCGTTTTGAATATCAAGAGCCCGATGAATATCGTCTCGACCAAGAGCTTAAGTCTTTCGCCAAAGATTCAGGTTTGGAGTCTGTCTGCGTAAGTTCGGAACACTTTATCGATGAGCGTGGTGGGGTCGCTAAACACTTTCAGAAAGACGCTAAGCGTTGGGTCATGGAATCTTATTACCGCCGGATGCGTCAACGCACCGATATGCTGATGGATGATGGTGAGCCGCTGGGTGGACAGTGGAATTTTGATCACGATAATCGTAAGCCTTGGAAGGGTAAACCCGACTTAGTAAAATCATGGGATTTATCGCACGACCACTCAGTCATTTGGGCTGAGATTCAGAAGAGCGGAGCAAAGACTTTCGGCAATCCTTCCGCGGATAATTTTCCTTGGCCACAAGATCGCGCTGAAGCCCTTGCTCAATTAAAAGCTTTCATTCAGAAAGGATTAACGAATTTCGGTGATTACGAAGATGCGATGCACACTGATTCAGATCGACTGTTTCACTCACGTCTATCGTTCGCTTTAAATGTTAAACTTCTTTCGCCCTTAGAGGTAGCTCAGGCTGCGGTTAACGCGCATCTTAAAAATCCTGACACCTATCCGCTCGCTGCCACGGAAGGGTTTGTTCGACAGATTATCGGTTGGCGTGAATACATCCGCGGAGTCTATTGGGCGAAGATGCCCGACTACGAAAAATCAAACGGTCTCGAGCATACGTTATCTCTGCCTTCGTGGTTTTGGACCGGTAAGGTGAAGATGAATTGTATGAAGCATTCCGTGGGGCAGTCACTAGAGACAGCCTACGCGCATCACATTCAACGGCTTATGGTGATCGGTTCATTTTGTCTGACGGCGGGAATCGATCCTGCGGAAGTGGAGAAGTGGTATTTGGGAGTTTATATTGATGCGTTTCAATGGGTTGAATTACCGAATGTCATCGGCATGAGCCAACACGCCGACGGAGGTTTTCTGGCAACGAAGCCTTATTGTTGTGCGGCCAGTTACGTTTCCAAGATGTCGAATTATTGCACCGGATGCATGTATGATCCGAAAGACCGATACGGTGATAAAGCTTGTCCGCTCAATGCCTTGTATTGGGATTTTTGGTTACGTCATCAGAAGCGCTTTTTAAATAATCCGCGCATTGGCATGGCTGTGAGACAGGCGGCGAATATGACACCCGCCGAGCAAAGTGCCGTGCGGAAAAAAGCCGATGCCTTAAGGGCGGATATCGATAATCTCTAATTTCATTGGGATAAAAGAAAGGGTCTGGTTTGTCAGATTGACAACTCCACCCCCACACGGCTTAACAAGCAGTCCTTTGCTCGGGCTGTAGCGTAGCCTGGTAGCGCGCTTGCATGGGGTGCAAGAGGTCGTGAGTTCGAATCTCACCAGCCCGACCAGAGGAAGTTTTAAATAGGTAGGGGCGCGACTGCGTCGCGTCCTACTCTCCTAGTAAAAACGCAAAGATAAAACCGATAATCCAAAACACCACGGAGAATCCATAAATCCAATAGGAAATTTTACGTCCGAAAATACAGGCATCAGCTAATTTTTTATCGGCGGGGCAGGGTAGATTGCGTGCCCATCGTAACCAAATGCCGCCGATGACTAACAGAACACCTGAAATACTGAAAACGAGTGGCTTGTGTTCGGAGATCCAGATGAGTTGTGGAAAGCGATTCAGGGTGGATGCAATCGTGGCACCGAGACCTAACGAAACTAAGAGCGCAGGAATCGCACAACAAATGAGCGTAGAGGCCGAGGTAAAAAGCGTCAGGAAGGGAACTCCTAAGGCATGAACCCAATTTTGGAAACGGCTCATGGAGTTTTCTTTTTTAGCGTCTCTTTAACGGTATCGAATGTATCTTTGGGGTACGTAATTGCGCGTAAATTAAAGCCGGCATCTGTGACAATTTGTTTCGTTTTTTCTTCGGGGAGTTTCTGTCCTTCTTTTAATTGCAGTAGAACAGCCTTCGCAGTGAGATTTACATAAACCGCTGAAACCTCGGGGAGTTTGGTGAATGTCTTGGTGATATTGCTCGCGCAGAAATTACAGACTAATCCGTCGACCGTTAATTGAACTACGGTGCCGGATTGAGATGGGGCAGCTGCGGGTGTGGAGGGTTTGGCTTCTTTGCTAGGATTATTAATTTTTTCTAAAAACTTTTTGGGGTCGGCATCAAAATCTTTGCGACAGTCTTTGCAGCAGAGTTTGATTTCTTGATTTTCAAAAACAAAAACCACAGGCTTGCCCATCGATCCAAGTTTCTCATCCGAGACGATGCAGGTATCGAGAGGGTAAGGTTTTACGCCTGCAGGGAGTTTGTCGTCCGCCTGACAGATCAGACAGAGACTGGTGATAATGAGAGCGAATAGTTTTTTCATAAGTTTAGAACAGTAAGCGAATGCCCGCTTCGGCGTGGGTACCGTGGTCGGAAATCATCACTCTTAATTCGAGCAATAGGTCTTCGTGCATCAGTATAAGTGATGGGCCATGGGCAAGTCCAACCCCGTCACCGTTCTCATGTTGCACGGTGTAGTAAATCCAGGGTGCCCATTCATCGTACTCGGCTAACCAAGGTGCCCAACCACCCATGAGTGTGCTGACGAGGCGACTGGCGGAAGGGACAAAGACGGCCTGCTCTTGGAGCATGATGTGCCAGCGACGGTTTTCCCAGTCGGCCAAGAATGATACTGTGCCTGCCCAGCCTTCGCGGTTGCCTGCTCGACCTCGTCCGACACCTGCTCCGACAATGATATTAGCCTGAGAGTCTTCTGTATTCCACCTTTTGAGAAGTTGGTTAACAATCGCCGCTTCGACTTGGATACTTTTCCCCTCACCGGTGTTAAAATAATATCCACCAAAACCCACGGAGCGAAAGCCGGTAAAGCTGCGACCGATTTCGGTGTACGAAAAAGTGTGACCATACTCAGCTTTTAGGAAGTTGATTCCTGGTGCTGAAATCATCTGGGCCTTAAGGCTTATGCTCATGAAGAGCACTCCGATTAAGATGGATAAAAATGACTTAACCATAATTTTAACGATGTTTTTTTTAGGGCTAATGGCAAATGGTTTTGCAAATAATGAGCGTTACTGACTCACTCGTTTGTCTCAATGCGCACCTTAATCCTATTTCCTCTTATGGTTCTGATGGGTCGGGCCGAAAATACCGCGACCACTCCAGTCCCTAAAGAGAAGAGTGGCTGGTTGGCTCGTCACGAATCGATCAATACCAAGGCCAAGCAGGGTGGAATTGATTTAGTTTATATCGGAGACTCAATCGTCCAACAGTTCGAAACGAAAGGTAAAGAGGTCTGGGACTATTATTACGCTCCACGTCGCACTCTCAACCTAGGCATCAGCGGTGATCGCACTCAACATGTCCTTTGGCGAATCGACCACGGTAATCTCGACGGCGTTAAACCTAAGCTAACGATTATTATGATTGGTCAGAACAATGGAGGACACAACACCGCCCAAGAAATCGCTGAAGGTGTGACCGCCGTGGTTCAACGCGTGCAGGCCAAATGTCCGGAATCCAAAATCCTTCTCTTAGCGATTTTTCAACGACGTCCCCAAATCACTCCCGAGCGTGCAGTCTTGGATGAAGCGAATGCGACCATTGCAAAACTCGCCGACAATAAAACCATTCATTATCTAAATATAAATTCAGTTTTCGTGAAACCCGATGGATCGATACCGGCGGATCTTATGCCTGACTTCGAACATCCCAGCCCACTCGGAAACAAAGTCTGGGCCGAAGCCATTGAGTCTAAAGTTGCCGAACTCTTCGGAGATAAGTCACTCGCTCCGCTGAAGCGGTAGTGAGGGGACAAGCTGGCACGGGGACAAGGTGACAAGGGGTAGTGTATAATTTGTAATAAATTAGAGGAGCGACTTCGTCGCGAATATATCTCCCCATGTCCCCGTGTCACCTTGCCCACGTGTCCCCTCGTAGCCATCGGCTACGTCACTTGTCCCCTCGTAGCCAAAGGCTACGTCACGTCCTAACACCCTAAGCATCCTTACCTGATTTCGGATCAGAGTCTTCGCGGTCTTCCCTGTAACTCTTCTTGAATCCCTGCAACGCGGCAAAAAACGCGATACCGAAGAGCACGGAGATGAAGAGCGCGAAATAGGGGACGTACTCAGTCATCTTTGGAGTTTCCGATCGCTTTTAGGTAGATACCGAAAGCGAGGATGGAGGGAGCCCAAAGCCCTACAAAAATGGCGTCCTCCTTATGACCGTTCCAGTAAAGTATCTTCGAGAAGATGATGACCAGGAAAGAAGCAATAAACAGAAGTTTATCCGTTAAGGTGAACTTGTTGAACATGTGCAAGGGGTGATGAACCTTGAATCTAATAGTAGCCTGCTCGGAGTCAAATGGTGAAAGACTTCTTTTGAGTTCAAATACGCGAGGGGACAAGGTGACAAGTGGACATGGGGACACGGGGTAGTGTATAACTTATAATTAAATAGAGGAGCGACTTCGTCGCTTAGACTCAACCCCTTGCCAACGTGCCCACTTGCCCACGTGTCCCCTCAAATTGTCCATCTGGCGGAGAGAGAGGGATTGATTCCGCTTCGCTCCAGGGCTTTGCCCCAATCCTGACGGATTGTCTGTTCGCCTTTGGCTCACCGAACCCGGGTTCTCATCCCTCATTAGAGTTCAGATTGAAAACCTACCTGGCGGAGAGAGAGGGATTCGAACCCTCGGTACCTTGCGGTACACTGCATTTCCAATGCAGCGCGATCGACCACTCTGCCATCTCTCCTAATTACCAGATAGAAAGTTCATCAAACCCACAGGCTTTTAGGCGTCAAGGGGGAACATCTGCCTGCGAGGGTTAATTAGCCTTTATCATCAAGCGAAGTGCGGGCATTATCGATTTATGGGAATAAACAAAAGCTTTTCAAAGCCTACTCGTTTTCGTGCTAAATCACCCGTCGCTCCGCGCGGTCCTAAAGGCCCACGTGTGTCCGACCGCCCTAAGGCGAAAAAATCATCGAAGAAGTAATTTTATTTCGCGACCTGTTTGGCCCAGGAGTCTTTCAGGGTCACAGTGCGATTAAAAATAGGCTTCTGCGGCGTAGATTCTTTATCCACGCAGAAGTATCCGGTGCGTTCAAATTGCACACGCGTGCCTTGAGCTAACTTTAAAAGGGCAGGTTCAACTTTTCCACGGATGACCTGCATGGAATTGGGATTTAAATATTTTCTCCAATCGTCGTCCTCGGCTAAGTCATTTAAATTCTCATGCATGAAGAGGCGATCATACAGACGTACTTCGACATCGCCCGCATGTTCTGCACTCACCCAATGAATAGTGCCTTTGACTTTTCTGCCATCCGCTGAATCGCCGCCCTTGGTCGCCGGATCGTATGTGCAGTGAACTTCAGTGACCTTACCGGTCTCATCTTTCACGCAGTGCGTGCAGGTTACGTAGTAAGCCCAGCGAAGACGAACCTCTTGGCCAGGTGTCAGACGGAAATATTTCTTCGGTGCTTCCTCAATGAAGTCATCACGCTCGATTAAAAGGGTCTTGGAGAAGGGCACAACGCGTGAACCCGCAGCTGGGTCTTCTGGATTGTTCTGCGCTTCCAGATTCTCGGTCTGACCTTCAGGATAATTCGTAATCACTAACTTAATAGGATCGAGTACCGCCATGAATCGGGGCGAGGTCTTATTTAAATCATCACGCACCGCGTGCTCGAGTAGTGCGACGTCGCTGAGTGAGTTGTGTTTGGTGACGCCAATGACTTCACAGAATTTACGAATGCTCGAAGAGCTGTAGCCGCGACGACGGAGACCCGAGATAGTCGGCATACGTGGATCGTCCCAACCGCTGACGTGTTTCTCGTTAACGAGTTCGAGCAACTTACGCTTCGATAAAACGGTGTAAGTGATGTTCAACCGCGCGAATTCAATCTGTTGTGGTTTGGCTGGCGTGTTAACGGTGTTGATGACCCAATCGTAAAACGGACGGTGCTTCTCGAATTCGAGAGTGCAGATGGAATGAGTAATGCCTTCGTAAGCGTCTTCAAGCGGGTGGGCGTAATCGTACATGGGGTACACGCACCACTTGTTGCCGGTGTTATGGTGTTCGACTTTACGAATACGATAAATGACCGGGTCACGCATGTATTCGTTGGTCGCAGCCATATCGATTTTAGCCCGTAAAACGGCCTTACCTTCATCGAACTCGCCACGCGTCATTTTTTCAAACGCCGCTAAATTTTCTTCAACACTCGTATCACGGGTTGGGCTGTTCTTGCCAGGCGTAGTGAAGTCGCCTTTTTGCAAACGCATTTCATCGAGCGATAAATAACAGACGAATGCCTTGCCCAATTTGATGAGTTTGATGGCATCCGCATGCATGCGATCGAAATAGTCAGAAGCTTG
>SIAU01000001.1 GCA_009691685.1 Opitutales bacterium
CCTTCATCGGTGTGGCGCCCGCAATATCCTGTTCGGACATACCAATCGTATAAAGTTCTTTCGCCGTGGGTTTGTAAGGTTGCGCGCAGGCCTGACAAACGCGACGAACAAGACGTTGAGCGAGCGCTCCACGTAGCGCGGCTGAAACTAAGAAAGGTTTCACGCCGATATCGACGAGACGAGTCACCGCACTGACGGAATCATTAGTGTGCAAAGTTGAGAACACCATGTGACCAGTAAGCGCGGCGTTAATCGAAATTTCAGCGGTTTCTAAATCTCGAATTTCACCGATCATCACAATGTTTGGTGCCTGACGTAACATCGCACGAAGCGCGGCCGCAAAAGTCATTCCCACATCACGTTTTACTTGGACCTGATTGATACCAGCCATCTGATACTCAACGGGATCTTCAACGGTAATAATTTTACGATCAGGTTTATTAATATAATTCAGCGCTGAATAAAGGGTGGTCGATTTACCCGAACCGGTTGGACCCGTCACGAGGAACACACCATCGGAACCGGAAATAAGACCTTGGAATTTCGCTTGGTCATCCGCGAAGAATCCTAATTCAGGAAGACCTAATTTCAGTCCTTCTTTATCGAGAATACGCATGACGATTGATTCGCCATAAACGGTTGGTAAAACGGATACACGTAAGTCGATATCACGTCCGCCGGTCCGAGCCTGAATACGTCCATCTTGGGGAATACGTTTTTCTGCGAGTGACACTTCAGCCATTAATTTAAGGCGCGATATGACGGAAGCTTGTAAGCGCTTAGGTGGGCCTTTCATTTCTTGGAGCACACCATCGATCCGGAAACGAACACGGAATCTTTTTTCTAAAGGTTCTAAGTGAATATCTGAAGCCTTCCGACGAATCGCATCCACAATCAGGGAATTCACATAGCGAATAATCGGAGCGTCATCTTCTTTAACTTCGCCTCCTTGAGGAAGATCGACCGACATACCATCTTCACTCTTACCAAAAACATCCTCGTACGATACATTCACCGCGCCTCCACCATAACAGCGATTGATCGCGGCCTTCAGTTCATCAGGCGGTGCGAGTTTGGGATTTAAAGTAAGTTTTAAGACACGCGAAAGTGAATCGAGCGTTTCGGTATCGAGCGGATCCGAAATCGCAACGAGCAGCTCAACCCCATCCATCTGCAGTGGTAAAATATTGTGACGCTCAGCCTGTTCGCGACTAATCAGTTTGAGCAATTCTTCCGCCGGTGAAACCTGGGCCAAGTCGACAACTTCCATGTCGAATTCCTTACCCAGCGCTTTGGAGATAACCGTCCAAGTGATCTTACCCGTCTCCACTAATTTCGCGATCGCTTGGGTATCAGGATTCTGGCCATCGGGGATAGCACCAAGGGCCTCGCGGGCCTCGGATACTTGAGCAGAGGACACCAGTCCCTTGTCTTGTATGAATTGAATGACGAAATCGTCGGCGGTCGTCACAGGGTAGGGATTCCTAAATGGGGTTGGGGGGTATTGAACCTAGTTCTCAGTAACAAGAAATAGGGGAAATCGAAAAGTAAATCTACCCACCCTCTCGGCAATCGCAAACTATCCAGAAATCAGCCAATTCTTAGCCTTTTAATATCTGCACACATTTATCCACTTCGGCTTTCAGAAAGTCTAAGCTGCCATCATTCCAAATCACGAATTTTGATTTCTTAACCTTCTCACTGATAGGCATTTGCGAATTTATACGCTTCTGGGCCTCAGCTCGACTTAACCCCCGGGATTCCAAGCGATGCAATCTGACTTCATCTGAAGACGCGACGCACACCGTAGCGACCAATCCTTGAGTGAGGCCGAACTCGAATAAAAGAGGGATTTCCAAAATGTACGACTTGGATGAATCGGCCATCGCCTCTTGGCGCAGGGCGGCAATGCGCGGGTGGATGATGGATTCCAAAAAGGTTTTCTCCGTCGAATCAGAAAATACTTTTTTACCAATCCACTCTCGGTCAGCTGTACCATCATTCTGAATACAGGCCGAACCCCAACGTGATTTCAATTGAGCGAGCGTTGGAGATTCGTTCAGCGCTTGGTGCGCTAAGACATCGGAATCAATCACGACAAAACCATGAGACTTAAAAAAGCCAGCGGCCGTGGATTTTCCACAACCAATGCCGCCAGTGAGTCCGATGACCATAGCAGATTTCTAAACCTTAAAACCTTCGAGGGCAAACCTCAAGCAGGGGTCGGCGTGGCTTGTGAACCTGGCTCTGGTGGGGGACCATCAGGGCTCGGCTCACGAACTAAGTTTGGCACAGGTGATCCCACAATCGGGGTCTGCATCGATCCCGTCTTGAGAATTTCCATCACATGAACGCCGTCTAAAGTCTCATGCTCGAGTAAAGCTTCGGCAATCTTGCGGTGGGCATCAGCATGCTCGGCAATGATTTTTTCGGCGCGGGCATATTGCTCACTCACGATTTTAGCAACAGCATCGTCGATGCGACGAGCCGTCTCATCGCTGTGCGATTGGGTGCGAGAAATTTCGCGACCCAAGAAAACGGTGTCAGAATTTTCGTTATAAGAAATAGGGCCGAGCTCACTCATACCCCAATCGCAGACCATTTGACGGGCCATGCGGGTGGCTTGTTTGATATCCGAGGAGGCACCATTGGATACATCGCCAGTGACTACTTTTTCTCCCACGCGACCAGCCATCGCCGTGCAAATGTAAGTCAGCAAACGAGCTTTAGAATATCCGAGAATATCTTTCTTTGGAAGGAACATGGCCATACCCAAGGCGCGACCACGAGGAAGAATCGTTACTTTGTGAATGGGCATCATGCCATCATCGACGACGGCCTGAACAATTGCGTGGCCCGCTTCGTGGTAGGCAGTGCTGCGACGATCTTCTTCATCCATCGCGCGACGACGCTCACGACCATAGGCAATTTTATCGCGGGCTTCTTCGATGTCAGACATCTCAACCTTATCGCGATTACGACGACCGGCATGCAGAGCACCTTCGTTTAATAAATTCGCTAAATCAGCACCCGACATTCCGGTGGTGATGCGAGCGATACGATTTAGATCAACCGAGGGAGCTAATTGGAAACGTTTAGCGTGAACGGCGAGCACGGCTTCACGGCCTCGCAAGTCTGGTAAATCAACGAAGACTTGGCGATCAAAGCGACCTGGACGTAAGAGAGCTTGGTCGAGCACATCAGCACGATTGGTTGCGCCGATAACGATGACGCCTGCCTGACCATCAAAGCCATCCATCTCCACGAGTAAGGAGTTGAGCGTTTGTTCGCGTTCATCATTTCCACCACCGACGCCGGCACCACGCTGACGACCGACTGCATCAATTTCATCAATAAATACAATACAAGGAGCGAGCTTGCGGGCTTGCTCAAAGGTGTCGCGAACGCGAGCGGCACCGACGCCGACAAACATTTCAACGAAATCAGAACCACTGATACTTAAGAAAGGAACTTTCGCTTCTCCGGCGACGGCCCGAGCGAGCAGCGTCTTACCTGTTCCGGGAGGTCCGACCATTAAAATTCCCTTGGGAATAGACGCACCTATTTTAGTGAAGCGTTTGGGATCACGGAGAAAATCGACAATCTCTTTCACTTCTTCTTTGGCTTCATCACATCCGGCCACATCTTTAAAAGTAGTACCTTCATTTTCGTTCGCATTTAAACGAGCGCGTGATTTGGCAAACTGCATCGCACCCTTGTTCGCATTACGTAAAAAGCGAAACATCATATACAAGACCAAGCCCGAAATCAGTAAGGTCGGCAGAACATTATAAAGGAACATTGTTAACCCCGTCTGTTCGGGAACTTCCTTAAACGCGTCTTTGGCTACCGCACTACGTAGACCTTCAAATTCTTTTTCGGTTAAACGACCTTTAGCCTGGAACTTGGTCTTATCATCCGCGGCCGCGCCTTTAACTTCTAATTCTCCAGTGACTTCGTACCAGCTATTAGAACCAGCAGTGGAGTCCGATTTAATCGAAAGATTTTTCACCTTCTTCTCTTGGGCGAGAGAGAGGACTTCGGTCACGCTCAGTTTCTGGACGCTATTGGCGGGAGGTGCACTGTAGTTAACTAGCAGTGCAACTAGACCAATTAAAATGATCCATACGATTAAAGGCTTAGCTTTAATCCGGTTGTTATCCTCGTTGTTGTCTTGGCTCATCGGGGGAAGGTTTAGATTAAGCAGGGGTTAAGCCAAGTCAATCGGAGAGCCCCTTTAACGGGTCCATTTAACCTGTATAATTCCGCCGGCGGATTAGAAGGAACCCAGATAATTTCTTGATTTAAAAGAACAACGGGAAGGTTTTCGCGTAACTCTGACGGCACTTTCCTATTAATTAAAAGATCGGAGACCTTGGCCGTGCCACTCGAACCAAGAGGCTGATAGCGGTCCCCTTCCATTCTCCCCCTCCAAAAAACGGGGCCGACCGCCGCGGGCGACAAATAGACTTCTTTGGTGGGCGGAATGTCTCCCCGTGACAATTTTGCCCACAGGTTTTCATCCACGGTCACGATTTCTGCCAATAAACCCGTTTCGCTATCGAGCACACCTAAGGTCAAACTTCGCATTTGCGTTCCCAAAGGCGCCAAGGCTTCAGGCGTCAAAAAACATTTTCCGTTTTTAATTTTAACTAATTTTGAAAGCACCGACATCTGCACATCGGTACCCGCGCACAAGTGTTTTACTAAAAGTTCCAAGGAGGCGCCTTGCACGGCACCCAATCCACACTCCTGGAGAAATTCATGGATGACGACATAAGCCAATGCCACCGGTCGATTTTTTAGAGCACTCACATCCAAAACGCCGTCCGCATTTTTTACGCATCCCAGATCCTTCGCCCAAGTTAATAAGGCCGTGCGCGCCTGTTCAATAATGTCGGCCGATTGAGCAAAGCCCTTCGTGTAATCAGGTCCTAAGGCTTCTTCAGCATTTTGATTTAACCAACGACGAATCCGATTCCGCTTAACGATAGGCAATTGGTTAGTGGCATCCTCACGCCAGGGGATATCTACGCGTTGCAGACCTTCTAAAATATCTTTTTTACCCAAGCGGGCAGCAATCAACGGGCGATAACGTAAATGCCCATCACGAAAATTCTGTAACACGCGGGGTGCCGAAAGACCTGTTAATCCGGCCCCACGAGCCAATCTCATTAATAACGTTTCAGCGACGTCATCGAGATGATGCGCCGTACAAATAATATTAAAGTCGTGAAGTTTTCTCTGTTCGGCAAAAAAAGTATTTCGGGCTTCACGCAATGTCGCTTCGGAGGCCGGACCTTCTTCCGTTCGGCGACCAAGGTAACACGGAACGCCCAAGAACTGACAAACCTCCTTCACGAATAAGGCATCATGAGTAGACTCGATACCACGTGCCGCGTGATCAAAGTGTAAGACCAATAAATTTGGGCGAATCGCGGGATTCACCGAGAGTGCACATAATAAATAAATCGAGTCGGCACCACCCGAGACTGCCACCGCAACTTTTTTACCTAAGAGCGAACTAGGCAGTGACAATTCCGGTAATTGTGACGCTGCGATTTTGATTTTTTGTAATGAGGCAGGAGCTGAAAACACTTTAGAATTTGATAGTTTCCTTGCCGTACCATCTCCGCAGGGCTTCCGGAACAACGACACTACCATCGGGCTGTAGATTATTTTCGAGAATCGCCGCTAACACCCGAGGTAGGCCCAGAGCTGAACCGTTTAAGGTGTGAACGTATTCTACTTTTCCATCTTTGGGACGATAGCGAATACCCGCCCGACGTGCTTGGAAATCCGTGAAGTTAGAACAGCTGGAAACTTCTAACCAGCGCTTCTGACCGCCCGCCCAAACTTCGAGATCGTATTGTTTGCTATGCGAGAAACCAATGTCGCCCGCACAAATCAATAATACGCGATAAGGTAAATTGAGTTTCTGTAAAATGCGCTCAGCGTCCCCGCGTAGTTTTTCTAATTCATTAAACGATTCACTGGGATGCGTCCATTTAACCAATTCCACTTTATCGAATTGGTGCAGGCGATTCAGACCACGCACGTGCGCACCCCAACTGCCCGCTTCACGACGGAAACAAGGCGTGTAACCGACCCGTTTTACGGGCAACGAGGCTTCGTCTAAAATCTCGTCACGGAAAAAATTCGTCACGGGAACTTCGGCAGTCGGAATTAAATAAAAATCATCCGTTTGCGCGTGATACATTTGTCCTTCTTTGTCAGGCAACTGACCGGTCGCCGTCGCACTCGCCGCATTCACCAATAAGGGAGCGTGCACTTCGGTGTATCCAGCGGCATTAGCTTCCTCTAAAAAGAATTGAATCAGCGCACGCACTAAACGTGCCATATCACCGATATAAAAAGGGAAACCTGCGCCGGCGACTTTGACGCCGCGCTCGAAATCAATCGCTTTGGAAAACCAAGCGATATCCCAGTGGGGCTTAGCGGCTGGAGAAATTAATTGATCTACATTACCCCAAGTTGAGTGAACTTTATTGTCATTTTCGGTGCGACCTTCGGGCACCGAGTCATGGGGAATATTGGGAACCGTTAAGCTGACCTGTTTCCAAACTTCTTCCGCTTCACTGACTTTCTTTTCTAATTCTTTAACGCGAGCCGAAGCCTCTTTCATCTCCGCCAACTTCGCTTGAAATTCAGGCGAGCCCTTAGGCATCGTGGCCATCTCTTTATTCGCTGCGTTTTGTGAAGCCCGGGCGTTTTCAAATTCGGCAACGGCGTGACGACGAACTTCGTCGGCCGCTAAGACGGCCTCGAGATCCACTTGAAATTTTTTACGAGCAATGCCTTTGCGGACAGTGTCGATTTGCTCACGAAATAACTTAGGGTCTAGCATGATTAGACTTTGCTTAATTTACCCGCCCAAGGGCAACGGGGAAGTCACAAAAAAGCTCGAAAAAGTTACCCCGATGGGGGTTAAGCGCCCTTTTAATGGCGACTTCGCTTCGGTGAACTCGCATCGCCACCCTTTTACAACCACGAGAAATTTAGAGAGTAACAGACTTAGAAAACTTCGGTCGCGCTGAAAAAACGTTTGATTTCAGCAGCAGCAGCTTCCGGGCTGTCCGAGGCGTGACAAACATTGCGCATCATCTCCGTTCCAAAATCTCCGCGAATGGTCCCTTTGGGAGCGACTTTTGAATTCGTGGGCCCGAGCAATTCACGCACGTGTGCGATGACATTTTTACCGCTTAAAACTGCGATGATTACCGGACGAGAAGACATGAAAGTTTCGATCTCAGGATAAAAAGGTTTTTCCGCAACGTGCGAGTAGTGTTCGCGTAATTGACCAGGCGTGAGGCGGGTTAATTTGCAGGCTTGAATATCAAATCCAGCAGCTTCAAAGCGCGCCAAAACGGTGCCATAAAGGCGGCGCTCCATACAATCGGGTTTTAAAATAATAAGGGTCTGCTCCATAGATTTAATTGGAGAGAGTTTGTTTAGACCGATTTGACAAGACGGAAAGGACTAAACCCTCTATTTAGGCTTTCAAAAGCATGCAAATAGCCTGAACCGCAATGGCCCGGCCCTGGCCAATCGAGTCCATCCCTTCATTCGTCGTCGCCTTTACCCCGACTTGGTCGTCGCCCACTTCTAAAAGTTCTGAAATGGATTTTTTGATTTCGGCAATGTGTTCAGAAATTTTAGGACGCTCTGCGATGACGACCACATCGATATTCCCCACTATCCATCCCAACTTTTTTATCTCCTCGAGGGCTTTTTTAACAATCAGGCCCGATTTGATATTTTTGATATTTGGATCGGTGTTCGGAAAATAATATCCAATATCGCGAAGTCCAGCTGCACCCAAAAGAGCGTCGGCAACCGCGTGCAGTAAAACATCGGCGTCGGAATGCCCATCGGGGCCCATCGTTGAGGGAATCGTGACCCCTCCCAGAATACAGGGACGGCCAGAGACGAGCGGATGAATGTCGTAACCGAGTCCAATACGATAGGGAGGTTGGGCTGACATTACCCTGTTTTAATGGATAATTTGAGAAAGGAAAGCCATTGCATAAAACCCTTGAAAGAAAGTTAACAAGTGGCAGAGTACGCCCTGTAAGTGTTAGGCGCGGTAGCCAAGTGGTAAGGCCGGGCTCTGCAAAAGCCCCATGCGTCGGTTCAATTCCGACCCGCGCCTCCAATTTAAAGTAACAAAAAAGGCGTCCACTGGACGCCTTTTTTAATCGGTGTATCTTTGTGTTATCGAACCGTCTTACTTAAGTTCTGCACGCCATTGACCTTTGAGTTCACGCGTAAGCGTAAACCATTGAGGCGAATGAATCCCGTAGCGTCGTCTTGGTTGTAAGCCTTCGTTGGATCCGCTTCCATCGTCGCAATATGTGGATTGTACAACGAGCGAGGACTCTTTCGACCTGCGACATAAGTACCACCTTTATAGAGTTTCACACGGACGGTGCCGGTGACATTGCGCTGCGATTCGGTAATGAGTGCCTGTAATGCTAAGCGCTCCGGAGCATACCAGAAACCATTGTAAACTAAGGTCGCGTAACGAGGAACCAAAGAGTCGCGTAAGTGCATCACTTCGCGATCCATGGTTAAGGATTCAATCTGACGGTGAGCGAAATGTAAAATCGTACCGCCTGGTGTTTCATAAACGCCACGACTCTTCATGCCGACGAAACGATTTTCGACCATATCGACTCGGCCAACGCCATGACGCCCACCGATTTTATTCAGTGTGCGCATCACTCCGAGAGGATTCATCTTCTTGCCGTTAACGGCGATACAATCGCCTTGGCGAAATTCGAGTTCAACATACTCCGATTTATTTGGAGCATCTTCCGGTGAAACGGAAAGCTTGAACATGGCTTTGTTTGCAGGCGCAAAAGCATCCATCCAAGGATCCTCTAAAATGCCAGCTTCATAAGAAATGTGAAGGAGGTTTCGATCAGAAGAATAGGGCTTTTTCGCACTCGCTTCGACCGGGATTTTATTCTTCGCACAATAGGCGATCATTTCAGCACGACCGGGAAAATCAGCACGGAATTCCTCATTACGCCAAGGCGCGATGATTTCTAAGTCAGGTGCTAAAGCCGCACAGGTTAATTCAAAACGCACTTGGTCATTACCCTTACCCGTCGCACCGTGAGCAATGGCGGTCGCACCTTCTTTACGAGCGATCTCAACCATGCGTTTGGCGATGAGTGGACGGGCAATCGATGTACCGAGGTAGTATTGACCTTCGTAAATCGCACCCGCTTGCATCATTGGGAAAATAAAGTCGCGGGCGAATTCCTCTTGGAGGTCATCAATATAAAGTTTGGACGCACCAGTCTTGAGCGCTTTTTGCTTCAAGCCCTTCAACTCATCTTCTTGGCCGATGTCGGCGCAGAATGCGATCATCTCGGCATGATGCTTATCCTTAATCCAAGATAGGAGGACGGAGGTGTCGAGTCCGCCCGAATAGGCGAGGACGATTTTCTTTTTCTTACTCATGGTATATTAAATAATAAATTAGCGGTGGCGGGTTAAATGGGCGAGAATCGCTTTTTGCACGTGGAGTCTGTTTTCCGCTTGATCAAAAATAATGCTTTGTGGACTCGCTAAAACTTCGGCGGTTACTTCTTCACCTGGGTGAGCAGGCAAGCAGTGCATGAAGTAAGCGTCGGGTTTAGCCAGAGCCATCAGCTTAGAATTCACTTGGTAAGGCTGCATAGTTTTAAGTCTTTCGGCCTTTTCAGCCTCCATACCCATGCTCACCCAAACATCGGTATAAACCATGTCTGCACCCTTAACCGCAGCAGCGGCGTCAGTCGTGAAAGTAAAGGTTTCCTTCAGTCCATCTTTTTTGAGCTGCTGTTTGATTTCTGCAGTGGGCTCGTAACCCGCAGGACCCGCCAACGCAATTTCCACACCGAGAGCGGCTCCGCCTAAAATAAATGAGTTCGCCATGTTGCAGGCCGTGTCACCCAAGAAAGCAACCTTCCGTCCTTTTAAGGAACTCTCAAAATTTTCGGGTTTCCCCTTCGACCAACGCTCCGCGAGCGTAAACATATCGGTCATAAACTGACAGGGATGCAGGAAGTCGGATAACGCATTTACCACGGGCATCGTTCCGCTTTGAGCAAAGTCCTCTAAGAGTTTGTGTTCATGACACCGGATAACCATGCCATGCAAATAACGTGATAAAACTTTTGCGGTATCGGCTACCGTTTCACCACGCGAGATTTGCATGTCATCCGCATTCAGCATGACGGGCTGTCCGCCAAGTTCGTGAACGCCGACCTGAAAAGAAACCCGCGTCCGGGTGCTCTTCTTGAAAAAAAGTAGGCCCCAGGACTGCTGAGCGAGATCCTGAGATTTAGTCTGACCCCTTTGCGATTTCAACAAAGCAGCCTGGGCAAAAATCGATTGGATTTCAGCCAAACTTAAATCGGTCTCTTTGAGGAAGTGACGCATGAGAGAAGGTGTTTAAAACTATCTAGCGAAACGATTTTGGACAGGCGAAAATGTGCTGGAATAGTGATTTTAAGCGACTTTCCACGCACTTAACACCCGATCAAAAATTTCGATAGCCTCATTTAACTCGGCGACTGTCGCATTTAATGGCGGCAACAACCGTATCGCAATTCCACTCGCCGGTACGGTCAACAATCCTGCTTCACGTAGAGCAGCAACGACGGGAAGCGGATCAATATTCATCCCAACACCGACCATGTATCCGGCACCCCGAATTTCTTTGATAATCGCAGGATACTTTTGCGCTAATTTTTTCAGAGATTCATGCCAAGCCGGAGATTGGGTAGCTACCCGAGCAACGAGATTTTCACTTTCAATAATTTCGATAACGGAGAGGGCGGCGGCCGCTGCTAAAGCACCACCACCAAACGTGGTACCGTGCGAACCAGGCTGAAAAAGTTCATCATACGGTGGAGCCATCCAAATCGCACCAATGGGAAATCCGCCACCGAGGCCTTTGGCCATCGCAATCGCGTCAGGTTTAATTCCCGAGAATTCATAGGCAAAGAATTTACCCGTCCGACCAATACCGCACTGAATTTCATCAATGAGTAATAAGACATTTCTTTCCTGACAGATTTTTTGCAGTTGTTGTAAAAAAACGGGATCAGCTGGAAAGATACCACCCTCCCCTTGAATGGTTTCTAATAAAACCGCAGCAGTGTCGGTGGCACTGATAGCCTTATCCCAAGCAGCGATGTCATTCAGCGGAGCCGAGGAAAAGCCGGTCAATAAGGGTCTAAAGCCTGATTGGATTTTCTCCTGAGGAGTGGCAGACATACCCCCAAAGGTCCGCCCGTGAAAGGCTTTTTCGGCAACCACGACTCCGATGCACTTGCCTTCAACCCCCGACTTTTTCTTACCGTGAAGCCGGGCGAGTTTTAAAAGCGCTTCATTAGCTTCGGCGCCGCTGTTACAAAATAAAAATCTTCCGGAGCCACAATATTTTGAAAGTGATTCAACCAACTTAGCTTGAGGCTCATTCCGGTAGAGATTGCTGACGTGAATTAATTTTTCAGCCTGCTCACTGATTCTTTTAACCATTACAGGATGAGCATGACCGACTGAGTTGACGGCAATGCCTGAAGCAAAATCTAAATAGGCTTTTCCGTGGGCATCCCAAACCCGCGTACCCTTACCCTTCACTAAGGTAATGGCTTGAGTCGAATAATTTTTAGCCAAAAATTGGCTATAGAGTTTAGCAGACTCGTCGGAAGAATGGACAGAGTCGTGTAACATTATCCGTGAACAATCTCCGTGCCGATACCCTTATCGGTAAAGACTTCTAAGAGCAGTGAATGAGGGACCCGACCATCAATAAAGTGCACTCTCCGTACTCCTTCTTTTAATGCCTTAACCGCGCTATCCACTTTAGGAATCATTCCTCCCGCGATCACACCCTTCTTTTTGAGCTCATCCACTTCGCCCACCTTTAAGGTAGTAATTAACGTCGATGGATCTTTCGGATCAGCCAACAAACCCGGCACATCGCTCATGAAAATGAGCCTTCTGGCCCGCAGGGAATTGGCAATGGCAGCAGCGGCAACATCCGCGTTGGTGTTATAGGGTTGGTCATCTCCATCCAACGCCATCGGTGAAACGACTGGGAGAAACCCATCCGCTAAAGCTTTCTTAATTAATTTTGCTTTCACAAATTTAATATCACCCACGAAACCGATATCGATGGGATTACCAGCTTCATCAGTACCTAAAAGTTTTTCGCACAAGTTGACGTGGTTCCCTGGCATGCCGAGTGGATTAGCACCCCGCGCCCGAAGTGAATCGCAGATCTGTCCGTTGATTTCTTTGTTCAAAGTATCTTCGACAATTTTTACAGTGGCCGCATCGGTCACCCGCATCCCGCCACGGAACTCAGATTTAATTCCAGCAGTTTCCATGGCCCGAGTAATCGCTTTGCCTCCGCCGTGAACGACGACGACTTGAATGCCGACGGCGGCTAAAAATGCAATGTCGGTAGCGACCCGGTCTCTACCTTCAGGACTAGGGTCATCCATAAAACTTCCGCCGTATTTGACTACGAAGGTGGAGCCACGGAATTTTTGGATATAAGGAAGTGCTTCAAGAAGAACTTCAGCTTTATGGACAGCAGGCGTACTCATCAGACAGATTTAAAAGTGAGGGTGGAAAGCCAACGGGCAATTGGAAAATAATCTTACTCGCTCTTGTTGTAGTTCACGTATCCGTCGGTGAGATCTGACGCGAGTAAACGGAAATGGGCCGAACCAAGGTTCAGGTTGATTCTAACCTTAAACTGCCGAGCTTTAACCACTTCCTTCCACTGAGGCTTATTTTCAGGAATCGGACGTCCACCCACCACGGCGGGCACGTCGTTATAGTGGATGTCTAATTTAGCTTCATCTAAACCCGTCCGGGCGTAGCCAGCCGCATCCGCTAAACGTCCCCAGTTAGGGTCTTCACCAAACCAAGAGGATTTGACGAGTAACGAATTGCCAATGGCCCGAGCAATTTTTTCGGCGTCTGCACGCGTCCGCGCACCGTGAACTTCGACCGAGACAACTTTCGTGATTTTTTCACCATCGCCGACAATTTTTTCCGCTAACGCAAAACAGATTTTATCTAAAGTGGCTTGGAAAAGTTTTTGCAAATCTGGATTAGCCTTTTCATCAACGACTACTTTAGAAACGCCTGAGGCCATCAAGATGACTGTGTCGTTGGTCGACATATCACCATCGACGCTCACGCAATTGAACGATTGTTGAGTCGCGGATAATAAAGATTTTTTGAGGGTGAGGGCGTTCACATCGGCATCGGTAGCCACCAAGGCCAACATCGTCGCCATGTTCGGCTCAATCATACCAGCACCTTTAGCAAAGCCCGCTACCGTTACCTTTTTACCCTGCCAGGTAAAGTAAGCCGTCGCTGTTTTAGGTCTAGTATCAGAGGTTAAAATAGATTCAGCCGCCCTCCGACCTTCGGTCGCTTTATTCGATAAATTTTGGCTAGCGGTGGTTATACCTTGAGCGACCTTCGCCATGGGCAGTAACTCGCCAATTCTTCCGGTTGAACAAACCAGAAAAGCTTCGGTAGGCGTACCCACGGCTTTGGCCGAAAGTTCCGCCATGAGTTGAGCATCAATATCACCTTGTTGGGAAGTACAGGCGTTTGCGTTGCCACTGTTGGCGACGACGCCCCGGATTTTTCCTTTGGAAAGTAATAAAATATTTTGTGAATACCGGACGGGTGCGGCTTTGACGTCGTTCGTCGTAAATACGCCCGCAGCATTGCAGGGTTGGTCGGCGACGATCAAAGAGAGATCGAGCCGAGCCAAATTCTTATTTCTAATATCGCACCCCGCGGCGCCGACCCGAAAACCGGGGACGTCGGACAGACCTGCTGAGTCATCAATAAAATCAATATCCATAGAGGTGTTATAAATTAACGTAATCCGGTGGTTTCCTTCCAGCCCATCATCAGATTAAGAATTTGCACGGCCTGACCACCCGCGCCTTTCAATAAGTTATCAATGACTGAAGTGATAATTAAATTTCCGGTCCGTTCATCGGCAACCACCGAAATCTCGATTTGATTTGAGTACGCTACGTGGGCGGTATCGGGAAAATCGCCTGATTTTAAAATCGAAACGAAAGGCTTATCGGCAAAAGCTTTTTGCCAGCAGTTTTCAATTTGGGCGGCCGTGGCTCCATTGGCCGGAACCACAATCGTGGTCGAAATACCCCGATGCATCGGGGCGAGGTGTGGATTAAATTGGACGACGATAGCTTTACCGGCAGCTCCGCTCAGTTGTTCTTCGATTTCCGCGATGTGTCTGTGATTCGGAATACCATAGGCTTTCATGGATCCGTCCCGCTCACAGAAAAGGTAATTTACATCGGCTTTCTTACCTGCTCCCGATACGCCGCTGTAGGAATTAATAACACACCGACCAGGTTCGGGCTTAATTAAGCCAGCCCGTAATAAAGGGATGATGGGGATTTGAATGCTGGTCGGGTAGCAACCGGGGCAAGCGACGAGCGAAATTTTCTTCCAACTATCATCGAGTTGTAATTCCGGAATTACATACTTTGCCTGCGAAGTAAGTTGCGGCGCGGGATGATCGTGGCCGTAATATTTTTTATAAATCTGTAAATCCTTCAGCCGAAAATCGGCCGACAGATCCAAAACCTTTTTCCCTGCAGCCACGAGAGGCTGGGCGTATTCAGCGGCGACGCCATGAGGGAGAGCTAAAAACCAAACTCCCACGGAGGAAGCGGCACACTCTTGAGGTGAGGATGCGGAAAAAACTAAATTTGAATTCACCTTACCCCGGAGTCTGGGCAATTCATCCACCACTTTTTTTCCAGCGAGGGACCGCGAGCAAACCATCGCGAGTTCGACGTGGGGGTGTTGGGCGAGGATACCAACGAGCTCTTCGCCTGTGTAGCCAGAGGCGCCAACGATGCCGACTTGGATCAGTGATTGAGACATGGTGTGATTGATAAAAAGTTAAGGGAGGAATGGTCGTTTGGACATAGAAAAACTCGCCAACAAAAAGGCCCCGGGGTGCCGGGGCCTTTTTTCTTCCTTTTCCGAGGCGGTTTAGCGCTTCGAGAACTGGAAGCGCTTGCGGGCGCCTGGCTGACCGGGCTTCTTACGTTCGCGCATACGACCATCGCGGGTAAGGAGGCCTTCTTTCTTAAGTGGAGCACGAAGAGTCGCATCCATCTTTTGGAGGGCGCGAGCTAATCCGTGGGAAATGGCACCAGCTTGGCCGTTAGGACCACCGCCGATAACATTAACCGAAACGTCTACTTGGCCTTCGAGACCCGCTGTTCGCAATGGAGCAGTGGCCGCTTTAACGAGGGCTTCAGTGTAAAGATATTCTTCTACAGGTTTTCCATTGACGGAAATAACTCCCGTTCCGCGGGAAAGGCGGATACGAGCCGAAGCGGTCTTGCGACGGCCGACGGCAGTGATGGCGGATGACTTAGTGGCGCTCATTGAGTAATATTAAAAATTAGACCTTAGGAAAGGCAGGGAATGGAACGGGGTTAGAAGCAGCTTGATCGTGCTTTTCACCAGCGTAGACGCGAAGCTTAAGGAGCATGTCATTCGCTAAACGGTTTTTAGGAAGCATACCTTTGACCGCGTGCTTCACGATAAATTCAGGACGGCGTTCACGCATAGCAGAAACTGTGCGGCGGTAAGCAGTACCTACCCAACCGGTGTAGAACATGTAAGTTTTGTCGGTTTCTTTGGTGCCGGTTAAGCGCACTTTGTCTGCGTTGATCACGATGACGTAATCACCCGTGTCTACGTGTGGAGTGTAGGTGGGTTTGTGACGTCCGCGGAGGACGTTGGAAATTTTGACTGCGAGGCGTCCGAGGACTTGGTCCTTGGCATCAATAATGTACCAAGTTTTGTCTTTGAGCTGCACATTCTTAGCTAGCGTGGTCTTCATAAAAAGAGGGAAAGTCGGAAAATGAGGCTTGAGACCCCTCCGTCAACACCCGAATGGGCAAATCATACGGTGAGAGTGCTTTTAATTAGAGAGAGGATGTTTAGGCGATTTAGCCAAAAACCCTACTTTGCCCCTTAAAAGCGGAAATTAGCAAAAAAACGGTACCAGAAGACTCCACCCTTAGTGTCTGCCGCATTGTCATTATTATACGCGAAATTAAGCCCGGTGCCCACGCTAGCGCTGGGACTGATGGCATAAATGAAATCCGCCGAGGCTCCTGCATACAGGTAAGAGTTCGCCGTATCCCAATTCGAGTCCGATGCGTAGATCGAACCGGCATAGAGCTTGGTCACAATATTGATCGCGGATAATCCAATATCACTTCCGTCGAAATCCTTACGGGCCGAAACGACGAAGTTATACTGTCTTAACTCATCGCTATAAAATAGGTAAGCCGAGGGACGGAGAAAAACATCCTTCGATAAAACGAGGCCAATGTAATATTCATTGTCAGACGGTGCCAAAGTATAACCCGCAACACCATTCGTGTTCACGAAGTGATTATTAGCCTTAGTGTGCTGGTAGCCAATATCAAGCGTGCCGCATTCCATACTGCGACGAACACCGGCGCCGTAAACTTTTTCAAAACTATCTGCACTATAGCCACTGAAATAAACAGAGGTGCCGATGATTGTGGGGACGGCGTACTCTAAAGTTAATTGAGATTGAAATAAACCTTCATCGCTGGAGCGCTCTTTACCACGGGCGACATTTTTTGAAGCCCACGAAAAATTAGCACGAACCGAAAGGTCGGAACCTAAGGGGCTACTCGGGGTGTTTTGAGCTTGGGCGACGCCCAGTGTAAATACGGTTAAAGCCAGTGCACGCAGCGAGTTTTTCATGAAGAGAAATTTGTCTTATTAAAAATAACAGGGCAAGCCTCAAGAAGGCCTGCCCTGTTCGAATTTAGCTAATAAAATAAAGGATGAACTACATTTTTGCGATAATCGCATCCCCGAACTCCGAACACTTAATTTCCTTCGCACCTTCCATTTGTCGGGCGAAATCGTAAGTCACTCGACCACCACCAATCGCACCATTCAAACCTTTAAGAATGAGATCAGCTGCTTCAGTCCAACCCAGGTAGCGCAACATCATTTCGCCACTGAGAACGACGGAGCCAGGATTCACGACATCCTTATCGGCATACTTCGGCGCAGTACCGTGGGTCGCTTCAAAGATCGCATGTCCGGTTAGATAATTAATATTTCCACCGGGAGCGATACCGATACCGCCCACTTGCGCAGCAAGGGCGTCGGAAAGATAATCGCCATTAAGATTCAGCGTCGCGATGACGTCGAAGTCGGTCGGACGTGTCAGAATTTGTTGTAGGGTGATGTCCGCAATCGCGTCTTTAATCACGAGGCCAGCACCGGGCTTACCTTCGGGAATTTTGCACCAAGGTCCGCCCTCAATTTCTACAGCACCAAATTCATTTTTCGCCAAATCATAACCCCATTTCATGAAAGCCCCTTCGGTGTATTTCATGATATTTCCTTTATGAACTAAGGTCAGAGATTGACGCTTATTCTCGATGGCGTACTGAATCGCCGAACGGATTAAACGTTCAGAACCAGGCTTAGAAACGGGCTTAATCCCAAGGCCGACGGTCGCGGGTTGCTCTTCACCAAAGCGGATTTTCTTAAACTCTTTGGGGAAGTTCGTCTTGATAAACTCCAAAGTTTTGAGCGCGACTTCCGAGCCCGCTTCAAAATCAATTCCCGCATAAATATCTTCGGTGTTCTCGCGGAAAATTACCATATTTACTTTACCGGGATTTTTTACAGGTGAAGGCACGCCGATGAACCATTGCACCGGACGGAGACAAACGTAGAGATCCAATTGTTGGCGGAGCGCGACATTAAGCGAACGAATGCCACCACCGGTCGGAGTGGTGAGTGGTCCTTTGATTCCGACGAGATAATCTCGAAAAGCCGTGAGGGTGGCTTCGGGTAACCAGTCGTTCGTTTTCTTGAAAGATTTTTCGCCCGCTAAAACTTCGAGCCATTCAATTTTACGTTTTCCGTGATAAGCTTTGGCTACGGCAGCGTCGAATACCCGAACCGAGGCACGCCAGATATCTGGGCCCGTACCGTCACCTTCGATAAAAGGAATGATGGGGTGATCGGGTACATTCAGTGTGCCGTTCGTGATAGTGATACGACCAGCGCTGGCGGAGGAAGGTGTCATGGATGGGGAGACTCAAACTTCCCTCTCGCCGCTTTTCAAGCCAACAGAAAAGGACCCCCTTACGAGGGTCCTTGTTTTAGCTGGTAATGAAACCAGTGCCATCCGCCTTAGCGACGGAGAGTCCGAGAAGAATTATTTCTTCTTGGATTTGGCTTTTTTAGCTACTGATTTCTTAGCAGCTTTTTTCTTTTTTGCCATAGTTGTGATGTTCGTTGTTGGGTTAGAGGGCAGCGACTGAAGCGCCACCCTGACGATGCGCCCTACACTCACCCGGGCCTGACGAGCCTGACGGGTAATACGAGTGCGGAGCTCCGAGGGGACTCGGAAAGACACTTGGCGGGAGTTGGTTGGTTCAACGTTCAAACGATTCTCAGGACAACTCTCTAAGGCATGCCTGATTACTTCGCTCAAATTAGACAAGCCGGCGCGTTGCTGAAAAGCGATTGCTTCAATGTGTAACTTCACAGGAAGGGACACGGTGATAAGACTTTCGCTGATGGTTTCGGTTCGGTTAGTCACGTTGCGGTTAACTCTTAATGACGATTGATAGTCATTTATCCGCAGAGCGCAAGAGGAAATTCACTCAGTGATGTTGGTGAAAAATTCCTCACTCGTTTTTAGAAAAAATTCTGTCCAAAAAACGAATCACCTGAGCAGAAATTTTCTCTGCGGACACCCCAATGGTTGACCAATATTATTTTTAGAGTTAAATCATATAAATATGAGTGATGAACATCACGATGAGTGGAAAAAACTCGCGGTATTCGCTGTGATAAGTGGTTTATTCGGACTTCTCGCGCTTCTCGTCAGTCATTCCTATCCACCCGGAAATTCCCTGCACTGGATCTCTACATTATTACTCGCCCTCTCGTGTCTGGCTGGTGGATGGGATGCACTCATCGACGGTTGGGCATCGCTGCGCGAAAAACGTGTCGATGTGCACACTTTGATGATCCTTGTTGCAGGGGGTTCATGGATTATTGGTCACCCCGAAGAAGGTGCACTGCTGCTCTTTCTATTCTCCACGGCAGGGGCGATTGAACACTATGCAATGTTCCGCACCAGAGGGGCCATCGATGCCCTCTTAGATCGCGCTCCTAAGCAGGCCCGCTTGATTGAAAATGATGGCAAAGAAAGTATTATTTCCGTCAGTGCACTAAAACCTGGGCATCAAATAATCGTCCTCCCTGGCGAGTTAGTTCCTGCCGATGGTCAGGTTGTATCGGGAGAAAGTTCGGTGGATGAAAGCACTCTAACGGGTGAAGCAAAACCCGTTGATAAAAAAACCGGCAGCTTTGTTTCCAGTGGTACCTTAAATAGTTGGGGACGGCTGGTTGTTTTAGTCACCAAGGCTGAAAAAGATAGTTCTCTCCAACGGATCGTTACGCTGATCCGCGAAGCCCAAGAAAGCAAAGCCCCGGCCCAGCGCGCCATTGATCGGTGGGGCGACATTTATGCCATCTTTACGCTCTCCGCCTCTCTCATTTTCTTTCTCTACCACTATTACGTCCTCCATAATCCCATGATGGGCGGAGAGACGTCGGCACTCTATCGTGCAATGACTCTCATGGTGGTTCTCAGCCCCTGCGCGCTCGTCCTCTCCGTTCCCTCGGCTATCTTAGCCGCCATCGCTGCGGGTGCTCGCCAAGGAATCTTATTTCGAGGTGGCGCTGCGGTTGAACGACTTTCCGGAGTGAACACCATCTGCTTTGATAAAACAGGAACGTTAACTTCGGGTGAACCTGTCGTCGCATCGCTCGAAGTTTATCCACCCGAAAATCGCCAAAAAACATTGTCCGCATTGCTTTCTGTTGAGTCTAATTCGACTCACCCTTTTGCGGCTGGAATCCTTAAAGCGTGTCGGGCTGAGGGCGCACAATGTCTTTCAGTCAAAGGTCTCGCTAACTTCCCAGGCAAAGGAATTTCTGGAGAGATTGATGGAGTGACCTGGAAAATCGGCGGACGTGACTTCGTCGGCTGTGCCGCACTCCCTTCCACCAATACAGACAGCGGTGCCATTATCAGTGAAGTTTGGGCATCGGATGGTACATCCATCGCTCGCGTTACCTTGGTCGACGAAGTTCGCGAACAAAGCGCCGCCACCCTTTCCGCTCTCCACCAGTTAGGCATTCACACCATCATGCTTACCGGCGATCGCGAAGAAGCGGCTGCCGTCGCTGCAAAAAAAGTAGGGGTAGAAAAATTTGCAGCAGCGCTCTCGCCCGAAGCAAAAATGCAAATGGTTCGAAAGATTTCATCGGAAGGACACCTCGTCGCCATGGTCGGTGATGGCGTGAATGACGCCCCTAGCTTAGTCGCCGCCGATATCGCCATCGCGATGGGTAGCCGAGGAAGCGATGCCGCGCTCGAGTCCAGTGATGTTGTTCTCATGGATGATAAGATTGAGAAACTTCTTAATGCCATCGAACTGAGTAAAGCTGCGCGTACCGCCATTCGTATTAATATTATAATCTCGGTCGGCGCCGCATTAACGATGGCCACCATTGTCATCTTCCAAGGAGCCACCTTATCTCTCGGCGTGATGGTTCATGAAGGCAGTACCGTCATCGTATGCTTAAACGGACTACGCTTATTGGCCCACCGCCCGAAGGCTTAGACTAAGCTAATTTCTTTTCTAAGAAAAGCGCGGAGCCCGTGGCAGGATCGAGTTGATACGAAGCAAAACCTACTGACGCATAAAGTTTCCGGGCGTGTTGATTATGCTCCAAGACTTCGAGCGTGAGCTTACAACACCCACGCCGCTGCGCCTCCGCCTCGACCGCAGCCATTAACGCTTTACCCACGCCGCGACATTGAAACTTGGGCAACACCGCCAAATCGTGGACATTAATTAAGGGGCGACAGGCAAAAGTGGAGAATCCTTCAAAGGCGATGACCAACCCGACCGCTTGGCCGCCTAACCACGCTAACAGAACCAGGGCCTGCGGACGTTTGGCGAGTTCAGCACTGAGATTGGCTTGTACCACGGATGACAAGGGCACACCGCCACCGACGGTGTGTGCGGCGTAGGAATTTAAAACTTCAACGACCGCCTGAGACTCGTCCGACTTCAACCAATCGACCGGACGAATCTCTAGGGCTGTCGCCGACATCGCTTAGCGCAATTCTTTGCCCGCACCGTCGAATAATTTAAACGTTTCAATGCTGTAAGTAGCGTCAGGCTTAGTGCCCAGACGAACCTTACATGACTTCATTAAATCGCGGAAATATTCCCGGTCTTCTTTCACGATGCGATCCAAGTTAATCGGGTGAAGCAGAATATTAATTTCTAATTCTTTATCCGGACCCACTTGTTCGCGCAAACGACGGATCACGCTTAAAAGCTTACGCTGAATTTCTACCGAGACGGTTCGAGGATTTTTAACGATACCGCGACCCTGACAATGCGGACAATCCATGTACATCGAAGTCGTATTCGATTCGGTGTGACGCTGACGTGTCATCTGCAGCACGCCTAATTGGGAAATCGGTAAAATCTGGTGCTTGGCTCGATCGTCTTCCATCGCCTCGCGCAAAGTATCGTAAACGGTTTTACGATCTTTGGGGTTTTTCATATCGATCGTATCAATCATGATTAAGCCCCCTAAATTGCGGAGCTTGATTTGGCGGGCCCCTTCGGTCACGGCCTCGATATTGGCCTGTAAAATATAGTCTTTACCATCTTTGGTCGTACCGCGGTGCGAGCCCGTGTTAACGTCAATCGCGGTCAGCGCTTCGGTTTCATCAATCACAATTTCGCCACCGCTGGGCAGTGGAACGCGACGTTGGAAAAGTTGTTCAATCTGACGTTCGATATTATAGCGTTCGAAAACGGGAATCGGGTCTTTATAAAGTTCGACTCGTGATTTTGAACGAGGAGAAATCTCGGCGACTAATTCTTGGACGATTTTAAAGTCCTCGGGATTATCGACCAAAATACGGTCCACTTCTTCGGTGAGAAAATCGCGAACGGTTCGTTCGATTAAACCTGGCTCAGTGTAGAGTAGAATCGCCTTTTGTTCCGACTTGTTAATCTTCTCAACAATCGATTGCCAGCGGCGCAGTAACATATGGAGATCGCGCACAAACCAACGCGCTTGCTTACCTTCACCCGCCGTGCGGATGATTACACCCATCCCTTCAGGAATTGTGAGTGAGCGTAAAATATCCTTCAAACGTTCACGCTCGGGAGCTTCTTCAATTTTTCGGGAAACACCGCAAGCGCCACTGAAGGGCATTAAAACTAAAAATCTTCCAGGCAGGGCGATGTTGGTTGTCGAACGTGGACCCTTGGTTCCGATGGTGTCTTTAACGACCTGAATGACGATATCAGACCCCGCAGGAAACAGCGTCGGAATGTCTTTCGCTTGGTAGCGCGCTTTACGTTGTTTTTGTTCAGCCGATTCATTGTCGCGGATGAATTCAACCTGCGAGTCATTCGCGGCGGGTAACATATCCCAGTAATGCAGGAAGGCATTTTTAGACTGACCGATATCGACGAAGGCGGCTTTTAATCCGGCTTCGAGATTTTGTACGCGACCTTTAAAGATTGAACCGACCATGCGGTTTTCGCCTTTGTGTTCGATTTCAAATTTATCGAGCACGCCGTTCGTGAGTAGGGCGACGCGCTTTTCGAGCGTCTCGGCATTAATGACGAGTTCGTGATAATTAGCACGGTCTTTGGAGAAGTGCTTCACGATGCGTTGTAAGAGCGGTAACTCTTTGCGACGCTGCGCGGCTTCTTCAGCGAGTTGCTTAGGATCAACCCCAGAGGAAGTCGGCGGTGTGCTTTCTTCAGGGAGGTCGTTTAGGTTATCGTCGGAATTATTTGGGTCGGTCATCGCAGTAGTATGGCGTTAAATGCCAGTTACCGGAGTCCCCCTATTCTCACCGCCATCCACCGAATGTCGGTGAACGCTCTGGACTAATCCGAGAAGCAAAAAGCAGCTGAGAATAAAGGACCCCCCGTAACTGAGGAAAGGTAGTGGAACGCCCGTGACGGGCATTAAATCGATATTCATGCCGATATTAATAACGACATGGGTGCCGATAATCACCGCGGCACCAATTGCTAACAAAGATCCAAAGCGGTCGATGGCCAATAATGCGGTTCGCACAACGCGCCAGAGCAACAACGCAAAAGCGACAACGACAAAGACTCCGCCGCGGAAACCAATTTCTTCAGCCATTCCCGAAAATAGAAAATCATTATGCGCCGCGGCTTCGGGAAGGTAACCATACTTCGCTTGCGTGCCCTTGCCGATGCCCTGTCCTTCTAATCCACCACGACCGACGGCGATGACAGCCTGTTTCACATTCCACGTCGCCCCGCGTCCACGCGGATCAATGATGGAAGGTGCCACAAAGGAAAGTAAACGTTCGCGTTGATAATCCTTCAAAAGAAAAAACCAGGCCGTTTCTTCATGTTTTCCGCGGATCGCTTTGGCGGGATTTAAATCATCGGCATGCGCTTTAGCGTACGCTGTCACTTTGGAAGCGTAAGAAACTAAATCGACGGCGACCACGGCTCCCAATAAGACGGCACTCAATCCCGCCACCATGAAAAACCTGGAACTCAGGCCGGCAACAAACAATAAGGCAAATGACAGTGGAAGGTAGATGAGGGCTGAGCCTAAGTCAGGCTGTACAAAAATCAAGACAAAGGGTAGGCCGGCCGCGGCTAAAACCTTGACCACCGTGGGCCACGACTTACGCCACGATCCAATCGGATTTAAGACCAAGACCGCCGCGATAAAAATGAGGACGGAAACTTTGGCGAACTCGGAAGGCTGAATGGAAAAAGGACCGAAATCCATCCAGCGGCGCGCCCCGTTAATACTGCGAATAAATGAACCAATATTTATTTTAAAAATTGCACACAAAGATATCGGTACCAGCAGGAGTGCCCCGATTAAATAAATGCGGCGGGCGTGGACACGCAGCTTGCGATAGTCCAATGAGGAAATCATCCAATAAGCCACCCAACCAATACCCAAATAAATCATCTGCGGCGTTTCAAAATTGGTCTGTCGGTACGAGCCTGCTGATTGAATGGCGACGACGCCTAAGGTACTTAAAAATAAAATAATGACCACCTGCGTCCAGTCCGTCCGCCAAGAAAAATTGGCAAATTTATCCCACCAGGCGGACACCTGAGCTCCTTCACTCTCAAAAAGACGGGACATCTCTAAAATCAAACATCTAAAAGACAATGTGCAAGGCGAACCTCCCGAAAGGGCTTGCGGACTGGGCGGAGCTGGTAACTTTTAAAGCCGACCACACCGCTTCAACTGCATGGCATTTGCCACCGATCAAAGTACAATTTCCGTAGTCATCTTTTTTGCAGGGATGGTGGTCGCTTACGTTTTCTTGAAAAGGCGAGCGTCCGCCGTGCAGACCATGTTCGAGCAGCGTTTAAAAAATGAAATCGAGCTAGCGAAACGGGAGGCCTCGCTGGAAACCTCTGAACTACAAGTTAAAGTGGGAGCCTCCCAACGGGAGGCCGGTCGACTCCTGGCGCTTGCTCAATCCGAGGCCGAAGCCGTCGACGCCTTAAAAACCGCCAATGAAAAAGAGCGTGAGTTTTTACAAAAAGAAATATTACGACTCTCGGGCTTAAAAGCCGATGAAGCTAAACGTCTCGCGTTTGAATCATTACAAAAAAAATATGAGGGTGAAGCACGACGCTTGCGTGAAGAAACCCTCAACCGTCCCGAACAAGAAACCGAAGAAGAAGCTCGGCGGATTTTAATCACGGCGATGCAAAGGTTGACGACGACGACGACGCAAGATGCCACCGCTGTTTCCGTTTCTATACCCGGTGAAGATATGAAGGGACGTTTAATTGGTCGTGAGGGTCGCAACATTCGTACCTTCGAACAAAGCACGGGGGCCACCCTGCTCGTCGATGAAACTCCGGGCATGGTTTTAATTTCTTGTTTCGATCCCGTCCGTCGCGAAGTCGCTCGTATCGCCCTAGAAAGAATGGTTAAGGATGGTCGCATCACCCCCACTTTAATTGAGGATTTTGTCCTGACGGCAGAAAATGAAGTCACGCGACACGCCCAACATCTCGGCCACGAAGCGGTAAGAGATTTAGGTCTTCCACCAATGGATGTGAAGGTCGAAGAATTATTGGGCCGACTGCACTTCCGTTTATCCTCCAATCAAAATACTTTAGCTCACTCCGTCGAAGTCGCCCAAGTCTGCGCCGTACTCGCGGCTGAAATTGGTATCGACCCCGTGCTCGCGAAACGCGCGGGATTATTACACGATTTAGGAAAAGCGATTGATGCGGATAATGGATTAACTCATGCCGCCGCCGGAGCGAATCTCCTTCGTCGCGTCGGCGAAGACCCACGCGTCGTCAACGCCGTCGCCGCTCACCACCGCGAAGTAGAAGCGGAAAGTTTATTCGCACCGCTCGTGATGATTGCGGATAGCGTTTCCGGCTCACGCCCGGGCGCTCGTTCATCGACTTTAGAAAGTTACGCTCAACGCGTGAAGAATCTTGAAGAGTTAGTGCTCACCTTTGAAGGCGTCAAAGAAGCCTACGCCTTTCAATCGGGCCGCGAACTTCGCGTAATCGTCGATCCCGTGAAAGTGGACGACTTTGCCGCGAGCGAATTACTTCGCCGACTCCGTTCCGCGATTGAGGAAAAACTCTCCTACCAGGGTAACATCAAAATTACCCTGATCCGAGAGCAGCGCTTTACCGACGAGGCTCGCTAGACCCTGGGTTAGCCCACCTCAATTAAAGGCCTAAAAGGCCGAATTATGAACAAATTTTCACCATTTTGGCGGAATGGGGACTTTCTTATTGTTAAAGTAGGGGGAGACACTTATTCACAGGGGTTCTAAGATGAAAATCTTAGCACCTTCGGTACCTCTCTTATTCAACATAAGTCAAAAGCAGGAAACCGAAAATACCGACCCATCAGCCACAACGGCCGAGACGGTCATCACCCAGCGACCTATTAAATAAGTCGCCACATCCAAGAGAACATGAACCCAGAAGAAAATAAAGGTCAGGAAAATACTTCCTCACCGTCCGTTGCCCCCGTGGCAACAAACCCAGCACCACGCATTACCGAATCTAAGTTGGAAGTCGCTCACGCGACCCTCCCCCCTATGTCAGTAATCGGTGCTTCCACCGAACCCGCCGTCAAACCCGGAACTATCTCAACACCTAAGCAATTTGGTCGTCGTGGTACTCCTTCAAACGTCGCCCCCAGTGGCAAAACCGCAAACTCACGCCCTTCCATCGGCGTGATCGAAAATCCCGCTCAAGTCACCGAATCACTTTCGGGTGAATTGGCCAAACAGCCTCGTCCAACTCAAGCCGCTCCTGCATCTTACCAAGCTCCTCGCGAGCCTCGCCAAGAACAGCCGCGTCATGAGCAGCCGCGTCATGAGCAACAACGTTTTGAACGTGACGCTCGCCCTCCACAATATCGTGCCCCACGTGAACCACAACATGAGCGCCAAGAAAACGCCTATGCTGCGCCACAAGCTCGTCGTGAACCGCGCCCTGAACGTCAAAAGCTGCACATCGATCCCGTCGTGATTCCTGAACAATCACCGATTGGTTTTTGGGCTAACTTAAAACGCAAAATTGCTTCTCTTTTCGGTATTTCCGTAAAGTCGACAGCAACGGCATCACTAAATCGAAACCCTCAGCGCAGTCGCGGTCCTCGTGATTATCGCGACGGTCCTCGCCCTCATGGCGGCCAAGGTGGTCCGCGTCGCGGAAGTCGACCAAACTTCCGTCGACAAGGTCCTCGCCAAGGATAAAAAATTAGGGGGTGCAATTTGCACCCCCTTTTTTTATATAAAAATTAAATCATGCTCGAAGTCGCACGCATTCGTGGAGGCAATCCCATCAAAGGTTCACTGCGTGCGTCGGGTTCAAAAAATTCCGCTCTCCCTATTTTAGCGGCCGCCCTCCTCACCCACGAAACCGTCACGCTGCACAACGTTCCGAATTTGAGTGACGTGCGCTTCATGGTTGAAATTTTAAAACACCAAGGAGCAAAAATAGAGAATCCAAAAAAAGGCACTTGGACAATCACGGCGGAAGAAATCACCCATCGCACTCCTTATGATTTAGTACGAAAGATGAGAGCTTCGGTCTGTCTACTCGGCGCCTTAGTCGGACGACTCCGCCAAGCCGAGATGGCGCTTCCTGGTGGCTGTATCATCGGCATTCGTCCGATTGATTTACACTTAAAAGGTTTAGAAACTTTAAACTGCATCGTCGAAGTAGAAAGCGGCGTGATCAAAGTAAACGCCGAGCAAGCTCGAGGTGAAAATGTTTTTATGGGCGGTCCGATGGGCAGCACCGTCACTGGCACAGCCAATATCATTATGGCGGCGACACTAACTCCCGGCCTTACGAGAATTGAATCTGCGGCCCTCGAACCCGAAATCAGTGACCTTTGTAGTTTACTCAATAAAATGGGCGCGAAAATCAGTGGTCACGGTACACCCTTAATCACGATTGAAGGAGTCGAAAAATTACACGGCTGCGAACATACGATTATTTCGGATCGCATTGAAACGGGAACTTATCTCGTCGCGGCAGCGATTACGGGCGGAGATTTAACGGTGACCCATTGCAACCCTCAACACCTCACCGCGTTTCTCGAAAAACTTAAAGAGGTCGGCGTTAACATCGAAACGAGTGAAGATACGATTCGGGCGTTCGGACAACCGACCCAAGCGGTGGAAATTATTACTGAACCTTACCCAGGATTTCCCACCGACCTCCAAGCGCAATTCATGGCCCTGCAATTAAAAGTACCCGGACGCAGCACCTTTACCGAAAAAATTTATCCGTCACGATTCATGCACGCCGCAGAGTTACAACGGATGGGTGCAGAAATTGCCATCGAAGGATCCACCGCTGCCGTCTACGGCGATCGCCCACTTTCCGGCGCACCCGTGATGGCCTCCGACTTACGTGCCTCCGCCGCACTGATATTGGCCGCACTCGCCGCCACGGGCGAAACCTGGGTCCAAAGACTTTATCACTTGGACCGAGGATACGAACAATTCGAAGAAAGACTTCGCAACCTAGGTGCCGACATCGAGCGACTGCCCTCCTCCGCCATGCCCAAGGGTTTTGCCGAGGAGTGATGATTGCTTAAATAATTTTTCTTCCTAATTTAAACTTATGGCCGCTGGCAAAAATCCTTCTGACTCTCCCAAAAAAACTTTGGGCAAAGGCGAAGCGGCTTCGCCCGATCGTCACTTAGACCAAGCTTTACGACCCGAAAAATTCGATAGCTTCGTCGGCCAAGCACGCACCGTGGAACGCTTAAAAGTCATGGTCGGCGCGGCTCGTCGTGAAAGTCGCACCCTCGATCACATTCTCATTCACGGCCCACCTGGCCTCGGCAAAACCACCCTCGCCATGATTTTAGCGGGCGAGATGAATAAAACCATTCGCATCACTTCCGGACCAGTCATTGAAAAAGCTTCCGACCTTGCTGGTCTGCTCACGAGTTTACAAGAAGGCGAAATTTTATTCATCGATGAAATCCATCGCATTCCCAAAACGGTAGAAGAATTCTTATATTCAGCGATGGAAGATTTCCGTATCGATATCATGATCGATCAAGGTCCCAACGCACGGAGCGTTCGTCTCGAATTACCTAAATTTACTCTGATCGGTGCAACCACGCGGACCGGATTACTCACCGCGCCACTACGCAGTCGATTCACCTTACAGACTCGCCTCGATTATTATAATCAGGAACAACTCCTCTCGATTGTACAACGCAACGCGCAGTTATTAAATCTCACACTCGATTTAGGTGGCGCCGAAGAAGTTTCCCGTCGCGCTAGAGGCACTCCTCGTATCGTGAATAATTTATTACGCTTCACACGCGACTACGCACTCGAGCGCGCTGAAGGTAAAGCGGACGCTAAAATTACGGCAGCGGCTTTAGAATTACTTGAAATCGATCAGAATGGTTTAGATGAAATGGATCACCGATTCCTCCGAGCGATGGCCGAAAAACACAACGGTGGGCCCGTGGGTTTAAATAGTATCGGTGCTGCCATCGGCGAAGATGCCCATACACTCGAAGAAGTTCATGAACCCTTTTTAGTGCTCGAAGGCTACATCTCCCGCACGCCCCAAGGTCGCGTTCTTAGCCCAAAAGGCTGGCGAGCAATTGGCCTAGTGCCTCCCAGCCAAGAAGGTTCGTCACTCTGACGCTGGACATTGACGCCAGTCATCGGCTAACTTGTCTGCCATAACCATGCCAAAACGTTGGGTCATTAAATTAGGTTCCGGCCTGCTCACACGCGCAGACGGCAAAGTCGATAGCGCCCAAATCGGACGTATCTGCGACCAGGTAGCCGTACTCATGAAGCGCGGCATCGAAGTCGTTATCGTCACCTCCGGTGCCGTCGCCTCCGGTATGACTGCCATGAAATTAGTGAAGCGTCCTAAAGATGCCCGCGAACTCCAAGCCTGCGCAACGGTCGGACAGCCTGAATTAATGTCGGTGTATCGAAAACATTTCGCCCGGCATAATCTACTCGGTGCTCAAATGCTTCTCACTTATTGGGATTTAGATAGTCGCACCTGCACCAATAACGCCCGAGCTACTCTGGATTTATTGTTAGCCCGAAAAAAATTCGTTCCGATTATCAATGAGAATGATGCCATCGCGGATGAAGAAATTCGCGTCGGCGACAACGATCGTCTCTCCGCTCACGTCGCAGCACTCGTTCAGGCCGATTTATTAATTATTCTCTCCGGCATTGATGGCCTGATGACCAAGTCTGATGGCACCGGAGAACTGATTCCTCACGTCAAAAAGATTGATGCTAAATTACGCAGCCTCGCCGGGGGCGCGGGTTCCGAACGCAATGTCGGCGGGATGATTACTAAATTACAAGCGGCCGAAATTGCTGCTCTTGGAAAAGTAAAAACGCAAATCGCTAATGGCCGTCGGAAAAATGTTCTCCTCGAGATAGCCTCTCATAAAAAATTAGGAACGCTTTTTGATTTACGATGAGCGAACTGCTTCAACGCGTCACCGCACTCGCTACCCTCGCGAAACAATCAGCCCGGGTGGTTGCTTTGTCGTCTACGGCCACTCGCACCGCTGCACTCATCGCTGCCGCCAAAGCAGTCAGATCCAACGCCGCGAAAATCCTTTCTGCTAATCAGCAAGACCTCGCCCAAGCGAAAGTGAAAGGACTGACCGAGGCGATGACTGATCGTCTGCGCCTAGATACGAGTCGGCTTGAAGATATCGCTGCGGCGTGCGAAGCGGTTGCAAAATTACCTGATCCTGTGGGCGAAGTCGTGGAGAGTTGGGACAGACCTAACGGATTAAAAATTGTTCGTCGCCGAGTTCCTCTGGGTCTCGTAGCTATTATTTTTGAATCGCGGCCTAATGTGACGGTCGATGCTGCCGCCCTGTGTTTAAAATCAGGTAACGCCTGTATCTTACGTGGCGGTAGCGAAGCCGTGCACACGAACATCGCCTTAGCAGAATCTTTTGCTGAAGGATTAAAAGCGGTCGGCCTACCTACCGCAGCGGTAACGCTCTTGCCTTTCACGGAGCGCGAAGCCGTACCGGCACTCGGTTCACTTCGTGGAATCGTCGACATCATTGTTCCTCGCGGTGGCCCTGGCTTAATCGAAGCCGTGGTTAATTCCGCCAAAGTACCGGTGATTAAACACGACGCTGGTATCTGCCACGTCTATGTTCACGCTAAGGCCGATTTAAAAATGGCCGAACGCATTATCATTAATGCCAAGTGTCAAAGACCGAGCGCCTGCAACGCCGCCGAAACAGTTTTAGTAGATAAAAGTATCGCCGCAGAATTTCTGCCTGCGCTCGGTGCCGCTTTGAGTGCTCATAAAACTGAAGTCAGAGGTTGTGAGCAGACCCAGAAATTTATTTCGGCGGCGAAACGAGCCACCGATCAAGATTACCGCACGGAGCACCTCGAACTTATTATAAATATCAAAGTGGTCGACGGCCTAGAGGCTGCGGTCAGCCATATCGAAACCTTGGGCTCTCATCACTCCGACGCTATTATTACGGCGGACGAGGCTGTAGCTCGCCAATTTCTTGCCCAAATCGACAGTGCCTGTGTCTACTGGAACGCCAGCACGCGCTTTACGGATGGCGGAGAGTTCGGCTTTGGGGCCGAAGTAGGCATTAGTACCGACCGCCTTCACGCCCGGGGACCTATGGGCTTACGCGAATTAACCACTTGGAAGTTCGAAGTTACTGGAACTGGTCAGATTAGATAACCTTTTTAGCGGTTTTCCGTTTGACAGAGTGGGTCCTGGAAACCTTTCTTACCCTTCCTTTTGGCTACTGGGGTGGTAGCTCAGTTGGTTAGAGCGCCGCACTGTCACTGCGGAGGTCGCGGGTTCGAGTCCCGTCCATCCCGCCAGCCAAAAGGGCGACTTTCCTAGACCTTCCAAAGCGTCTAAGGGGTCACCCGTGCTAAGTCTCTCACTGTGTATCCTTTTTTCTTTCCCCTCTCGCAGATGATGACAGAAATTAAGGTATCCTATGAGCAAAAAAGTTCTGATTATTGGAGCGGGTGGCGTTGGTAACGTCGTCGCCCATAAATGTGCGATGCATCCCGAAGCGTTTTCGGAAATCATGCTGGCCTCGCGTAATGAAAATAAATGCAAAGCCATTGCAGCCGATGTGAAAGCCTCCACGGGTCGCACAATAAAAACGGCCGCCATCGATGCCGACAACGTGCAAGCCACTGTCGCCCTGATTAAATCTTTCGGTGCCGAGTTGCTCATCAACGTTGCCCTACCCTATCAAGATCTTCCGTTGATGGACGCCTGCTTACATGCTGGCATTCACTACGTCGACACTGCAAACTACGAGCCCCCTCACTTAGCGAAGTTTGAATATTCCTGGCAGTGGAATTATCGCGAGCGTTTTGAAAAAGCAGGTTTGATGGCATTACTCGGTTCGGGCTTCGACCCAGGTGTGACCAATGTATTCTGCGCTTACGCCCAGAAGCACCTGTTCGATACCATTGATACTATTGATATCATGGATGCGAATGCCGGTGATCACGGTTACGCCTTCGCTACTAATTTTAATCCCGAAATTAATATCCGCGAAATCACCCAGCGTGGACGCTACTGGGAAAACGGTGAATGGATAGAAACCGAACCCCTCGACCCCAAACTACGCGTGGATTACAACTATCCCGTACTCGGACCTAAACCCAGCTACCTCCTCTTCCACGAGGAATTAGAATCCTTAGCCAAGAACATCAAAGGCCTGAAGCGTATTCGTTTCTTCATGACCTTCTCGGACAACTACCTCAACCACCTCAAAGTTTTAGAAAATGTCGGGATGACTCGGATCGACCCCATTGAATTCCAAGGTCACTCGATTGTTCCGATTCAATTCCTTAAAGCCTTATTGCCCGACCCTGCTTCACTCGGTCCACGCACCAAGGGTAAGACCTGTATCGGTTGCGAAATTACGGGCACCAAAAACGGCAAGCCCCGCAAAGTATTTATCTACAACGTTTGCGACCACCAAGAGTGCTACGCCGAAGTTAAGTCCCAAGCGATTAGCTATACCACGGGCGTTCCTGCAGCCATTGGCGGCGCGATGGTTGCCACAGGTAAATGGCTCAAACCAGGCGTTTGGAATATGGAAGAGTGCGACCCCGATCCATTCATGGAAGAATTAAATAAACGCGGCCTCCCTTGGCAGATTCAAGAACTGCCCGTTTAATTAAAATCTTCATAACCTAAAAAAGCCCGCAGCAATGCGGGCTTTTTATTTGCGACTTAAGAAATCTCCCCTCACTTATTGGCTGTGTCCGATCCCCTTTCAGAAGCCTTTAAGAAAATCGACCTCTCGCAGGTGCCCAGCCCCTGTCACGTCCTCCACCGCGGCTTACTGGAAAATAATTTAAAGATTCTTCGCGGAGTGATGGACCGTTCGGGCGCTAAAATTATTTTAGCACTCAAAGGTTTTGCCCAATTCAGCGAAGCCAAACTCATTCGCCAATACCTCGCTGGCACCACCGCGAGTGGAATTAACGAAGCGCTCTTAGGTCGAGAAGAATTCGACGGTGAAGTGCATGCCTATTCACCAGCCTTCAAGGATGATGAGTTTGTCCATCTCCTCAGGGTCGCTGACCATATTTCCTTTAATTCTATCAATCAGTGGAAGCGCCATCAGGCTGTAGCTAAATCAGCAACCCGCAAAGTGTCGTTTGGTCTGAGAGTTAATCCCGAGCATGCTGAAGTTGAGGTCGATATTTATAATCCCTGTGCCTCTGGCTCACGTCTCGGCGCACTCCGCTCCGAGATTAAATCAGCGAGTGATTTAGAAGGCTTGGAAGGCCTTCACTTTCATACCATGTGTCAGCAAGGGGCTGATGTCTTAGAACGCACTGTGGCAGCCTTTGAGAAAAGATTCGGAGAGTTTATTCCTAAGATGAAATGGGTGAACTTCGGGGGTGGACATCACATCACGCGTCCGGGTTACGACATCGAACTACTCGTTAAAATTATCAAAGACTTTAAAGCTAAATGGGGACAACATATTCAAGTCTATCTCGAACCCGGTGAAGCGGTCGGTATTGGCACCGGTGTTCTCGTTGGAACCGTCTTAGACTTAGTTCATAATGGCGTCGATATCGCCATTATCGATGTGTCGGCGACCAACCATATGCCTGACACTCTAGAGATGCCCTACCGGGCTGATATCCTTGGGGCTGATATGCCAGGCGCACTACCTCATACTTACCGCCTCGGGAGCGTTACCTGCTTAGCCGGTGATGTGATTGGCGACTACTCTTTTGCAGAGCCCTTAAAGATCGGACAGCGCATCCTATTTATGGACATGTCGCATTATACTTTTGTTAAGAATACGACCTTTAACGGCATCCCACTGCCAGCGATTGCCACTTATGATCCACAAGCAGGCAAGGTACAGGTGGTGAGAAAGTTCAGTTACGCAGATTATAAAAATCGCCTGTCGTAAGTAGTGTTAATGAGTGCGGCCTAGTTGGCCGACGCGTCATTAATTTATGAAATAAAAAGGGCCGACTTTCGTCGGCCCTCGGTTGCTATGAAACTAAATCTAAACTTTAGAAGAGAACTTGCGCTTGGAGGCGGAAGATATCGGCATCAGCTTTACCTGTACCAACGATACCACCAGGGGCCGAAGTTCCAGTTGCACTAGAAGTAGATCCGAGACGCTCAGATGCTTTGGCATTCTCATAGCCAAGCATGATCTTTGCATTGTGATCTACGAAGTAGTAGTTCACGCCGACATAGATACTATCGAATTTGTTATAATACACTGATGAACTGAACGCAGCAGCATCGCGGTAGAGACCACTGAAGTTTGAACCCTGTCCGTCGGTATCGAGCTTGGAGTAACGGATTACGCCTTCGACTTGATCCGTGAACTTATAAGCGGCGAGAGCCGTGAAGCCTTCAGGCTTACGCTCGATAGTAGTAGCAGTTGCACCGCGAGCCTCATTAGTAGTGGAGATCATTTCCGCTTGGACAACGAGGTTACCATACTGGGATTTGATGTAAGGGTTGATACCAAACATTTTGGCATCGTTTCCTGCTATGCCACCACCAGAAGCTGTTCCGGTAGCGTCGCGTGTATCGCGAACCGAACCCCAATTAAGACCAACGGAGTGCTTATTGGTATCGCTGATTTTATTAGTGTAGATTAAATTAGCCCAGGTTCCGATGTCATTGTTTCCGGTTGAGCTTGCTTGACCTTGGAGGGCATTGGCAACTGAGACACCGTATTCAATTGTCTGTGCGGCATCAACGGCGTACTTATTGGAGTAATGGAGACCGGTGTGACGGGCACCAAAACCGAGACGGTGGGAGGAACCTTGCGATTCATTCCAGAAGCGATTCGATGCCGAACGCTCAACAGTGAGCAACTTGGATGAAGATGTGTTCTCTTCGAGACCCCACTGAACTTTTTGGTAACCTAAAACGAAGCTACCGTAAGTGGTTTCAGCAGTAAAGATCGCCTTGTCCAAAGTGTTATCAGCGAAATTGTTGACGATTTCAGCAGAGATGCCTTCGCCCATATCGGCCTTAAAGCCGAGGTAAAGACGACGCATAAAAGCGGTGCTTACATCAGTAACTTTACTATTTGCACCTGTGCTGGTAGTGACGTCGCCACCAATGGACTCATACTGAGTCTGTACGCGACCCGAGAAGGTTAAGCGCTTGGTAGCGTCTTCCTTAACGAAGATTTTGTTAAGACCGGCAGCAGCACGAGACTCTGAAGCACTTTGCAATGCGACAGCGCGTTCTTCAGCGGTAATAATGCCCTTCTTCACGAGAAGATCGAGCGTGGATTTATCTTGCGCAAACGAAGATGCGGCAGTGAGTGCTGCAGCTGCGATGAGCATGGATTTGATGGTGGTATTCATAGGATAGTATGTGTGAAAGCACCCACACCTTACCATTTTCACATTTCAAACCTATGACTATAGTGTGACAAATAGGTGACTATGGGACTGGGTCTACTTAACTTTTTCCTGTAAATATTTGTTAAAATTACTGAAATCAGCCCATTAAATCAATGATTTCAGTTAAGCCCTCTAAGATAGAAGAGAACCGGGGCCTCCAATTAAGTTCATGTAAGGCCCTACTGTTTTCAATAAATCGACTGGGCTGCGTTCGACCACCCCGTTGCATCCGAGGTCCAGCCGGCGCATTAATATCAAAAACCGGTTCACCCTTACCAAGTTTTTTGGCAGTCCACTGAATGAGTTCATCTTTTCGTATAGGATGACCATCGGTGATATTATAAATGCGCGGACCCGTTGGACCACCCAAGCAAGCTGCTAGAATCGCACTCGCTGCGTCATCGCGATGCAGGTAATTAATTAAGTGATCCGTGCGTCCACCAAAAACGAGTTCACCACGCATGAGTTGATTAAGTAGGTGGTGACGGCCTGGACCATAAAGCCCGCCGAGTCGCAGCACCCGAGTATTTTGAATCTTGGAATTTAATACGGATTTTTCTCCAGCCAAAATAATATCCGCAATCGTTTCGCCGCCCGCCATACTTTCCTCCGTGACGCGTCCCCCATCGTCCTGACGATACACACCGGTTGAACTAGTAAAAATAAAGCAGCTCACCTTGGATTGCTCAGCCCAACGAATCGCATTCTTAACCCCTAAATCATAGGCTAAAGTATACGCGTCGGGACCACCTCCACCCGTACTCGCCGCATAAACCACCGCATCAAAATCATTGGGCAGTCCCGACCAATCAGAACTAGAAATATCAAAAGCCAAACTCGATATGCCTACGGACTCTAATTGTTGTTTTGATTTATCGGATCGAACCACGCCGACAACCTCATGGCCTTGAGATTTTGCTAAGTGAGCCAAAGCTGTCCCGATATAACCGCATCCCAAAATAATTATTTTCATGAGAGCTTAGGAGTTATAAAACCAGAAATCCATTCAACAGGCGTGGATCCAGCCCGAGCGGAGAGAAGGGTGAAAAGTTCTTGGGCGTCGGACTGCGCCAATTGACGGACCGAAGAATCTTCGACACAGACCTTCAATCTTTCAGCAAGCGACTCGGGTTCACATTCCGTCTGCAAATACTCGGGCCAGGCTTGACGCTTTAATAAAATATTCGCGATGCCCAGGTTATCAATTCTCCCAGCGATTAATCGACGTCCCACCCACCAAGTGAGCGGGTTAGCCCGATAAACCACCGCCCCAGGAATACCCGCTAATGCTACGGTTAATGACATCGTTCCAGAACTGACGAGTGCTGCACTCGCGGAGATATTTGTTTCACCGACAGGAAGTAAATCAATCCCCTTCGCCTGATTTCCATATTCCGCACAGAGTCGATAGAGTTCCGCATGCACTGCACCGCCGGTGTGTAAAACCACCGCTCTTTTCTTGGGATAGTTTTCCCTGAACAGCGCGAAAGCTTCAATCAACGCGGGAAATATTTTCTTAACCGGCTTGGGGCGACTTCCAGGTAAAAGTAAAATGGGACCATCAGGGTCGTAAGATAAATTAGAATGATGAGCAGGCTCAGCAAAAGGATGTCCCACAAAGCGAGCATCTAATTTCGTATCCTTATAAACAGCGGGCTCAAAAGGAAAAATCGTTCCGAGCGCATCGAGGTCACGCGCCATCGAAAATCGACGATTAGGTTTCCAGGCCCATAATTGGGGGCTTACGTACTGAATCACTTGGGTCTTACCTCCGCCCTTCACCGAAATCCCGGCCTCGCGTAATTCATTCGCAAATCTTAAATTCAGTCCAGGGTAGTCGACTAAAATGACCAAACCTGGCTTCCATACTTTCGTCCAATCTACCATCCGCGAAAAAAGTTTTTTGTAAAAAGGGTACGCCGCTAAAACTTCGACAATCCCTACGGCAGAAAATCCCGTCATATCAAAAAGTAATTGTGCGCCAGCCTCACGGAGACTTGGTCCACCAAACGCCGCGATTTTTAACTGAGGATTTTTCGTTAAAAGCTCCTTCACGATTTTCGCAGCGTGCTGATCGCCGGAATGCTCTCCAGCCAAAATCAATACATCAACCCCACCCGCTCGTGGACGCTCAAATTTTACTGGGATGGAGGGAAAATGACTCATGCCCGCTGCATTCCCGCCCGAATCTGTTCCGTGATTTTAATCGCTACATCTAAAGCATTACGTCCCAGCTCTCCGGAAACTTTCGGACTTTTTCTTTCGCGAACACAGCTCACGAATGAGTTTAATTCCACCGCGAGAGGCTCGGCCTTCTCAATCGGAATCTCTTCTTTAATGACTCCACCCGGCACGGTGGGATCAATGCGCACGGTGTGTCCCTTCTGCTCCATAAAATCAATCGAGAGATAACTGCCATTTTGGAACACCCGAATCTCACGATTCTTCTTCAGCGAAACCCGACTGGCATTTAAATTAGCCACACAGCCGTTCTTGAAAAGTATTCGCGCGTTAGCGATGTCTTCGGTTTTGGTGACGACGGAGACGCCGACCGCATCAATCCGCTCCACCGGCGAATTGGCTAATTGTAAAACGATTCCAATATCGTGAATCATTAAATCTAGCACTACACCTACTTCAGTACCACGTGGGGTGAATGGGGCTAATCGTTCGGCGGTGATGTAGCGTGGATTGGTAGCGGTTTTTTCCAAAGAGGACATCACGGGATTATAATGCTCAATATGACCCACTTGCACAATACGTTGAGACTCATGAGCCGCATTCAAAATCTGCGAAGCTTCTTCCAGGGTTACACAGAGAGGCTTCTCAATGAGAAGGTGACATCCTTTTTTCAGGAGTGGAATAGCAACCTCGGCGTGTAAATTGGTCGGGACGACAACACTCACCGCATCACACGCGGCCGCCATTTCATCTAACGATAAAAATCTTTTGCACTTGTGCTTGGCACAAATTTCTTGGGCCCGCTCATCGTTAGGCTCATAAATACCAGCGAGCTCCGCATCCGGTAAGGTGGAGTAAATACGGGCATGATGTTGACCGAGTGAACCGGTCCCCACTACCCCACAACGAATTCGCGCAGCAGCCATAAGGCGAAGATTTACGGACTACGGCCAACCTTCAATCCGAAAACCCACCGACTTTAGATTCAAAGGCCACATGAGCATCTTTCAGTGTCACTTTGACCGATGAGCCATCCAAAATCTGCCCCGCTAAAATTTCTTTAGCCAGTGGGGTTTCAATTTCACGTTGGATAAATCGCCGTAACGGGCGAGCCCCATACACGGGATCCAATCCACGATCAGCTAACCATTGCAGAACCTTTTTATCCAAGACTAATCGAATCCGTTTCGCTGCTAAACGAGCGTTGAGATCCTTAATTAACAATCCCGCAATGGCGGCGACCTCTTCAATACCTAACGAATGGAAGAGGACGACGTCATCGACGCGATTAAGAAATTCGGGGCGGAAGTGCTGACGCAAGTCAGTCATCACCGACTCCCTCACATTCTCTGACATTTCGCCCATCCCGGCCGAAGCCGCGATGTGACGACTGCCAATATTCGAAGTCATAATAAAAATTGCATTTCGACAATCGACCGTGCGGCCTTGCGAGTCCGTCAAGCGGCCATCATCTAAAACCTGTAATAAAATATTGAATACATCAGGGTGCGCTTTTTCAACTTCATCGAGTAAGACAACGCAGTAAGGGTGACGACGAATCGCTTCCGTGAGTTGTCCTCCATCTTCGTGACCCACATAACCGGGAGGTGCTCCCACTAAACGAGATACCGCATGCTTCTCCATGTACTCCGACATATCGATGCGAATCATCGACTTTTCGTTGTCGAAGAGTTCGACCGCTAAGGCCTTAGCTAATTCTGTTTTACCCACACCCGTGGGCCCAAGAAATATGAATGATCCCACGGGGCGGCGCGGGTCTTGCACACCCGCACGTGAACGTTGCACCGCATCTGCGACCGCTAAAACAGCTTCTTTTTGTCCAACGACCCGCTCTTGAAGATGGGCAGTGAGTTGCAAAAGTTTCTCGCGTTCGGAGGCCAGTAGTCGAGTGATTGGTACGCCCGTCCACCGCGCTACGACTTCAGCAATTTCTTCTGGCGTTACAACTTCCCTAAACAGACCCGTGCCGGTTTTGGCAGACTGCTCAAGCGTCGCGACATCTTTTTCTAATTGAGGAATACGGCCGTGGCGGAGTGCCGCCATCGTATTAAGATCATTTTTTCTTTCTGCATCAGTCATCTCACGACGGGCAATATCCAGTTGTTCGCGAGCGGCCCGTACCTTGGTCACTGCAGCTTTATCGGACTCCCAGCGATTACGCATCAGCCGTTGAGACTCACCCGCTTCAGCTAATTCTTTTTTCAGTCCACCTAAGCGAGCTTTTGAGGCGTCGTCTTTTTCATTTTTTAGCGCCGATTCTTCAACCTCTAGTCTTAAGACATTTCGATTTATAACATCTAATTCAGCGGGTACGCTGTCGATTTCCGTACGAATCTGGGCACAGGCTTCATCAACTAAATCAATCGCTTTATCCGGTAAAAATCGCGATGTAATGTAGCGATCGGATAAGACGGCCGCTTCGACCAAAGCAGCGTCTTCGATTTTCACACCGTGGTGAACTTCAAAGCGTTCTTTTAATCCACGTAAAATTGAAACCGTATCGGGCACACTCGGAGGCTCGACCATGACTTGTTGGAAGCGACGTTCCAGAGCCGCATCTTTTTCCACGTGCTGACGAAACTCATCCAGCGTCGTCGCTCCGATACAGTGCAATTCTCCGCGAGCCAACATCGGCTTAAGCAAGTTCGCCGCATCCATCGCACCATCCGCTTTTCCGGCGCCTACTAACGTATGCATTTCGTCGATAAAAAGAAGAATGCCTCCTTCGGCTGATTTCACTTCTGCTAAAACAGCTTTGAGGCGCTCTTCAAATTCACCGCGATATTTAGCACCCGCCAGAAGCGATCCCATGTCTAAAGAAAATATCACTTTGTTTTTTAAGCCCTCGGGGACATCGCCACTAATAATACGTTGAGCCAGGCCTTCGACCACGGCGGTTTTACCGACGCCAGGTTCACCAATTAAAACGGGATTATTTTTGGTGCGACGAGAAAGAATGCGGATGACGCGACGGATTTCTTCATCTCGACCAATGACGGGATCCATTTTGCCTGAACTGGCCCGTTCGGTTAGATTAATACCGTATTTACAGAGTGCTTCGTAGGTGGCTTCGGGATTCGCGGTGGTCACGCGCTGCGATCCACGGACGGCTTTTAGAGCAGTCATGATGGCAGCTTTGCCAAAATTAATTTCTTTGAAAATCGGACTCAAAGATGATGATTCGGCCAAAGCCAACAGGACGTGTTCAGCGGAAACATAATCATCTTTCATCGTCGCAGCCTCTTCTTTGGCTTTTAATAAAACCGATTGGGATTCCGTAGATAATCCAGGCTGAGCATTGGGCTGAGCCAATTTGGGCTGACGGGCTAAAATCCCAGCCAAGGCCGAGAGGATGGTCTTTTCTTCTTTATTGGCGCGACGTAAGAGAGCCGAGACAACCCCACCCTCTTGAGCCATGAGACTAAAAAGGATGTGGGCGGGTTCGATGGCAGCGTGTCGACGTTGGACGACATCACTCTGTGAGAGTTGTAAAGCTTCCGTAGTTTTATCCGTCAAATTTCCGTAGGGTGTGCTCATATAAATAAAACTATGCACTAATTAGACCAATCAACTGACTATCAGTTTGTCCTTAATTTTTTGGGTGTAAACGCATATAATTGATTAATTAAGAATCCGCTGTGTCAAACGAGGGTGACAGCCCGTCACCCTCGTGACGAGTTGTCGCAAACCTGCCCAAGAGTCGTGTATTGCGAAATCGCTCACGCTTTGATACATTAAATCGAATGAAGCCGACGAAGCAACTTGCTGTCCTTGAAAGGTTGCTCGACGACCCTTCACCCGTGGTGCGTGAAGCGGTGATTAATGAAATTAAAGCCGCGGGCGATGAAGGGTTACTCTGGCTCGAAGTTCTTACTAAAAATAAAAATTTAGCGAGTCACGCCAAGTCACTCCTCTCCAATTTACGTACATCGGAATTAGCTACGCGTAACTTCATCGAACATATTAAAGGCGGCATCCAAGATCTAGAAGAAGCCTGTTTACTTTTCGAACGCGTTATTCACCCCACCCTGGCCGACAAAGCTTACGACGAGGAACTGGATCATTTGGCCGACCGGACTAGACAACTCATTACCGAGCCCGTCACGGTGCAGGATAAGTGTCGCATACTCTGTCGTGTGATTTTCGGAGAAGAAGGCTATCGCGGTGCCCAAGAATCTTTCTCTAAGCCCGACTCATCACTTCTTTCGACCGTCATTAAATCGCACCGCGGTATTCCGATTTCACTTTGTCTCATCTTCTTACTCGTCGCCCAGCGCCTCGGTCTCCCCGTCCAACCGGTTGGCCTACCTGGACGATTCATGGTCGGCATTTTTAAAAATAATAATCCTGTTTTTATCGATTGCTATGAAGGCGGAACCTTTCGAACTCGTTCGGAAATTCAGTTAATGTTGCTCAATAATCATCTGCCCGCCGACGATGCCTTCTTGAAGCCCATTAGCGCCGAACAAACGATTGCTCGCTGTTGTCGAAACCTAGTCTCACAGTTTGAGGCCAACGGGGATGATAAAAACAGTCGTCTCTTCCTGAGCTTTGTAAATATTATCGAAAGTCGCACTTAATTTATCCACGTGGAAAATAGCATTACATTAAAAGAAATTTTGAGCAGGGACTTTCCACATCCCTGCTTAGCGGTGCTCGGCGATCCCATCAGCCATTCGCTGAGTCCAGCGATGCACCATGCCGCACTCCAAGCGCTGGCCCCCCATCATCCTCAACTCTCACTAGTTAAATATTTAAGACTGCATATTAAATCTGAAGAACTCGCTCAAGCACTCACAGTGCTGCGGTCGAAAAATTTTATCGGACTCAACTTAACTGTTCCGCATAAAATTGCGGCGTTGGGTTTAGTGAAGAGCTTATCACCCGAAGCCAAAAAAGCTGAATCGGTTAACACCTTAGTGCCCACGCCAGACGGCTGGGCTGGACATACCACTGATGGACAAGGTTTTCTCGAAGCGCTGAAGGAATACTCTGGCAGTGGCGTAGAAAAAAAAGAAGTCATGATTCTTGGAGCCGGTGGAGCGTCCCGCGCGATTGCAGCGGCGTGTGTTCAGGCTAACTGTCGTAGCTTGACGATTGCCAACCGCGATATCACCAAAGCTGAAAACTTAGTTAAGGCTTTAAACGACCCCAGAGTTTCTGCGGTTGGCCTAAAAGAAATCGGCACCATTCAATCAGGTACGATTATCGTAAACTGCACCACCCTGGGTCTTAAGCCCGACGATGAATTACCTTTAGCCGAATCATTTTTAAAGAATGCCGGATTTATTTTTGATACTACTTACGGTGCTCATAAAACATCCTTAATCAAAACAGCCAATAAACTGGGGGTTAAATCTTGTGATGGCCGATCGATGCTACGCTGGCAGGGCGCACTCGCGTTTAAACTTTGGACGGGTATTACTCCGCCCCACGAACCCATGCGCATTGCGCTCGGAGAAAAATAATATGAACCTCATTGATTTCCAAATTTTTATGGCCCTCCATCCGAACATCACTGCCGTTTTTATCGGAGCCATCGGCGCCTGTGTCGGAAGTTTTTTAAATGTCTGCATTCATCGTCTGCCCAAAGGTGAATCGATTATCAGTCCACCCTCGCATTGTGCCTGCGGACAAAGAATACCTGTCTGGTTTAATGTACCATTGTTCGGTTGGCTGCTGCTCCGAGGTTGGGCCAAATGCTGCGGAGCAACGATTTCAGTACAGTATCCTCTCGTTGAATTAATCACCGCCCTACTTTTTGTAACGGCTTTTCTGATTCTTTCTCCAGTAAAAGCCGCCATCGGTTGCGTCTTTCTTTCTCTGTTAATTATTTTAGCGGGATGCGACATGCAGGACATGCTTGTGCCCGACGCGCCTAATTTTTTATTAGTGGGACTCGGACTATTCTTTTCCGTTGTCGCTCCATCACTCCACGGCGAAACTACTTCCGGACTTGAAATCATAAATCGGATAAATTCGGTGACCGACTCACTCGTCGGGATTGCGGTCGGCACGGCACTCGTTTGGTGGATTCGAACCATCGCCAGCGTTATCATGGGTCAAGAGGCCATGGGAGAAGCAGACATCATTCTCTGTGCTGGTGTGGGTGCCTTCTGCGGATGGGAAGGCGCACTATTTTGTTTGTTCGGTGGATCAGTCATCGGCGTTATCATTAAATTGCCGTCTGTTTTAGCCCTCTTTGGGCCCAAAAAAGAGTCCGAAAGCGTCCCATTTGTGCCGAGTATGGCTATTGCGGCAGCACTTTGGTTCTTTCGGGGTCCTGAATTAATCACCGCTTGGCATTTGTGGGTAAATTCTTGAGGTTTCTGGCTTGTCTACCCGCCCAAGGTTACCCCAAATAAGACACACCCCTATGAAGCAAATCGCTCTTTTAACTCTCGTCGCCTCTGCCGCTATGGTTGGTTGCAGTAGCTATGATACTCCTAACCACGGAAAAAACGTGTCCATGGAACCCGCTCATAATTTCCTCGGCATTGTTAAAGTAGAACCCGGCTCGTACTCAGCCATCCATAGTTCTACCGTTCGTTTAAAAACGGATGACTTCTACTCTCGTCGGGCCAATTCGGGCGACCGCGTCACACTTCTTTGGGGTGCCATCACCCTGACCGATTACTAAATCGGCAAAGTGTCCTCTTGCAGAAGCCCCGATTTCGGGGCTTCTTCATTGATAGGAAAATGAACGACCCGAGCAGCAATGTCGCCAGACACCTTCGCCATGCCGCGCTGAACAACCCCCAGGCGATTGCGACGCTATCACCTCTCTCCGTTAACGAAGATGGCCGAGTGATTCACGACTGGTGTTCGTTTTTAAAACTCGATCAAGAAAGCGATGCAGCGGCACGAATTTTTCACGCGGAAGGTATCACCGCAGGCACCCGCACGTTACTCGCCGTGCGCCCAGGACATGACCTTATCGTGTGCATGTTTGGACTTCTAAAATTGGGAGCCATTCCCATCGCTATCGATCCCGGTATGGGCTGGAAAAAAATGTTACCGTGCATCGAGAACACCACTCCCACCGCACTCGTTGCGCAGTCTAAACCTTTTTATTTAAGCTATCTTCCATTCAAAGCATTTAAGTCACTCCACTGCCGCATTAAAGTGGGCGGACGTTCCTGGAATAAATTACTGAGCGACTGTTCAACCTCCACGGTCCGAACCCTCGAACCAGTCACCGCCTCCAGCCTCGCCGCGATTGTTTTTACTTCTGGTTCAACGGGAACACCTAAAGGTGTGCGTTACACGCATGGCATGTTCGATGCACAAATTTCCCTGATTCGTAAAACCTATCAAATTCAACCCGGTGAAGTCGATATGGCGATGCTTCCCGTGTTTGGATTATTTAATCCTGCTCTCGGCGTCACCACCGTCACCCCACTGCTCGATCCCTCTCGTCCGGCCGATGCTAATCCCGCACTGCTTGTCTCCGCATTGCTCTCCGAAAAAGTAACTTCATCGTTCGGATCGCCCGCCATTTGGGGAAAAATCTCCCAGTACTGCGAAACCCAAAAAATTAGCCTGCCATTATTAAAACGACTTTTAATTGCCGGTGCACCGGTGCCGATTCCGCTCTTAAAACAACTGAAAAAAATCGCGCCGCATTGCCAAATTCACACTCCCTACGGCGCCACCGAATGCCTGCCGGTGTCGAGCATCGAGTCGAACGAAATTCTTAACGAAACTTTTGCCGAAACATTACGCGGACAAGGAACCTGCGTCGGCAAACCCGTGGCGTCGGTAAAAGTTAAAATTATACAAGAGACGAGCGACGTCATTCGGAATCTTAGCGATGCTACCGTTTACGCGCCTAATACAATCGGAGAAATCATGGTCACTGGGCCGAGCGTCACGCATGCCTACGATCATAATCCTGAAGCCACGTTGCGGACAAAAATAAACGGTGAGGCCGAGCTCTGGCATCGCATGGGTGATTTAGGAAGATTGGATTACGACGGACGACTCTGGTTCCATGGTCGCTGCATCGAAAAAGTAATCACCGCGAAAAGTATTCTGACCACTGAATCGGTTGAGCCTGCATTCCAACAACATCGTGACGTGGCGCGTTGCGCTCTCATTGGCATTGGCAATGCCTCTAATCAAATCCCGGTTTTAGTCGTCGAACCCAAGCCCGATTGTTTTCCTGAGTCTCGTGGTGAAATCATAAAATTCACCGAAAGCCTCCGGGAAATCACTCGCCTACATCCCATCGCCAAACAGGTTAAAAGAATCGTGTTTCAAGAAAAACTTCCGGTCGACGTCAGACATAACGCCAAGATTCATCGACTACAACTGACCCGTGAATGGAATCAAAAACTTCGCCGGGAAATCAAAAAACTTTCATGAAAAAAACCTGCGTACTAGTCACCGGCGGCGGCGGTTTCTTGGGCCAAGCCATCGTTGAGCGCTGTCTCTTGCGCGGTTACGAGGTGCGCGTCATTGGACGTCAACCCCTGCCGAAGTCCATCGCCGACCAAGTCGATTTTCGTCAAGGGAATCTGGCTGACCAGAAATTCGTGCAAGCTTCCGTTACCGGTTGTGATTATATTTTTCACGTCGCAGCCAAAGCGGGCATCTGGGGAAAATGGGAAGACTATGTCGAATCCAATATCACGGGCACGCATCATTTAATCACGGCGGCCCGAGTGCTTGAAGTTAAAGCCTTTGTTTACACGAGCACTCCGAGCGTCGTTTTTACGGGCGGATCTTTCAACGGTGCGAACGAGGAACTTCCCTATGGTAAGAATTGGCTCTGTGCTTATGCGGAAACCAAAGCCGCCGCCGAAAAAATAGTGTTAAAGGCGGCCTCACCCCATTTACGGGTCTGCGCATTGCGACCCCATTTAATCTGGGGCCCAGGCGATCATCATTTATTTCCAAGAATCATCGCGAGTGCACGCCGTGGAAAACTTAAAATCGTCGGCGATGGAAATAACAAAGTAGACGTGACGCACGTCGACACTGCAGCCAATGTTCACCTGCAAGCACTTGATGCGCTGCTCGACGGAAATGCTAATGGTAAGGCTTATTTTATTTCACAAGGTACTCCCGTAAAACTTTGGGAATTTGTGAATCGTCTGCTCGTCGGTGCCGATATCCAACCCGTTACCCAAAGAATTTCGCTACGCAAAGCCTACTTCGTGGGTGCAGTTTTGGAAACAATCTGGTCGCTGTTTAAACTTAAAGGCGAGCCACCCATGACCCGATTTGTCGCAGTAGAATTAGCCAAGGATCATTGGTTCGATGTTTCGGCAGCACAAAAAGACTTAGGCTTAAAACCCTCACACAATACCTGGACGGCTTTAGACGCCCTCGCCCTGACCTACCGTAAATCAAAATAAGTCTAAGGCTTGCCCTTCTCGATAAATCACTCACCTCTCTCTCATGACTTTGACCGGACTTCAATCTGACAAAACCTTTGTAGTCTTGATGAAGACTTGGTTCGATCAAACGGATGGCCTCGGTATCTTGCACCACTCTCATTATGTTCTGCTGATGGAACGGGCTCAGAAAATCTTCTTCGTGAGTTTAATGGGCAAAGACACGATCGACCCCGCGGTCGCGCCCGATGTTTACGTAGTCGTCCGCGATTTACAGATTCAATACCTGCAACCGATTAAGCCTGAATGCGAAGTAAAAATCATTCAACGGGTTAAGAAAGTTCGCGCCGCTGGACTGACGGTTGATTTCGAATTTCGTAATACTGATTCAACGATTCTCTACGCCAAAGCTTCACGTACCGTTTGTCGCATGGACGGGCAGACGCATCAGCCAGCTGAATGGAGCGACGAATTTAGGGCCAAGCACGAAGCCCTACTCGGTTAGTTTTTTCTGAGTTCCAAACAGATTGGACAAGTTTTCCCATCGCAGCCGCGAGCGGTACAATATTCTCTGCCGTAAAAAATGATTCTTAAGTGTAGTTTATTCCAATCTTTTTCCGGAAAAACTTTTTTGAGGTCACGTTCGACCTGTTCGACCGATTTACCGACACTCAATTTCCATCTTTTGGCTAGACGGTGGATGTGCGTATCTACGGGGAAAGCGGGAACGCCGAAAGCCTGAGCCATCACGACGGAGGCAGTTTTATGTCCGACGCCTGGCAATTCCTCTAACTCTTCAAAAGTCTGCGGCACCTGCCCTTGATGCTTTTCGACAATCAATTTAGCCAGACCCACAAGTGCTTTCGATTTCTGCGGGGCCAGGCCCAACTGACGGATGACTTGGTGGACCTGTTCAATCTTAAGGGTGGCCATTTTTTGAGGGTTGGAAGCCAAGCGGAAAAGGGCCGGCGTTACTTCGTTCACCTTTTTGTCGGTACACTGGGCGGATAAGACTACCGCAACTAGCAAAGTAAAGGCGTCGGTGTGATCCAACGGGATGGGGGTTTCCGGATAGAGTTTAGCCAGGTTTTTGGCCACATAGTTGGCTCGCTCTAAACGGGTCATAATTAAGCCGTAATCCAAAATTACCCCAAAAGCAAACCAGGTGTTGAGGACCCCCGATACTTATGACCACCCCAGACTTATCTTATAATAAAAAATAATTGAACTGTATATTTGCCGAGCAGGCGGTTCGTTTACACTTTCAGTCATGGTTCAGCTCCCGTTTAATCCAGAAAAAATAAATCGGGAACTTTCACGTCATTATATACCAGCGAGCGAAAGCGATATTCGTTCCATGTTTAATGCCATTGGCTTGAAAGAATTTACTGACCTGTATGCCCATATTCCCGCTACGGTAAAATTTAGTAAACCTTTGGCGCTACCCGACGAATTAGAATACCATGAATTAGCACAGCGGATGTCCGATCTCTCGAAAAAGAATCAGCTTAAAAAAAGTTTCCTAGGTGACGGATTACAAGTTTATCGGACACACGAAATCGTCCAACACGTTTGTTCGATTCGCAATCTCACCACCTCCTACACCCCGTATCAGCCCGAACGTTCACAAGGTACGCTGATTACGCATTGGCTTTATCAATCAACCTTAGCGCAACTGACCGGATTTGAAGCGGTCAATTCTTCACTCTACGAGCGGGCGAGCGCCCTCTTCGAAGCTGCCGTCTGTGCCACCCGTCTTTCTGAAGCGGAAGCCAACGTCATCCTCGTCGCCGACAATCTACTGGCATCGGATATCGAAGTCTTAAAAACCCACTGCGCTGGCACTTCTGTCCAATTAGATTTCGTCGCCCGCGATGACGACACGGGTTGTGTTAGTATCACCCATCTGAAAGCAAAAATTTCGCAGCACCAAGGAAAAGTGGCGGCGTTTATCTTCCCACAAATTAATCATCTCGGACTCATTGAAGACGTCGACACCGTCACTGACCACTGTGCCGAACTTAAAGTACGTTCGATTGCAGTGATTGATCCGATGCTTTTAGCGACGGGCGGATTGAAGCCGCCCAGTCATTACGGGAAACAAGGTGCAGATATTATTATCGGAGAAGGCCAACACCTGGCCATCGGTGCTAATTTTGGTGGACCAGGCTTAGGAATATTTGCGGTGCGTCATAATGCTGAACACAAAAACGAAGTACGCGAAACACCGGGACGATTCGTCGGCAAAGCCAAAGACAATGCCGGCCGAGATTGTATCGTCATGGTGATGGCGACCCGCGAACAACACATCCGCAAAGACAAAGCTACTTCAAACATCTGTTCTAATCAGGCCTTTATCGCAACCATCGCGGGGGCGGCTATCCTCGCGCGAGGCGAAAATGGCATGGCCCAAAGTTGCGCCCAAGGATTCAAGCTCGCCCACCGCGTCGCCAAAAAACTGGGCGGAATTGCAGGATTAAAAATTTGTTACGCCAAACAAGCGTTTTGGAATGAATTTAGTTTAATGCTGCCCGAGCCAGCCAAGGAGGTGATTCAAAAAGGTCGCCAAGCTGGATTGCATGTCGGTGTAGATATTACCGGACGGACGCCCTGTAATTGTTCGCTACTAAAAATCTCCTTCAGCGATATTCAAACAGAAGCTGAGGCCGATGAGTTGGTAACCTTCTTTGAAAAACTTTATGGTAATTCCAAGTCGGAGGCAACACTAGCCGATGTACCTGCTCATTTACTCCGTCAACAAGCTGTCGGACTTCCTTCCTTCAGTTTAACGGAATTAAAAGATTACTACACCCGTCTCGGGGAATTAAATGTTTCGCCAGATACCGGCTGCTTCCCTCTCGGATCCTGTACAATGAAGTACAATCCGCACATTAACGATTGGGCAGCTAATTTACCAGGGTTCACTCAACTCCATCCGCAAGCTCCGCACGAAGACAGTCAAGGTAGCCTCGAATTGTTATGGCAAATTCAAGAATGGTTTAAGGCCATCACCGGCCTACCTGGTATCACCACCCAACCTGTCGCTGGTGCCCAAGGCGAACTCGTTGGAATTAAACTTTTTCAGGCTTACCACCAAAAACGCGGAGAGAGTCATCGTGATATTTTACTGATACCTTCGAGTGCGCATGGTACGAATTTTGCGACGGCGACCACGGCCGGATTTATAAATAAAAAACGGGCGGATGGTGCTCCCTCGGGAATGGTTATTTTGAAATCCTCACCCGATGGTCGCGTGGATCAAAACGATTTTGATTCGAAGATTCGTGAACTCGGTCCGCGTATTGCAGGGATGATGGTCACGAATCCGAATACCTCAGGTGTTTTTGAAACAGACTTCAAAAGAATGGCTGATGCGATTCACGCAGCGGGCGGGCTGGTTTATATGGATGGAGCCAATATGAATGCCATTGCAGGCTGGATAAATCTCGAAGCTCTGGGCGTCGACGCCGTCCATAATAATTTACACAAAACTTGGACTGTGCCGCATGGCGGAGGCGGACCAGGCGATGGCATTGTTGGAGTGTCCTCACGACTCGTCGAGTTCCTACCCGGATTCCAAATCGAGAAACAAGGAACCCAATTTGTTCCGGTAAAACCTAAATACAGCATCGGATCTTTCCACCGTCACTGGGGCAACTTCGCTCACAAAGTTCGGGTGTATACCTATCTCCAACGTCTCGGACGCGAGGGCGTCACACGGATGTCTGCAATGTCAGTTCTATCCAGCCGATACCTCCATTCAAAACTCTTGGGGCACTACCCTTCATTACCGACCGCAGCGGAATCGATTCCCCGCATGCATGAATTTATTATCACACTTTCGGCCGATGATTTTAAATTAATCGAAGCTTCGGGCATTCCTAAACCGAATATTATTAGTCGGGTCGGAAAACTTTTCCTCGATTACGGTTTTCACGCACCCACCGTAGCCTTCCCCGAAGTTTTTGGTTTAATGATTGAGCCGACGGAGTCCTACACCAAGGACGAACTTGATCGCTTTGCGGAAACAGTGATTGAGATTGGTAAACTCATCCGCTCGCATCCACAAGTTCTACAATCTACTCCACGCTTTACCCCCGTGGATCGCGTTGATGAAGTCGCCGCCAATCGCGGACTTATTCTGAGTGAACACATCACAGCATTACCGCAGATTAATCCGAATCGCCTCTCTCCGATCTTGCTCAATCAACTTCCGATTAAAGAAATTAGTGAGAAGATTCTCGCGACTATTTAGCCTGATTCACGCGGTGGGAGTGAGTGAGTAAAATAAGTCCCAAAATAAAGAGTAAGGCGAAAGACGCGAAGCCGATGCGCTCGGCGGAGGTTCCATCGGTTGGACTAGCAAAAGCCCATCCGGCCAATGCACCCAACAAAGGCCCCATGAATGCAGCGAACTTACCCATCATACTATAAAAGCCAAAGTAGACGACTTCCCTGCCTTGAGGCACGAGTTCAGCGAAGTAGGATCGACTCAAGGCCTGCACTCCACCCTGGACCAAGCCCACACCCGCGGCAATCAACCAAACCGATGGGAAGCTGAAATCTAATAGGGTTAAATTACCTGGTTGAATTTGTGAGCCGAACACCGTGAGAAAAATGTAACCCACTAAAGCCATCGCAATCATACGGACCGCCCCCCAACGATTTCCCAACCAACCAAAAATGAGGGCGGCCGGAACGCCGATAACTTGGACGACTAAGAAAGCTTTGATTAAATCCATCTCCCCGAAACCTAAGACTGCTCCAAAGTGAGCAGCTGAAGTTTTCACCGCGTGGAGACCATCAATATATAAAATATAAGCTAATAAAAACCAACGGACTTTGACATCGGCCCAAAGTTCTTTGCTCGTTTGCACGGTGGCATAAAACACTTGGCGGAGTGACAAACTAGGCACATGCGCAGAACGCTCGTCGGGGTAAAATAAAAGGGGGAGTGAGAAAATAAGCCACCAAAGACCCGCCGCTAAATAAATCCAACGTAAAGAGTCGCCCGCAAAGAAACCTAAAGCGAGACAGACTAAAATAATTAAGCCCGCCACGAAGCCCAATGAATAGGCCACTCCGCTAATGAAATGGCGCTGGCCCGGCGGAGCAAAATCCACAATCATGGAATCGTAAAACGTACTCGCACAAAAAAAAGCGATGGCGCCTAGTGTATAAAGTAAAGCCGAGTAAAACCACTCGCTGGCCGGGACAAAGGAAAGTCCGCAGGTGAAAATAACGCCGAGGACGACCGACCAACGGAGTGCCCGAAGGCGAAAGTGACCAGTCTCTGCTAACTGACCCAAGAACGGTGCCACTAAGAATATTAAAAGACAGGGAGTGGCCTGACTTAACTTAAAAGTAATGGATTCAGTTTGATGATCCAGGCCCTGGCCCCAATAGCGGTGAAACATCTGCGGCCAGATTAAGGCCAGCACGACCATCGCAAAACCCGTATTCGCAAAATCATAGAACGCCCATGTTCCTGCTCGTCGCCAAGAAAAAGGTTTATGGGATGACAATTCCGGCACGGCTTGAATCTGGCACGCGCAACAAAATCTACAAACAGTTATTTAGCTTCTAATTGCTTAAATAATTCTACCGCCGACTGTGCACGGTTCAGAATATAAACGTGATAGCCAGGTGCACCGCGACTGAGCAGACCCTTGATTTGTCGCACTGCCCAAGAAACACCCACCTGGCGTTGCGCTTCTTCGTCCTCCCCGCAGGATTCTAATTCCTTTACCAATAAATCAGGGATTTTAGCCTTACAAAATCCACAGAATCGACGGGCCTGCTTCAAAGATAATACCGGCATAATCCCTGGTAAAATCGGGACGGCAACTCCCGCCGCACGAGCCCGATTCACGAAATTAAAATAGTCTTCGTTATCTAAGAAAAGTTGGGTGGTGATAAAATCTGCGCCTGCGGAAACTTTTCCGGCTAAATAACGAATATCCGATAAGTCGTCGGGCGACGAAGGATGTCTTTCGGGGAAACCGGCGACTCCTAAGGCAAAACGATTCGGAAAACTTTCTTTAATCAATTCAACCAGGCCCGAAGCATAGGCAAAACCTTTAGGGTGGGCGGTGAATTCGTTTTGGCCCTTGGGTGGATCGCCACGCAACGCGAGAATTCCCGCAAAGCCGGCAGCATCATATTTGCTGATAATTTCTTTTAGCTCTTCCCGACTGTGCCCCACACAAGTTAAGTGGGCAATGAGTGGGTAACCGGCTTTAACCAATTGGCTGCCATATTCTAAAACCGTCGAGCGGTCCGAACCACCCGCACCATAAGTTATCGAGGCAAAATCTACGCCTAGAGGTTTTAGAATTTTTGCCGTTTCCAACATAGCTGCACCATCCGACGATGTTTTGGGTGGGAAAAACTCCACCGAAACAGTCGGCCGATGCTTGGCCCGCAAACGGTTAATAAATTCTGCCTTAGGCATATGTATCATCGTATCAGGATATGTAGATAGATGTCAATATCAGCCTATTTATTGAGATTACCATCACTATTGGCGGGTAATTCTCCAGGCAGAGCGACGTGATAGACCATCACCATCCAGCAAAGCATCAAAGGGTAAATAAGGATAATAAAACTCATACTGCCAAAAATTGAGAGTAAAATACCCGCGCGCACGGAGAGGGTTTGATTGATTACTAAAAATATAACGGGAAGAATAATGAAGATAATTGAGGCGACATAACCGATGGAAGTAGTACCTGAATAAAATCCAGCCGAGCGTGTTAAATCCATCTGACACTCACTACAGGCTTTTCGCAAATGAAACCAAGATTGGAGCAGTCCATATTCACCGCAGTTAGGACAACGACACACTAACCCCCGTGAAATAATTTCACCTCGATTAATTTTTAATTCAGGCTCTTCCATAATTACATGCGCTCCACGGGTTCAATCGCTAATAAACGTAAACCCGTTTCTAAAATCGAACAAGTGCGAGCACAGAGCATTAAGCGGCGAGCTTTAGTCGCCGCAGGCAAAGTTGGATCATTCACTGAATTTGCAGCATAGAAAGTCCCGTAAGCTGCGGCTAGCTCATGCAAGTAAGTGCATAAGTGGTGCGGACGTAAGTCCTCGAGGGCGGAATCTAAAGCGGCCGTAAAACCTAAAAGTTTTCGGGCGAGTGCGATTTCCTCGGGGGTTTCTAAATCGGAGGCACCCTCTTCACCTTGACCTAAAGCGATACCGCTCTTCCTAAAAATGGAACGAACGCGAACCGCAGCATACATCAGATAAGGGGCGGTATTACCTTCAAAAGCTAATAATTTAGACCACGAGAACGAATAGTCCATCGTGCGATTCGACGCCAAATCGACATAGCGCAGTGCGGCGACTCCAACCCTTTGGGCAATCATACGACGTTCGGGCTCCGGAATCTCTGGACTTTTTTCGGTGACGGCGGCGTACGCACGCTCGGTGGCCTCATCTATCAACGACTGCAATCGAACAGGGTCGCCTGATTTTGTTTTAATCGCTTTACCGTCTTCACCCAAGATGGTTCCAAACCAAACGTGCCGGAGTCGAGGAAGCTTTCTTTGGCTTAAATTAAACCAGCGAGTTCCCGTTCGGAAAAGTTGGTGGAAGTGATCTTGCTGACGTCCGTCGGTCACGTAGACAATTTCTTCGGCTTTAAAATGTTCAGCTCGATAAAGAAGCGTAGCTAAATCAGTCGATGCGTAATTCGAAGAGCCATCTTTCTTTCTCACGATAAAAGGCATCTTCGTTTCGGCGTGACGAGAGAAGCGCGGTTCTTCGTCGTCCCAAACGACTAAGGCGCCTTCACTCTCTTCGGCCAGTCCGCATTTCTGCAGCTCGGTGTAAACTTGATTCACCTTATCGCGGTAAAATGATTCACCGAGAATGACGTCACTCTTTAATCCAAATTGATCGTAGATACGCTGACAGGCCGCATTGGAAACTTGCACGATTTCCTCCCATAATTTCAGGTTTTCAGCGTCCCCTGTTTGTAATTTAGCAAGTTCGGCGCGAGCTGCATCCATTGCCGCAGGATCCGCCTTGGTTTGTACACTGCCCTCTTTATATAATCGCTCAAGGTCTTCGAGCGCGGTTGGACTTTTAGCATCGAGTTTAAATCCGGAACGACGAATCGCCAGAATAAGAATTCCAAAATTCGTGCCCCAGTCTCCAATATGATTATCGCGAATTAATTCCGCTCCACAAAATTCAATTAAACGTGCGACCGCTTCTCCGATAACAATCGGACGTAAGTGTCCGACGTGCATTTGCTTGGCGGTATTGGGCGAGGGGTAATCAATCACTACTTTTTTACCGCCCATAATTTTAGCGGCACCCGCACGCCACTTAGATTCGTCGCGATATTCTTTTAGCCAAGCGCCGAGAGCAACTGGCGTAAGTTTGAAATTAATAAAGCCTGGGCCAGCGACTTCAGCCACAATGAGACTTTCATCTAACTCTCCGGATGCACGCACCGCTTCAAGTAATGAAGTAGCGAGGGCACGAGGGTTTTGCTTCGCTCTTTTAGCGGCGGCCAAAACTCCGTTGGCCTGGAAGTCGGCGTGCCGGGGATCGGAGGGGCGCAATTCGGGGTCGAAATCAGAATCGAGACCAGCGACCTGCGGTGCTACCTTACGAAGCAAAGCATCAAGTTCACGTGCTGGATTAAACCAAACTGGCATATAAATAGGGGTAGTCTACCACCCGAGTTCGGCAAGCGAAGAAGCAATCTTATGCGGACACGCTTGCCTCCTTGCCACGAACCTCAAGTTTGTGGCTATGTCCACAAGTTTTACCCTCGTCAAAGACTGCACCACCACCCTGATTCCCGCAGGTGATACTGTGATTCTCGAGAAAGGCACCACGGTGACGGTCACCCAAGCGCTGGGTAATTCGATTACCGTTCGGACCAACCTCGGACTCTTTCGAATTAATGAAAATGATATTTCAGCGTTAGGCCCGGAAGGAAAAAACTTATTAAAATCAGATTCTCAAAAATCTGCCGAAGGTCCGCTGAATGATGAAATGATTTGGACAGCTTTACGCGGATGCTTTGATCCAGAAATTCCGATTAACATTGTCGACCTTGGACTCATTTATGACCTCGATATAGCCGACGGAACTCAGGGTGGAAAAATAGTGAATGTTAAAATGACTTTAACCGCACAAGGTTGTGGCATGGGTCCGGTCATCGCTGCTGACGCCAAAGCAAAAATTGAATTACTGGCTGGCGTCGAATCCGCCGAAGTGTCGATTGTGTGGGAGCCCATTTGGAATCCGCGAATGATTTCCGAAGCGGGACGTAAAGAATTAGGCTTAGAATGATCGAGGCCAACAAAGTAGGTAAGGGAATTTATTTTCACGTACCCTTCTGTGCGTCGACCTGTGATTTTTGTGCGTTCTATCAAGAGCAACCCAAACGTGGCGACATCGACCGCTATCTGGATGCGATGGAGCAAGAGTGTGAGTTGATGCCGAGTGGCCCCGTAAATACAGCCTTTTGGGGCGGAGGCACCCCGGGTTTACTTCCCGCCGAAGATTTATTTCTGCTCGGAAGAACCATGGTTCGCGCGGGTGGCAAACCGAAGGAATGGTCAGTGGAACTAGCTCCTTCATCAGTCCGTGCGGATAAATTAGCGGCGCTCAAAGAAGCAGGCGTCACTCGTGTATCCTTAGGCGTACAAAGTTTTGATGATGTCACACTCGATACACTAGGAAGACGCCATTCTCCTAAACAAATCATGGAGGCCTGGAACTTGATCGAGGACGCAAAATTTCAGAGTCGCAATCTTGATCTTATTTTCGGAATTCCCGGACAGGACGATCAACGATGGCTGGAAGACTTAACGCGAGTGATTGAGTTAAAGCCTGATCATATTTCTACTTACTGTTTAACGTTCGAAGAAGACACGGCGATGTTTGTTAAGTTAAGTCAGGGCAAAGTAAAAATCGATAAAGACTTAGAGTCCTTTCTCTATCGAAAAACTTGGGAAAAATTAGAGAGCGAAGGATACGCTCAATATGAAATTTCTAATTTCGCGAAACCCGGACATCAATGTGAACACAACCTGATTACTTGGCACATGGGTGATTGGCTCGGCTACGGACCATCGGCCTCCTCTCAGTGGAACCAGCAGCGATGGACCAACCCAGCAAACCTTGAAGGCTGGCTTAAAGGCATCGAAAACAAGCAGCCCGTGCGCGAGCAAACCAAGGACCTAAAAAATCACGATTTATTAGCCGATTCACTTATTTTTGGACTGCGACTGAATTCCGGAATTTCGCCTTTTGCCTTGGCTCAACGTTTTCAAACCGAACTACCTAAAAGTATTTCCATTCTATTTGCCGATCTCGTTGAAGAAGGGCTCATGGAACTACGTGGCGAGTTTTTCAAACTCACCGGTGAAGGCAGACTTCGGGCCGATGCAATCGGCGTCGCGGTATTAGAGAAATTTGATTAAACCTTATTCTGAGAGGCCACAATAGCGTCCCATAATTTAATGCGGGACTCAATAGCCGCTAAAGCAGCCGCTCCGGCTTCATCCCATTTAGTTTCGTCATTGCCGCAAACCAACTCAACCATGCGCAGGGAGATGGCACCGTGATGACCGCCGTCGACTTCGATATGGCGCTCTAAATAATACTTAAACGTATCCAATTTACCGGCGTGCTCCTGACTGAGCTTAACGACTAGTTCATGAAACATATCGGGGATTAAATCTTCGCGGCCAAAAGTAAAAGCGGAGGCCACTTCATGTAATTTTCCTTGGGTCGCTAAATTAAAAGTGTGAGCAGAAAACTCAGCAGCTCCTGCAGGGACGCCAGATAATTTTAGGGCCGCAGCGGTGGTAGATTTACGTTTTACACTTTCGAGCGCCGCGAGGATTGACTGCGTAGATGAGCCTGCCTGATTCATGGCCCGTAAATAAAGTTCGAAGTGGCTAATGCGGGTGCCACTGGGATCCACGTCGGATTCCTCCCCGCAGACAATTTCGTTAATTAAAAATCGCACTTCGGGATCGCCCACGGGAACCCAAGGTAAGTCTATGCAGGTTAAATCACGCTGCAGTCGCTTTAGTAAGGACATAAAATCCCACACGGCGAAGGCGTGAAATTGCATGAAGTTTTGGATATCACTCAACGTACCCATGCGTGCATACAGCGCATGCTTTAGTAAACGTTCGCGAGCGGGGGCAATGCGTTGACGGATATCAGCAAGACTCTTCATACTTCAGCAAACTACGAAAAGTAATTAAGAGGCAACTATCGGCCTCAGTTATTTTAACTTTATTTGTCGAAGGGCCTCGTAAGTCGCGATTCCACAGGCCGTTGATAAATTCAGTGACCTTAGAGATTCATTTAAATGAGGTATTTTGGTGGAGCGTTCGGGACCAAACCAAGCGTGGACCTCGGCGGGCGCACCTGATCCTTCATTTCCAAAAACTAAACCATCACCTAACTCAAATTTCACATCCCAGATTCCTTGTTTAGCTTTAGTCGTAAAAAGCCATAGGCGTTCAGGACGGTCAGGCGAGGCGAGAAACGCCGCCCAGTTATCATGATGTCGTACATCGAGCTCGTGCCAATAATCCATACCTGCACGGCGCAGCTGTTTATCTTCTAGAGAAAAACCCAGCGGATGAATTAAGTGCAAACGACAATCCGTGACAGCGCAGAGGCGTCCGATGTTGCCAGTATTCGGAGGAATTTCTGGACAGATTAAAACGATGTGTAAGGGAGGCTTCACCGGCGGCTGCGCATGGCGCGTGAGATCTCACGCTTCGCATCTCTTTCTTTAATATCTTGGCGGCGGTCGTGTTGTTTTTTACCTTTGCCAATCGCGATTAAACATTTCGCCAAGCCGTGTTTAAAATAAATTTTTAGTGGAATGATAGTCGAGCCGCCGGAACGAACCTCTTCCGTAATACGGGCCACTTCGACGGCCTTTAATAAAAGTTTTCGGGTGCGATAAGGATCGTGATTGTTATGATTACCAAAATCGTACTCCGCGATGTGAGCGTGAAAAAGTACGGGGCCCTTCGGAGTGAGGCGGACAAAAGAGTCGGCGATGTTGGCACGACCCAAGCGCAGAGATTTTACTTCGGTGCCCAGCAAGACCAGACCCGCTTCAAAAGTCTGTCCAATGAAGTAGTCACGTCCCGCCTTGGGGTTATTAACCTCGGGCAACGACTGTTCTTTTCGGGCGGACATAGGTTAGTGGATAAAATAACCGCTCAACCCCGTCCTCCCTAAGCAAAGAAGATTAGGACTGAACTTGATCTTCAGGAGCGAAGTTCCAAGTAATCTTATCTTCGATAATTTCACGAAGGGCGATATCTTCAGGCGAAAGGGTTTCATAGAGATCGCCCCCTAATAAATGCTTATACTTGGCAGGTGCACCCTGTTGGCGCTCGGCAGTGGCACGGAGCTGTTTCACACGGCGTGAGACAACATTAATTAAAATATTGGGATCGGTAATCTTCTTTTTAGCTTCCATCAAATAGTCGTCGCGCATGGTATGTTTTCTGTTGAGAGAACCCCGAAACCTAGGGCTACACCCCCCTCTGGCAAGCGTTTTAAGGGATAAATTGGCTTTGCCCTATTCAGATTTCTCTAAATAACTTAAATAAACCCTATGCAACCGCCTAAAAACTACGGTGAATCGATGAAATCCAAAGGTGGCTTCGGTCGATTAATCAACGCACTCGTCTACACTTGGGATGGACTGAAGGCCGCCGCTCAACACGAAGAAGCTTTCAAACAGGAACTCATCGTCGTCATTCCTCTTTCCATTGTTGCTTGGTTCATTCCCGTACCGGCAGTCGAACGCGCCCTTCTCTTTTCGGTTCTGCAAATGATTCTCATCGTAGAATTAATTAACTCAGCGATTGAGGCGAACACCGACCACATTTCTCTCGATCGTCACCCTTTGGCGAAACGCGCGAAGGACATGGGCAGTGCTGCGGTCTTCCTGACCATTCTTTCTGCGATAGCCATTTGGGTCGGAGTGCTCTGGCGCAACGACCTCATTCAAAATTTGTTTTCGAAATAATGAACGTGGCTGAGACGCCCAATAAAAAACCCCGCGAGTGACGGGGTTTTTTGTTAAGCTAATTTCTGAAATTAGGCTTTGGTTACTAAACCAGCTTTGATGGCCTTAACCGAAACCCATTGGCGTTTTACCGAACCGTTAGGTTGGAGAACGCGAATGCGTTGAACATTGGGGCGAAAGACGCGCTTCGTTTGTTTAACGAGCTGGAAGCCGATACCACCACTCTTCTTGGATTGACCACGGTGAATGATTCGACGGCCTTTGACGGGGCGCTTGCCGGTGACGCTGCAGATACGGGACATAGTAGTTTTGTTCTCCTTGGAAGGTCGTAGCAAATAAGTGAGGTGCCGATTGGCAAGCGGTAATTAAGTCCGTCGCAAAGCACGATCTAAACCACTTAAACCTTCTGAAAACTCACTAGATTTGGGTAAAAGGCTCAGAATTACCGAGGGTGAATTAGAGGACAGACCATAAAAATAACCTGGGTGAGCCCAAACTCCTTCATCTAAGGCATTAAGTAGTAGGCGTTCTTCCGACACCCCTGGAGGCAAACCGAGAATAGCCATCCATCCAGCCGGACGAGGTAAAACAGTGCAAGCATGGCCCGATGAGACGACCCAGTCTTTTAGAATTTGTTGGTTCTCACTCACGCGTGTTCGGATGGCCGCACGAATCGGTTCGGCTCGACGAAGTAAATCGGGCAGAGCTAATTGTGCTGGAGTATTTACTGAAAGAAAAGCATCAGCGATGTGTTCGAGGCGACGGCAAGATTCTTGGACGGTATCGGTCGGACCCGAGACAATAATCCAACCTACTTTTAATTGAGGAGCGACGGCGACTTTTGAAAGTCCACTTAACACATAAAGAGCCACTTGAGTTTCTCCCACCCAAGTGCCCGGCGAACTCACGCCTTCGGCTGGATAATCTAAAAAGACTTCATCACAAAGAACGGCTAAACTATTTTTTAAAGCGAAGTTGCGAAGGATATCACGATCACGTCGACTCACAAAAGCCCCGGTGGGATTAGAGGGATTGATACAAACAATCGCCCGTGTTTGTCGGCTCGCCGTCAGACTCGCCAAATCAATCACCCACTCACCGGCGAGTTGTACTAATCGATACGGCCTCAGTGTAACGCCCTCCAATGCGGCAATCACTTCTAATAATGGATAGGCAGGCTCGGGTACTAAAATTTCATCACCCGGATTACATAATAATTTAAATAACCAACTATAACCTTCACTGGTACTGGCAGATAAAAATATGCGGTCGGGCGTGAGGCGTGTTCCGCGAGCGAGATAATAATCTGCAATCGCCGTGCGAGCGACCGTCAGCCCACGCGCATCGGGATCTTGTCGCTGGATTCCATCGCGGCGAAGCAAGGTGCCTAATTCTAAGACGGACCAACCAAATCCTGCCGTAGCGGGATTTGCATCAGCCAAATCGAGTGTCGGCAAACCAGCGGTTCGGCGACGTTCCCGCGCCTTGCTTAAGGCGTTTGAATCATCTGCAAAAGAGAGTCGGGAACTGAACATGGCCCATCCAACCCTAAGTTTGCCACCGGAGCAAGTGGAAGAAAATCGGGTTGAAGTTAAGCCCCGACGGTTCAATCCTCTCACTATGTCCCAGCAAGTCCTCAAGCCCCGTGTCCGTGGATTTATTTGCATCACCTCACACCCCGAAGGTTGTGCCGCTCATGTGCGCGAGCAAATCAGCTACGTAAAATCACGTAAGCCGCTCCAAGGCGGACCCAAGTCAGTCCTCGTGATCGGCTCTTCGACTGGCTACGGCTTATCTTCACGTATCGCAGCCGCTTTCGGTTCAGGCGCCGCCACCCTCGGAGTATTTTTTGAACGCAATGGCGAAGGCGATAAACCTGGCAGCCCCGGTTGGTATAACACCGCAGGTTTTCACGCCGAAGCCAAAAAGGCCGGACTCAAAGCATTCTCGATTAATGGTGATGCGTTTTCGGCGGAAATAAAAAATCAGGTTATCGAGACGATTAAAAAGAAAATGCCGAACGGGAAAATCGATTTGGTGATTTATTCTTTAGCTTCACCTCGGCGCACGGCCCCTGATGGCGTGACTTACAAATCGACCCTCAAGCCAACGGGGGCGCCCTTCCACGCCAAGAATTTAGATACCGACCGTAAAGTGGTAAACGAGGTCACACTCGAAACCGCGAACGCTGAAGAAATTTTAAATACCGTTAAAGTCATGGGCGGAGAAGACTGGGAAATCTGGATGCATCAACTCGACCAAGCTGGGGTGATCGCCGAGGGTTGCCAATCCGTTGCCTATTCATATATTGGACCACAAGTCACTTGGCCGATTTACAAGGACGGAACCATTGGCAAAGCCAAAGAAGACCTGGAACGTGCTGGCGAAAAAATTGATAACCTGATGAAGCTCCATCGCGGGCGGGCCTTTGTTTCGGTCAACAAAGCCGTCGTCACTCAAGCGAGTTCCGCTATTCCGGTGGTCCCCCTTTATGTTTCTCTGCTTTTCAAAATTATGAAGGCCAAGGGAAATCATGAAGGTTGTATTGAACAAATTCAGCGGCTCTACGAAAAACAAATGTATAACGGTGAGTGCTTGAACTTTGATGAAAAAGGTCGCGTACGTATTGATGACCTGGAAATGCTGCCCGAGATTCAAAAAGCGGTCTTTGATATTTGGCCTAAGGTTACCACCGAAACCTTTGATCAATACGGTGACTTTGCTGGCTACCAATCTGACTTCCTCAAAAACTTTGGCTTCGGACTCACCGGAGTTGATTACGATACTCCCACCGAAGTAGAACGCCCGATTGAGGATGCCTAAGTGACTAAAATTTTCTCCATCGCGAATCAAAAAGGCGGCGTCGGCAAAACTACGACCGCGGTTAATCTGGCTGCCGGTCTTGCCAAAACCGGTATCCCCACCCTGCTCATCGATCTTGATGCTCAAGCTAATGCCACGAGTGCACTAGGTATTGAAAAAATTGAGGGTCGTTCCCTTTACAAAGTGCTGCACGGCGAAGCCAAAGCGGAAGACATGATTGTTAACACCTCGACCGAGAAGCTGGATTTAATTCCTTCAGAAGTAGATTTAGCTGCCATCGAATCGGAGCTGGCTCAGTCAGAAAATTATTTATCGCGATTATCCAGCGCCCTGCAGCCGATTATCGATTCCAAAAAATACGCTGTCATTATTATCGATTGTCCACCAGCCCTGGGAATGCTCTCGATGAATGCCCTCCGCGCGTCGGACCATCTTCTTGTTGCCCTGCAAACTGAATATTTAGCGATGGAAGGTCTCGGGCAAATTCTCGGCGTGGTTGATCAACTCAAACAAGCCGATGCGACCTCGAAACTCACGGTGGGCGGCATCTTGCTCACGATGTATGATGTGCGTACCAATCTTTCACGCCAAGTGGTCGAAGAAGTTAAAACTCATTTCCCTCAGTTACTTTTGAAAACGATGATTCCTCGGACGATTCGACTCTCCGAGTGCCCCAGCCACGGTAAAACCATTTTCCAGTACGATGCCCATTCACCGGGAGCAGTCGCTTATGCAGCCTTGGCGAAGGAATTCATTGCTCGGTTTAACTTAAAGTAAAACAATCAGCAGTTCGGTTTGACCTACCTTCGCGGTCACTCTGGATAGAACCATGAAAGTGGCGTCACACCGAGCCTTTACGGGCGTACCTTCGTACGCTTGGCCGGCTTGTGCCTTTTCAGAAAGTAATAATCACTCCGTCGTTGTCTTCCTCGCCTCAAATTTAGGCGCGGCGGAAACCTTAGTCGAAGAAACCGCCCAACTGCTGCAAATTCTGAAAGGTATCAAAGCAACCGCTAAGACATTAACGGAATCGGATGCTGTGGTTCCAGTCTTTGAAGCCGATTGTGATTTGTTAGGCGTGCTGACCGCCATTCGTCATGGAAGTCATACTCCCGAAAATCCTCTATTCATTGCGTGTACGCCAGGAGCTATCACACGGTTAGCACCCTCAGCCGCTGAATCAGATAAAAAAGAATTAATTATTCGAAAAGGTGAGCGTATTTCGCTTCGAGACGTTGCTGTAAAACTTTCAGCCGATTTTGGTTACGCCCACGAATCGCTTTGTGAGCAGCCCGGCGAATACGCCCTGCGGGGCGGGATTCTCGATGTCTACCCGATCAATGGACAAATGCCGGTGCGGATTGATTTATTTGGTGATGTGGTTGAGTCGCTCCGACCCTTCGATCCGTCGACTCAGAAAAGCGAGGGCGAGATTAACAGCGTCGTGATTTGTGCACCGCGCGAGGACAGTTCCACGCCATTCGACTCGCCGTTTTTTACCCACCTGCCTGCTCAAAGTTTAGTCATCGGAATCAATCAGGTTTTTTCGGACCCCATCTGCGTACCTTTAGTTAAAAGTTCACCCGCACTCTTAGCGTTAGAAGAAACCGATGAAGTTGAAGCGGGTTGGGAAGTTCATAATATTGAATGTGCACCCGCCGAATCGCTTTTAATTGGTAAGTCACAAGATTCCACTCAAACACGGAGCGAGTTATTAAAGCAGGTGAGTAGCCTAACTCGCCAAGGTCAGATTTGTCTTTTAACCGGAGACACTCAGGGCTCAACGGAACGCATTGAAGCGGATGTAAAATCTTTAGACTTACCTAAATTCAAACCACAAATTTTATCCGCGCGCTTCAGCGGAGGCGTCATCATTAAGTCTGGCTCGCTCGCTGGAGCGTTGAGTAAAGGGCTAGTTTTATTAACTGAACGAGAACTCTTCGGTCGAAAAAAACGCCCACTCGCCAGTCTTCCGCGAAGACGAACCGCCATTCAAGCAGCGGTCGGTCGAGCCTTAGATTTTGGTGAAATCGTCAACGGCGATGCCCTCGTTCACGCGACTCAAGGTATTTGTTTATTTCGCGGAATTAAACCTTTCGAAAATCGTGGACGCATTGAAGATTATATTTCGCTGGAATTTGCGAACAAAGCGCAACTCCACCTTCCGCTTCGTGAGTCACATTTAATCTCGCGTTATGTGGGCATGGGTAATGCCGCACCCAAACTTTCGAAATTAGGTGGCGGCAGTTGGGAGCGTTCCCGCAAAGCCGTAGAAAAAGCTACCGCAGATTTGGCGGCCCAACTTTTAGCCCTTCAGGCCGAGCGTTCGACTAAGCCAGGTATTGTGCATCCACGGGATGATGAGAATTCTTGGATGGGTGAATTTGAACGTTCGTTCCCACACCAAGAAACGCCCGATCAATCTAAAGCCATTAAGGAAACTAAGGCTGACATGGAGCGATCCACCCCGATGGATCGATTAATCAGTGGGGATGTGGGCTTTGGTAAAACTGAAGTCGCCCTGCGTGCCGCCTTTAAGTGCGTCGTGGGTGGACGACAAGTAGCCATCCTCGCACCGACTACGGTACTCGCACAACAACACTACGAAACCTTTCGCGAGCGGTTGAGTCGTTGGCCAGTGAGCGTCGAACTGCTCAGTGGATTTAGAACCGCTAAACAAAAAGCGCAGGTTCGCGAGCAGGCGAATTTAGGGCTCGTCGATATCGTCGTTGGCACGCACGCCCTGCTCTCTGATGGCACAAATTTTTCGAAATTAGGATTGGTGATTATTGATGAAGAACATCGCTTCGGCGTCGTTCATAAAGAAAAACTCAAAAGATTGCGTACCGAAGTTGATGTGCTCGCCATGAGTGCGACCCCGATTCCGCGAACCCTTTATTTAGCGCTGCTCGGAGCGCGAGATTTGAGCGTCATTGAAACACCACCACGAGAACGCCTACCCATCCGAACCCTCGTAAAAAGCTACGATGAAAAAACCGTACGCGACGCCGTGCTGGCGGAGTTAAGTCGCGGTGGACAGGTCTTCTATCTCCATAATCGAGTAGAAACCATTCAGGCGGTGGCAGAGCGACTAAAAGCCTTAATTCCAAAGGCTAAAATCGTTGTCGGACACGGCCAAATGGGCGCTGGGCAACTGGAAGAAACCATGGCGGCCTTCGTCGCCGGCGAATTCGATGTCCTCGTTTGCACCACGATTATTGAAACCGGATTAGATATTCCTAACTGCAACACGCTCATCATCGAAGGGGCTGATCGCTTTGGGTTAGCTCAACTTTATCAACTGCGCGGACGCATTGGTCGATTCAATCGACAAGCTTATGCCTATTTATTTTTACACCGACATTCAGAATTAGTGGAAAGTGCCCGACGACGGCTTTCGGCCATCCGCCAGTACAATCAACTCGGAGCGGGCTTTCGGATTGCTATGCGTGATCTCGAGTTACGAGGTGCTGGAAATATTTTAGGGGCTGAACAAAGCGGACATATCGCCCTCGTTGGCTTTGAACTCTATTGTCAATTGCTCCGCCGGAGTGTCGCTAAAATTAAGGGCGAGAAGGTTGGCTGGGCGGAGCGTTGTGAAATTAATTGTGATTTCATTTCACATGCTGATGTCATTCAGAACGAGAACTACGGAAACTCCGACGAGAGCGGCCTTCTCACGGCGACCCTGCCCGGGGCATGGATACCCGAGACGCGCCTGAGAATTGAAGCCTTTCGGAAAATTGCCCTCGCCAATCATCTTGATGAATTAAAAGAAATCCGAGCGCAGCTCCTTGACCGCTATGGACGTCTGCCCCCGGAGGCAGATGCCTTGCTCAAGATTACCGAAATCCGTTGCTTAGCCGAAATCAAAGGGGTTACATCGATTACAACGGAAGACGCCACTCTGCGTTGCAAACAAGTGGTTCTGGGCGGAAAAAGCGAACTGATCTTAATTGGAAATCGCTTTCCCCGCTTGACCGCAAGGGAGCCCCTACGGAAACTCACAGAAATTCGCAGTTTCCTCTCGCGACTCTCCTCACCTCCTAGTTCATGAAAATTTCCACCCTCTTTTTTCTGCTCTCAGTTTTTTGGGTCAACCTTGGCGCTGCCGAAAATAGTCCTGCCGCGGCACCGACTCCTCCGGTTAAAGAAAAAAGCCTAGAAGAAATTGCCGCCCAGCGTTGGACCGAAATGAACACGGAAAGAATTGCGGCCAGTGCGGACGGAAAGCCCGTCACTCTTTCAGAAATTCGTCAACAGATCACCCCGTTCCTTAAAGAAATTAGAACCAAGACTGGAAATGATAATGATTTCAATAAAGCGATTGATGATCTCGCCGACGAAATCTTAAATCAGATTGCGGATCGTCAGTTAGTGATTGCTGATTTCAGAAATAATATGGGGAAAATTCCGGCGAGCTATGTCGATGCCGACATCGAAGACACCGTCCGCCGAGACTTTGGGGGCGATCGCAATCGATTCGTGGCCGCATTACGCACGCAGGGCCTCACCCCCTTAAGCTACCGCAAACAAATTGAAGACCGCATCACTTTTGAATACATGATTGGACAGATTCGTCGCAGTGCAATCAACGTAGGGCCCGGAAGCATTTTAGAATACTTCAATAAACACCAAGCGGAGTTTACTCATAAAGAAGTTATTAATTTTCGCCAAATCACGATCAATCAAGGGGCGGCCGAAAGTGTCACCGAAGCGAAAAATCGCGCCGAGGCTTGGGCGGTGGCGTTGAATGACTCGGGCAAGATCGCTCCCACTTTAGCCCAGTATAAAATTAGCCCACGCACCAAAGCGACCCCGAGTACCTTTACCGAGATTGCGGAATTAGTGAGCGAAGACGACTATGCGAGCAAAGGCGGAAACGTCGGCTGGAAATCTCTCGATGAATTAAATGAACGCGTCGTCACGGAATTAAAGAAACTGAAAGACGGCGAAATTTCCGGCTGTTTACAGTTTGATTTACCAGGTGGAAAATCCGTTTGGTTTATCTTAAAACGGGAAGGCTATAAACCGGCAGGCCCTGATACTTTAGATGATGCGTTAGTTCGTGATACGATTGAAAATCGGGTTCGGGCTGAAGCGATGAAGGTGGCGGTCGATGAATGGCTGAAAGAACTACGGGCGAAAAATCACGTTGAGGTAAAATGACGGAAGACTCTCCAGCCTATCGCTGCCGAGCTTTTCCGGAGCGAGCAGCTGGGGTGCTTCTTCATCTCACCGCCTTGCCCGGCTCAGGTCCCGTCGGCTCCTTAGGCGCAGAAGCGAGACACTTTATCGATTTCCTTGCGCAGGCCGGATTTACCTGGTGGCAGATTTGTCCACTGGGCCCAACGGGGTATGGCGATTCGCCCTATCAAGCCCTCTCGGTATTCGCCGGAAACCCTTATTTATTAGACTTAAATGATTTAAGCAAAAGAGGACTACTGACCGACTTCGAAGTTAAAACTCTGCAACGCGGAGATGAAACTAAGGTCAACTATGGCAGACTCTGGGAAGAGCTACGTCCGTTACTCGCACTGGCAGCAGAGCGCGGCGTAAAACTTTATCAAAATAATCACGCATTCCTTTCATTCTGTCAGCGTGAGCACCCCTGGTTAGCTGATTGGTGTAATTTTTCAGCACTCCGCGAACAAAATCTTTTTACCAGCCCCGAGCACTGGAAAATTAAGGAGATTGATTCGTCGTTAGCGCAAGGCGCCGCCGTGCTCCAATTTATTTTCTCGGAGCAGTGGAGTGAGCTTAAAAAGTACGCCGCTAAGCACGGTGTAAAATTATTAGGCGATGAGCCAATTTATGTTTCAGATGACGGCTGTGATCGGTGGGCCCATCCCGAACTCTTCCAATTAAACGAGCACGGAAAACCAGCCTTTGTTGCGGGCGTGCCGCCGGATTATTTTTCAGAGGATGGACAACTTTGGGGGAACCCACTCTACGATTGGGCACGTCATGCGGCTGATGGATTTCAATGGTGGCGGGCCAGAGTCCATCACGACCTCAATTTATTTGAGGCCGTAAGAATTGATCATTTTCGAGGGATACACGATTATTGGCGCGTGCCAGCGCAGGCAAAAAATGCACGTGGCGGACAATGGTGTACGGGGCCGGATATCGATTTCATCAAAGCACTGGGCGATTTACCACTGGTCGCAGAAGATCTTGGATTACTATCTCCTGGCGTTGAAATTCTTCGTCAAAAATCAAAACTTCCTGGCATGTCAGTCATTCAATTCGGTTTTAGTGAGATTGAAGGAAATCCCCACCACCCCAAAAATATTACGGCCGACCGCGTGGTTTACACCGGCACCCATGATAATGACACGCTTAAAGGTTGGCTGAAAGATTGTTCCGAGAAAGAACGGGCACACTTAAATCCCTTTATCAAAAATTCTGCGAATCCCATTGCGACACTCATTACCATTGCCTTGGATTCTGATGCCATTTGTGCCATCATTCCTGCTCAAGATTTATTAGAGTTAGATAGCGAAAACCGATTCAATACTCCGGGGCACGCCCAAGGTAACTGGAGCTGGAGAATGAGTGATCAAGATTTAGTGAATCTCTTTACGCAGGTAGAAAACTGGCAGTTACGATTAGCTAAATCCGAACGTACTAGCGTGTAAGGCGACGGTATTTCGGGCGACGCGGGGTGTCCGAATCTACGCCCAAACGACGGCGACGATCTTCTAAGTAATCGCCGTAATTACCTTCGTGCCAGACGACTTTTCCATCGTCTTCAAAGGCTAAAATGTGCGTGGCCACCCGATCTAGGAACCAGCGATCGTGAGAGATTACGACAACACATCCCGCGAAACCTTCGAGCGCATCTTCGAGGGCTCGGATGGTGTTGACGTCTAAATCATTCGTCGGTTCATCGAGTAAAATCACATTCGCGCCCGACTTAATTAAGCGAGCTAAGTGAATACGATTACGTTCACCACCAGACATTAAGCCGACTTTTCTTTGTTGTACATCGCCGGTAAAACCAAAACGAGCAGCGTAAGCGCGAGCCGGAACTAAAATTTTTCCGAGGTGTACCATTTCTTGTCCATCAGAAATAGCTTCCCAGACAGGCTTATCAGCGGGCAACGCATCGCGCGTTTGATCGACGAGGGCTAGCTTAACCGTATCGCCCACCGTAATCGTACCGCGGTCAGGTTTTTCTTGTCCGGTGATTAAACGAAAGAGGGTTGTTTTGCCCACGCCATTGGGTCCGATAATTCCAACAATACCACCGGCGGGTAAAGTGAAGTTCAAATCTTCGAATAAAATTCTGTCACCGTAGGATTTCATTAAACCCTTTGCGTCAATGACCGCTCCGCCTAAACGCGGACCAGGAGGAATCCAGATTTCGGCATTCTTTTCAATCTGTACTTGGTCTTGCGTGAGCATCTGCTCGTAAGATCGCAAGCGCGCCTTGTTTTTGGCCACACGAGCCTTAGGTGACGAACCAGCCCATTCTCTTTCTCTCTCCATCGTACGCTGACGAGCGCTCGATGTTTTTTCTTCCGTGGCGAGACGAATGCGTTTTTGTTCAAGCCAGGATGAATAATTCCCCTTCCACGGGACGCCACGTCCACGATCCAATTCTAAAATCCAACCGGCTACATTATCTAAAAAGTATCGATCGTGCGTAATCGCAATCACCGTGCCTTTATAATTTTTTAAATGACGTTCGAGCCAGGCGACCGTATCGGCATCGAGGTGATTAGTCGGCTCATCGAGTAGCAAAACATCAGGCTCCATTAATAACAAACGGCACAAGGCAACGCGTCGCTTTTCGCCGCCCGACAAACTGGAGACGACGGCTTCGGCAGGGGGACAGCGAAGGGCTTCCATGGCCATCTCAATTCGAGCGTCGAGATCCCAGCCGCCGCGCGTATCGAGAATCGCTTGGATCTCCGCTTGGCGGGCGAGAATTTTTTCCTGCTCCTTGGCGTCATCGGTTTCCGACACCTTAACAAAAGTATCATCGTATTCTTCGAGTAAACCTTTCATCTCCATCACGGCTTCTTTAACATTTTCGGCGACGGTTTTATCTTCGGCGAGGCGGGGCTCTTGCGCGAGATAGCCGACGGTGTATCCAGGAACTCGATTAATTTCTCCGTCAAATTCCTTATCCTCACCGGCCATGATTTTTAGTAAGGTGGATTTGCCTGAGCCGTTTAAACCCAGCACCCCAATCTTCGCTCCCCAAAAGTAGGAAAGTGAAATATCGCGAAAGACCGGTTTCTTTTCAAAATGCTTGGTCACACCCGTCATCGTGAAAATTACTTTTTCGTCTGCCATAGTCAGATAAGTTCAACCCAAGTGAACCTTGGGGCAAGCGGAACTAGACCATTCCAACCCTCAAAACGTACCAAAAACGGGGATTTAACATCGCTTGACACTGGGTGCCCTCTTTATAATAAACATAAGACAGTCACCTTTCATTGAGGTGGGTCCATTCGGGCCCGCTTTTTTTGTCCCTAAAATTTCCAACACACCACCACATCCATGAGCGTAGATATCAAACCTTATCTCCAATACCTCGAAAAAGAGAAGCACATCCCCAAGAGTGAAGCCTGCGAGTTCATCACCGAAGCGATCAAGGCTTCCGTCGAGAAATCCAACCTCGCTGGTCAAAAAATCGAGGTCGTGGCCAATCCCGACACCGGCAAGCTCGACGCTTACGCCGTATTCATGGTTACCGACGCCGTTTCCGACCCTCTCCGTGAGATGAATCCGGTCATGGCCATCACTCTCGACGTCTACGCTCGCGTGGGCGACGAAGTACGCCGCCCGATCGATGTTTCCGAACTCGGACGCATTGCCGCTAAGACCACTCAACAATTATTAAATCAAAAATTCCGTAAAATCGAAAAAGACCAAGTCTTCAAAGAGTATAAAGACAAAGTCGGTGACATTGTTACGGGCGTAGTCCGTCGTACCGAACGTGGTAACGTCATTGTTGAATTAAGTTCTGCGGAAGCGGTGCTCACTCGCGCGGAGCGTTGTCAGGGTGAAGAATTCAGAACCGGCGATCGGATTCGCTGCCTCTTAAAAGAAATCCGCGAAGACACCCAACGTGGTCGCGAATTTATTCTTTCCCGTGCAGATCCTAATTTCGTACGTCGCTTACTTGAATTAGAAGTCGCCGAAATTGCTGATAAAACCGTGAAAATCGCGGCCATGGCACGCGATCCTGGTTACCGTACAAAAATTGCCGTCGACTCGACGGATCCTAAAGTGGATCCCGTTGGTGCGTGCGTGGGTGCCCGTGGGGCACGCGTTCGGAATATCGTTAAAGAACTTAACGGTGAAAAAATTGATATCATCCGCTGGCATGCGGCTCCCTTACAATTACTGGAAGAAGCGATTCGCCCTGCGAAACCAAGAAACGTCCATATTGATGAACGCAATAAACTCATCCACTTCGAAGTGAATGAAGACGATATGCGTATCGCCATCGGCAGCAAAGGTCGCAACGCCCGCCTCACCTCTAAATTAATGGGCTGGCGCTTAGACATCACCAAGTCGCTCCACGTCGCTGAAAGCGTCGAAGCACAACTCGGCGATAAAGCCCTGCGTTTAGCTGCCCAACTCCAACTCTCCCCTGAGCTCGTGGCTAAGTTTATCGGACTCGGAATCGAGAGCGTGGGCGCGTTCGAAGGCGTCACCGCGGAAGACTTTGCAGGTACTGATTTAACTCCTGACGAAATCAAACTCGTGCTGGATGCGGTCATCAAAGCTAAAGCTTCCAACTAAAATCTAAAGATTTCTTTAAACCGATTTCACCTAGTTAGCTTATGACCGAGAAGAAAAAACCTGAATCCAAGCGAGCAGCAACGACTCAGCGTTTTAGTGAAGTTGCCAAAGAATTAGGGATTGAGGTTAAACTCTTACTCCAGCTAACGGATGATTTTATCGCGGTGCGGCCCGATTACAAAGATTACATTTATTCAAACGGCAAAAAGCCGAGCGCCTCGAGTAATCTTCCTAAACTATGTCGTGAAGATTTATTAGAATTCGTCCTCAGTAAGATTCCTAAAAAAGCAGAAGAGGAAAAACCTAAAGCAGTCGTTGAACCCTTTGCCCCTGTAGTAGTTCCTCAACCTACACCCGTAGTTAAAGTTGAAGTTCCCAAGCCAGTAACTCAACCGGCAGCAAAAGTAACTCCACCACCAGCGGCTTCATCGACTCCGCCAAAAATTGTTCCGCCGTTAAGATCGACCACACCGCCACCGTTGCCTCCGCGCCCGGTTGCACCCCGGAACGATTTACCGCCAGTTAAAATCGTGGCAACCACACCGAGCTCCGAACCGAATCGTCCAGCTCCGCTTCCTCCGCTTCAGCGCCCACCAATCACGCCCGTTGTTTCACGTCCAACATCAACCGCTGCACAAGTTGCTCCTGGCAGTAAGGGTAACGTAACCGTTCGTCCACCGATTGTCGTTCGCGACTTCGCCATCGCTTTAAATTTAAAACCGTTCCAAGTCATCGGCTCGTTGATGGAATTAGGTAAAGTAGTAAGCCTCACTTCGGTGGTTGACGAAACGGACGCCAAAAAAGTCGCCGAAAAACACGGATTCATTTTAGAAATTCGCCACCGCGGCGAAGGCGCTCAGCCAGTCAAAAAAGAAGTCAAGAACACCGATGATGATCCAGCGGCGATGGTTTTCCGCCCCCCAGTCGTTTGTGTACTTGGTCACGTTGACCATGGTAAAACGACCCTCTTAGATTATTTTCGAAAAACCAATGTGGTATCGGGTGAAGCAGGCGGCATTACCCAACACATCGGTGCTTACACCGTAAAATATCTTGGCGAGAAACCTGAATATAAAGGTCGCTCGGTCACTTTCTTAGATACTCCAGGTCACGCAGCATTTGCGAAAATGCGCGAACGCGGAGCCAGTGTTACCGACGTTGCCGTGCTCGTCGTTGCCGCGGATGACGGATTCATGCCGCAAACGGAAGAAGCTTTAAAATTTGCGCAAAAACATGCGACTGCCGTGGTTTGTGCAATTAACAAAGTAGACGCCAAAGGTGCGAACATCGACCGCGTCAAACAACAGATGCAACAACGCAACATCACTCCCGAAGATTGGGGTGGTGAAACCATTACCAATGCCGTTTCCGCACTTAAAGGAACGGGGATGAACGAACTCATTGAATCCATTTTACTGCAAGCGGAAGTTCTCGATCTCAAAGCAAATCCGAAATGCGCGGCTCAAGGCGTAATCGTGGAATCGCAAATGGAGACGGGTCGCGGACCTACCGCTACCGTCATCGTTCAAAAAGGAACTTTGAAACCAGGCGATACCTTCGTCTGCGGAGAAACTTGGTGTAAGGTTCGCGCTTTAATGGATGACCAAGGTCAGCGCTTGAATAACGCGCCCCCCGGAACCCCTGCCCTCGTTTTAGGATGGGATGCCGTACCTGCACCAGGAACTAAATTCCGCACGGTAAAAAATGATCGTGAGGCACGTGAACTCGCCGATGAAGCTGCGCAAGCCGCACGCAAACTCAGCGAAAATATTGCGAGCAGACCTGCGACCCCAGCTCGCCCAGGAATGTCGGATCTCGATCGTCTGATGGCCGCTTTAGAAAAAGATAAAGAAAAGATTTTACGAGTTCTACTCAAAGCCGATGTGAATGGAACCCTCGAAGCGCTCCAAGGATGCTTGGAGGATATCAAGTCAACCAAAGTTCGCCTAGAAATCGTGGGCGGCTCCGTTGGGCCAATCACCCAGAGTGACGTGCAACTCGCTGAAGCCGCTAAATCCGTTATCGTTGGCTTTGATACCAAACTTGAAAACGGTGTTCAACCGATGCTTAAACGCACGGGAGTTCGCATCCTCTCTCACGATATTATTTACGAACTCATCACTCTCGTTAAGGAAGCGATGGCTGAATTATTGGATCCTGAATTACGTGAAAATAAATTAGGTGCGGCTGAAGTTCGGGCAGTTTTCGCACAAGGAAAAGAGCACAAAGTGGCGGGTTGTATGGTGACCGAAGGCTTAATCAAACGCGCCGCCAAGGCTCGCTTATTACGTAAAGGTCAAGTCATCCACCAAGGCCCTGTGGAAACTCTCCGTCGATTCAAGGACGATGCCTCTGAAGTTAAGGCCGGCTTTGAATGTGGTATTAAATTGGGCGGCTATGATGAATACCTGCCTGGTGACGTGATTGAAGCGGTCGAAATTCTTTCTGTTCGCCCTTCTCTTTAAGCCATGTCGCAACGCCAACTCCGTGTCGCTGAATTAGTGCAGCGAGAAGTTTCTGTCGCTCTGCGACAAAACTGGGGGAGCGAAGCTTCTTTAATTACGATTACCCGAGCCCGCGTCTCGCCTGATCTTCGTCAAGTTTACGTAGGTTATGCGGTGTCTGGTGGTGTACCTGAGAAAAAAGCAGCCCGAAATCTTTTTAAAAGAATTCGTCGCGAACTCCGAGCCACTGTCGGCGGAATTTTACAAATGAAAAGCATGCCAGACCTATCCTTCGCGGAAGATGACGTGACCGGCGGAGTAGCGCGTGTTCAGGCGATGCTCGATGATCTATCGCGCGAAGACCTTAAGAAAAATAAAGACGCTTAAGCCGAAGGCTCAGTAATCTCAGGCAAACCAGCCAAGGCTTCGCGTACTGCGATAGCGCGAGAACGATCACGTCCATCGCTATCGAGGTCTTTCCCATGACGAGCCTGGATGTGAGCCGGTTGGCCCTCAATGATGAGACGATCAATGAGGTGTCGGCTCGTTTCAGGTAGATAGCCTAAATCACACGCCATGCGTAAATGCGAAAGCATATTCATCGATTCAACGCTGGTGAGTAAATGGGCGGAGCGTAAAACGGCCAAGGAACGTGCCAGACGATCGGTGAAACGTGGGCCCTCTTCTTCGGCTAATTTTCGGCGCGCGTTCCACTCTTGTTCGACTAGATTTTTAATCCAGTTGCCAAGATGTTTCATAATCACCTCTTCAGAAAGTCCGAGCGTTTGCTGATTAGAAATTTGGAAGATGTTTCCTAAAGCTTCGGTGCCTTCACCAAGCCAGCCGCGCACGGCGAGGCCATCTTGTCCGAGCGCTCGAGAAACTTTTTCGATGTGTCCCGCTAAGCAAAGTCCGGGTAAATGTACCATCGCTGAAACTCTTAAACCCGTGCCCACGTTGGTCGGACAAGCGGTCAAGAAGCCGAGTTTTTCGGAGAAAGCGATTTCCAATGAGGAGCCTAAAGCGTCGTCTAACTGCTCCGCGATATTCCAAGTACTGCGTAAATGCCAACCCGCTTTAACTACCTGAATGCGCAGATGGTCTTCTTCGTTTACCATCACTGAGCAAGTCTGGTCGCGACTAATGACGGCGGCTCCACTTTTCCCGGTAATGAGTTCTTTCGAGACCAAGTGGCGCTCGACTAAAACGGTGCGCTCCAAGTCAGTCAGTTCGCTCATTTTAAAAATATGAGCCTTCTTAAATCGAGTTAACTGCGTTAAAGCTTTAATACATTTATCCGTAATTTCTTTGCGTTGAGCTTCTTTAGCCCATCCCGGAAAAGGGTGATTTTGTAAATTACGAGCGAGACGGACACGCGTGCTCAAAACTACTGCCTGTTGGGCGCCCAAGAGGTGAGTTAATTCGTTTTCAGCGGATAAAATATCTTTAACGGACATGAAATTATTCGGTGGGAATTTGGGTTTTTAATTTTGCGATTTCGTCGCGCAACTGCGCTGCCTTTTCATAGTTCTCCGATTTTATCGCGTGATTCATCTCCGTCTGGGCGGTCGAGATTTGTTTACGAATTTGGTTAAAGGAAAGTTCGCCCACGGGAACGCGACCCATATGTTGCGAGTCATGTTGTACCGAATTCAGTAATTGATCTAAGGGGGCGGCAAAAACATCCCAACAGGAAGGACAACCCAGGCGGCCCAAGCGTCGAAAATCGATATCGGTAAATTTACAGACCGGGCAGACGATTGCTGGTTTTAGGGTGGTGGCTTGCGCTAACTTTTGCAGTTCAAAGAAAGCAGGGTCACCTGCTCCGCCCTTGTTGGCGCAGGCTTCACAATAATGGATTTTACTGACCTTACCTTGGATGATTTGGGTAAGATGAACCGTAGCAATTACGCCACACACTGAACACTCCAAGGGTTTCGACATCGAATAACCATAGAAACAGTGAAGTCGGACTTTGCAAGGGGAAGACATTGGCAGGTTTGACATCAAGCCCGTCAATGGCTTGATGGAAGTTCGCCCAATGCCCTCCCCAAGCCGCATCGTTATCACTGGAATTGGCCTTACCGCACCTAATGGTAACAGCCTTGAGGAATTCCGTGCCAATCTCCTAGCTGGCAAATCGCGCATCGCGGAAATCGACGTCCGCCACATGGGTCGCCACCCAGCTGGGGTTTGCGATTTCGACACTACTAAATATCAAAAGAGAAAAGAGATTCGCAACGGGACCCGCGTGGGGTCGGTTTCTATTTATTGTGCACGGGAAGCTTTGGCTGACTGTGGCATCAATTGGGAGACTTTCGATAAGTCGCGCGTCGGCGTTTATCTCGGAATTACCGAACATGGTAATGTCGAAACCGAAAATGAAATTCACAATCTTTCGCAGTTTGGTAACGACACCAAATATTGGACGCACCATCACAACCCGCGCACGGTCGCTAATAATCCAGCGGGTGAAGTGACCATGAACATGGGCATTACGGGCCCTCACTACACCATTGGGGCGGCGTGTGCTGCAGGTAATGCAGGGCTGATTCAAGCGGCCCAAATGCTTCAATTGGGCGAAGTAGATTTCGCGTTTGCGGGCGGTGTTTCCGAGTCGATTCACACGTTTGGAATTTTTGCCGGATTCAAAAATCAAGGAGCCTTGGGCTCTCACACCGATCCCAATAAAGCGTCCCGACCCTTTGATAAAAACCGTAACGGTATTGTGATTTCTGAAGGCGGTGCCATTTACACTCTCGAAAGATTGGATGATGCGCTAGCACGCGGCGCCAAAATTATCGGCGAGATTGCCGGCTGGTGTATTAATTCCGACGCCACCGATGCCGTCTTACCCAACCCTGAACGCCAAGCCCAATGTATGCGCATGGCATTGCAACGCGCTCATTTAAAAGCGTCGGATATCGGTATCGTTTCCACGCACGCCACAGCAACTGCGATGGGCGACATCCAAGAATGCATCGCCATCCGAGAAGTATTTAAGGACTGCCCCGACACTCATATTAATAATACAAAGAGCTTCATCGGTCACTGCATGGGCGCGGCGGGTGCCCTGGAGCTGGCGGGTAACCTTCCTTCGTTCAATGATGGCTGGGTTCACCCTACGATTAACATCGATGAGCTTGACCCGGAGTGCTCGGTTCCCGGCCTAGTCGTGAATAAACCCCTAAAAGTGCCTCAAATTAACGTTATTTTGAACAATTCCTTCGGTATGTTGGGTATCAATTCAGCCCTCATCATTAAGAAATATGGGGTTGCGTGAACGGTGAGGAACGGTTGAAACAATCATTACACAAATGACAAAGGAATATATTAAAAAGGTCGTATTAGACATCATTGCCGACATTGCCCCCGACGAGGATTTAACTTTGGTTAAATCAGAAGTACGTCTACGCGATCAGCTCTCACTCGATTCGATGGACTTCCTCGATATCGTGATGGAACTTCGCAAAAAGCATGGTATCGAAGTACCTGAGGCTGATTACGTTCAACTCGCCTCTTTAGATTCTTGTGCGGAATACTTACTGCCTAAGTTTATCGCCAAAACTGCTAAATAATCTAGCGAAGTTAAATACACTGAAAAGCCGCAGACCCTGCGGCTTTTTTGTTTTATCGTTCAGCGATAAAAAACTAGACCGACCCTCGGTTAAGAAGGTCAGTCGTGAAAGTGGTGGAGCCTATCGGGCTTGAACCGACGACCTCTTGCATGCCATGCAAGCGCTCTACCAACTGAGCTAAGGCCCCATTAATTGAAGCCTTAAACAAACCTCCGCCCGCTTGCACGGTCAACGCTATTTTCCCGCTAGCGACAATCTCGGGTTGCCAAGATACTCACAGACCTTTCCTTCAATACTCGTGGAAGAATCCGACGATAGTCCAGAAGAAGCAGAAAATGCCCTCCCCCCTGCCCAACGCGGTGGGCATCGCGTGGAAAAGGAATTTATCGAGACTTTACCGGTCAGACAATGGGATGGTCCGATTGAGTTAATTGAGAACGAACGAGATGCCGAACGGGCGATCCAGTTCCTCTACAAAGAGCGCGTGCTGGGGTTTGATACCGAGACCCGTCCCTCGCACACCCGAGGTATCACCTATCTTCCTTCCGTTCTGCAACTCGCCGGTGAGGATCGGATATTTGTCTTCCGTCTCGATGTTTGCGGTGGAGTCCCCCTGACCTTTCCTCTTCTGTGTCACCCTCGCAAAGCCAAGGTGGGTGTAGCGGTTCGTGATGACGTTCGCCATTTGCAAACGCGTGCACCCTTTGATGCTCCCGGTTTTATCGACATCGCAGACTTCACCAAAAAAGCAGGCGTTGAAAATACTGGCTTACGTGCACTCGCAGCTCACTACTTAGGATTTCAAATGAAGAAGTCTAAGAAAATTCAGACCAGCCACTGGGAGCGTGAACTCTCCAAAGAACAAATTAAATACGCAGCCAATGACGCCTGGTTCAGTCGCGAGTTATTCCTGAAGCTGGAAAAAGATGGGGTTATTCCCTCCTTTGAATAAGTTTAAGGCTTAAATTTAATCCAGTAGGGTTGATTTTTTAAAAAAGTATAATTATTAAGAAGGTGTGAAGCCCCTCACACAAATCTTTCTCGTTGGTGCGTGTTTACTGAGTGCAGAGGCTTCAGCTTTATATATTAATTTAATTGAAGATGCCGCTGCGCCCTTAAACGCCGATCAGCGCAACGGATTTTCGGAAGCTGCCGGAATTTGGGAAAGTCGAATTAGCAGTAACGTCACCATTAATATTAAAGTAGGGATGGTCACTCTTTCATCGAACATCATCGGGCAAGCGGGTTCCGCGTGGTATGATGCCTCATATTCAGACTTCAGAACCACGGTCGTACAAAAAGCGACGAGCACAACCGATGCGGCCTTTCTCGCCACCCTACCCACGGGCAATTCATACACGCGGTTAATCAATCAAACCAACGACACTCCAGGAACCGACCCGTATGCGACCTGGGTAGATACACAGTCGAAGATTTTTATTAATGGCGGCAATGCAAAGGCATTGGGTTTATTGTCCGCAACCAACGCAGGTTTAGATGCTCAGATTCAATTTAATACTGGGTTTGCTTTTGATTACAATCGATCCAACGGCATCACTTATAATCAAATGGATTTTGTTGGCGTAGCGGCCCATGAAATTGGTCATGTGCTTGGTTTCATAAGTATCGTCGATAACGTTGATACTTATGGCGGTAATGCTGTAGACTTTCTGAATTTGCCGATGGATTTCATGCGTTATTCCGCATCGAGTTTTGCACTCGGTATCTCCGATGTTTCCGCAGGTCCTGTAGCGAAATTCACTTATATCAACGGCGTAGCCATTCCGATGTCTCTCGGAGCTAATATCGGCAACGGACAACAAGCCTCACACTTTTACCTAACAGGGAATCTGGGCATGATGGCACCGACCGCCGATTACGGACAAAAACTGGTGGTTTCTAAAAATGACCTTCTGGTCATGGACGCCATTGGCTGGGAACTCTCAGCTTTGGGACAATCAGAAATACCCGAACCCTCGACGTATGGTCTGGTTTTAGGAGCCTTATCACTCGCCGCAGTCTGCATTCGCAGAAAAGCTAAACTTCCCTCTCGTGCCAGTGTTTAAATAGGAGTACCCTACTTAACTAAAAATAAACTATGAATCCCTTGCTCAAAAAAATCTTAATCGTCGTCGGCGTTATTCTCGCCGTACTCGCCATCGGAGCTTTAGTACTCAAAGGCATCTGTTACAAAAAATGCTGTAAGCAAAAAGACCGCCAAAGCGAATGCTCACAGTGCTGTAAAACTTGTTCATCGGATGATGACGACGACGATGATGATGAATGCTCGGACGACAAAATGAAGAAGAAGAAAGAGAAGAAAGACTAATTAGTAGAAATTTCTCTCTAAATAAAAAACCCGCAGTAAAAACTGCGGGTTTTTTATTTATCTTAAATTCAACTTACTCAGGTCGGGACTCTTTTACGAAAATCAATAGCAACCAACCACCGATTAATAATGTACCGCCGATGGGCGTGATTGCACCCAGCCACTTCGGTCCACCCAGCGCCATCGCATAGAGCGTTGCAGAAAAAATAAGGGATCCACCCATCCAGAGATAAGCTGAACGCGTTGATTTTATCGCACCGACGGCAACCGCGTGAATCATTAAATACTGCGTCGCCGTATTCCACCAACCGGCAGCATCCGGAATTTGTTGGAGGGTTAGCTTCAATCCATGAGCACCAAACGCCCCCAGGGCGACGGCGGTAGCGCCCATCAGCCCTGCGATGACGGTACGTGACGACATGGATTACGTCCCAGAAATTTCGCCTGATTTCTTTTGCGTAAAGACCAAGCCCTTCTCTCCAACACTCACTACGACGGGCTCTTCTTTGTGGTAATCATTACGTAAAATAGATTCAGCGAGAGGATCTTCCAGTAAACGTTCGACGGCACGACGCAGTGGGCGGGCACCATATTTTTCATCCCAGCCATTATCGACGAGGTAGCCACGAGCTGCTTCATTCACGACCAACTTAACACCGAGATCGAGCAGACGTTTGGCGACTTTAGCGACTTCGATATCCACAATCTTCGTCATGTGCTCCTTCGCGAGCTGTTGGAAAATCACAATGTCAGTCAGACGATTTAAGAACTCTGGCTTAAAGGCGCGCTTGGTTTCTTCCATAATGCGGTCTTTAAGTTTTTCGTAATCGCGCGTGGTGCTGACGCCGACATCAAAGCCGACGGAGTTGTTGCGTTGTAAAACGTCTGCCCCGACGTTTGAGGTCATAATAATAATCGTATTACGGAAATCGACTACGCGGCCGAGCGAGTCGGTTAAGCGACCATCTTCGAGTGCCTGTAATAGCAATTGAATCACATCAGGGTGAGCCTTCTCAATTTCGTCGAAGAGCACGACGGAGTAGGGCTTGCGGCGAACGAGTTCGGTGAGTTGTCCACCTTCATCATGTCCGACATAACCGGGAGGAGAGCCGATGAGTCGCGAAACGGTAAACTTTTCCATGTACTCAGACATATCGATCTGAATGACCGCTTCTTTTTCACCGAACATACGTTCAGCGAGAGTGCGAGCGAGTAAGGTTTTACCCACACCGGTTGGACCGAGGAATAAAAAGGAACCAATCGGGCGACGGGGATCTTTTAAATCCGCACGGGAGCGACGGAGGGCACGAGCTACGACTTCGCAGGCGCGGTCTTGTCCGATAACACTGCCCTGTAAGTCGACTTCGAGTTCGAGTAGCTTCTTGGACTCTTTACTTTCCATACGATTAAGCGGAACGCCCGTCCAGTCGGCCACGATGTGCAGCATTTCATCTTCACCCACGATGATTTTCTTTTCGTCGCGTTTCTTCTTCCACTCTTCGAGCATCTTCTCGCGTTTGGCGCGGAGTTTTTTCTCGGTGTCGCGGAGATTAGCAGCTTCTTCAAACTTTTGTTGGCGCGAGGCTTCTTCTTTTTGCACCACGACCGCATCAATATCGGCTTGGGCCTTATCGAGTTCGGGAGGTAAATTCAGTGAACGAATACGGGCACGCGCACCGGCTTCATCCATCACGTCGATTGCCTTATCGGGCAAGTGACGTGAGGTGATATAGCGATGCGAGAGACGGACGGCGGCTTCAATAGCAGCGTCGGTATATTCACACTTATGGTGCTCTTCGTATTTGTGACGGATACCTTTTAAAATAAGTACGGCATCTTCGGGCGAAGGATCGTAGACCTTAACCGGTTGGAAGCGGCGTTCGAGTGCCGCATCTTTTTCGATATGTTTACGATATTCTGATAAAGTGGTCGCACCGACGCACTGGATTTCACCGCGCGATAATGCCGGCTTTAAAATATTAGAAGCATCCATGGCACCTTCGGCCGCACCCGCACCGACGATGGTGTGCATTTCATCGATAAAGAGGATGATGTTTTTCGCACGCTTGATTTCATCCATGATACCTTTGATGCGTTCTTCAAACTGTCCGCGATACTTGGTACCTGCGACTATCAAGGCGAGGTCGAGCGTAATGACTTTACGATCGAGTAAAATTTCGGGAACGATACCCGACGCAATTTCTTGAGCGAGGCCTTCGACGATCGCAGTTTTACCCACCCCGGCTTCACCAATAAGCACAGGATTATTCTTGGTACGGCGGCAAAGAATTTGCACGACGCGACGAATTTCTTCTTTGCGTCCGATAACGGGATCTAAATCTCCAGCGCGAGCGAGCTCGGTAAGATCGCGGCCAAAAGTTTTTAATAAAGACAAACGCTCTCCGCGACCTGGACGATTAGCATTATCTTCAGAGGAACGGCGCGAGGGAGGCGGGGTGTCATCCCCTGGTTCATCCGACATACTCTCTGGAGTGGAAGGTTTATCAGCGTCACCCGACGCATTAGGTTCGATGTCCGCAAGAATTTCTTTACGGCAACGTTCTAAATCAACATTCAACGCTTGGAGTACGCGGGCTGCGACGCCTTCGCCTTCTTTAAGCAGGCCCAATAAAATATGTTCAGTGCCCACATAGGCATGACCCAGTGTACGACCTTCAGCAATCGCATGAGCCATCACCTTTTGGACACGTGGCGTGAGTGGAATAGTTTCGGGAGCTTTCGCTTCTTCGGGTCCAGGGCCGACTTGTTTTTCAACAGCGGTGCGCACTGTTTTTAAATCGAGACCCATCCGACCAAGAACATTAACGGCGACGCCTTCGCCTAATTTAATCAGACCAAGAAGGATGTGTTCGGTACCGACGTAATTATGATTAAAGCGGCGAGCTTCGCTGCGCGCGAGTTCCACGACCTTGCGGGCGCGGGGAGTGAAGTTTTGGTTTTTATCCTTATCCATGTGGAGTATTAAGCAGATAGTATGCCCAGTCTGGACCTTCCATCAAGCGTTCCTCCTATTTTGTAAATAACCCGTTCTTTTGCCTTTGCCTCGGGGCCGAGTCGGTGGTTTGTATACTCCTAATAATTATGGCAATAAGCATGCAATTAGCCGGCGCGGCTCTCAAAGAGCTAGTTACCAGCCTGAGGGGTCAAAAAGTGGCCGTATTGGGCCATATGAGGCCCGATGGGGACTGTATTGGCTCACAGAGTGCCCTGTGTCGCATACTCCTGGCGGAAGGCGTAGACGCCCTCTGTGTTAACCGCGATCGAGTACCGACCAATCTAAACACCTACACCCAAGGAATTAAATTCTTAACCGCCGACCAATACACGGCCGATGGGCGCCAAGCCATCGCCGTGGACTGTGCCGATGCGACAAGAATAGGGACAGAATTACTCGCTAAGTTTAATAATCAGATTCTCGCAAATATCGATCACCACTCCTCCAACCCCGATTACGCTAAAATGAATATCGTAGTCAAAGAGGCCGCCGCCACTTGCCACATCTTGGCGTACGGCGCACTTAAGCACGGACTCCACTGCGATGAAGCGACGGCGAAATCATTACACCTTGGAATCATCACCGACACGGGAAGATTTTGCTATGCGAGTGTTACCGCTAGCGTACTCGAGATTGCCGCCGAGTTAATCAAACGCGGTGCTAAACCCGAAGAGGCTAATTTTTACATCTTCGAACAAGAGAGCCGGGGAAAACTAGAACTCACCAAACGATTTTTAAATTCCATACTCTTTCATGAAAATGGAAAAATTTGTTCGGGTGAAATTACACAAGTGGACTATGCGGCAACCGGAACAACCAAAGAAGATAAAGAAGGACTCGTAGAGTTTCCTCGTTCCGTAGTAGGCGTAGACATCGCGGTACTCTTCGAAGAAGGCAAAGATGGCATTCGGGGAAGTTTACGCGGACGTGACCCCCAACTGCGTCTCGATTTACTTGCCGCAAAGCTCAACGGGGGCGGACACATTCTCGCAGCGGGCTTTAATATGATTGGCTGCACGTTACAGAATGATCGTCAGCGTATTCTCGATATCATCATCGCCCACTACCGCGAACAAACGCGCGCATGAACCCTTCCCTCTCGGAGCCTGAAGGAATCTTAGTGGTCGATAAACCACAAGGTATCACATCACACGATGTCGTAGATAAAATCCGTCACCTCTATCAAACCCGCCGCGTAGGACATGCTGGCACCCTCGACCCCATGGCTACTGGACTACTAATCATGTTGGTTGGTAAAGCGACCAAGGCATCGCAATATTTAATGTCGCAGGAAAAAGAATACCTAGGCGAAGCTACGTTGGGAGTAACGACTGATAGCCAAGACGCCGATGGCGAGATTACCGAAACTCAGCCCGTGCCACCCCTTTCAGAAACCCAAATTGCCGAAACGTTAAAATCGATGTTGGGCGATCAGTATCAAACTCCACCGATGTATTCGGCTAAAAAAATCGGTGGTAAAAAACTTTATGAATTAGCCCGCAAGGGAATCGAAGTCGAACGCGAGCCGCGGTTCATTCGCATCAATCTGTTAGAATTACAAAGCTGGGTGAGTCCCAAATTCACTTTTAAAGTACAATGTACTAAAGGTACTTACATCCGAACCTTGGCCTTCGATTTAGGCAAGAAACTCGGGTCGGGGGCCCACCTCTCGATGTTACGTCGGACGCATTCCGGAAATCTCAGCATCGAACGCGGAAAAACTCTGGAACAATTAGGCGCGATGAATGCGCAACAATTACGGGAGTGTTTGATTCCTGTGAATGAAGTCGTACCCAGCATTGCCTTAGGATGAGTCAACACCCTCCCCTCCATTTAGCGATTGGTGCCTTCGATGGAGTGCACCTAGGTCATCGTACCGTTTTACATTCGGCTCGTGAGCAAGCTCGGCGCGATGGTGGCTTAGTGGGAGTGATGACTTTTGATCCGCATCCTAGTCGCATTCTCCGTCCCGATAAACCAGTCCCACTGCTTTTCACGCGCGCACAAAAAGACGAACGTCTCACCGAGGCCGGTGCCCAGTTTATCCACCATCAAACCTTTAACGCTCAATACGCCGCAATCTTAGCTCAGGATTTTCCTGCCTGGCTGATGCACCAGTTCAAAAATCTGCGCAGTATTCATATTGGAAATAATTTTCATTACGGACAAAATCGACAGGGCAACGCAGAACGATTAGTGCATGACGCTAAAGCGCTCGGGCTTTCGGTGCATAGTTGCCCCGCCGTGGAATTCGAAGGCGACTCGGTGAGCAGCTCGCGTATTCGCGGTGCACTCATCGACGGAAACATTGAATTAGCCAATCGCCTACTCCTTCGACCGTACGAAGCCGAAGGTGTTTTAATTGAAGGACAGAAACTCGGAAGGACGATTGGGTATCCGACTTTAAACATGGCATGGAGTCCCGAACTGCAACCAGCCTTTGGGGTTTATGCCGTTGAATGTATTGGCGCTGAGGGCATCGCGGAGCCCGCTGTCGCCAACTGGGGAGTTCGCCCAACCGTTGAAAAGGATCCAGTTAAACCACTACTCGAATCTCACCTTTTAAAAGTCAGCGGCACCCTTCCACAAGCTGGAGACACCATACGCGTTCGTTGGCTTTATCGAATTCGCGGAGAGAAAAAATTTGAATCGCTGGACGATTTAAAAGCCCAGATTGCCAAAGATGAAATTCAGGCGAAAAAACTCTTAGGCCTAACCTAATCAGTTTTGCTTAAACGTCTGAGCAAACTTCTGGATAATTCCGCCAAACGATCCATTGGAAAAAAAGATGACGAGTCTCGGCTTAGTCGCTGAGCGACAATCCGAAATCAATTTCGTTAAAAGGCTTTCAGGGGAATCACAGGCCCAGGCCTGGCGGCCTTTTTGCTGTAATGTTTGGGCAGTACCGGCGGTATCAAAACTGTCGGCTCCTAACTTGTCGGCCCGATGGGCGGGCGGTAAATAAATGGCGTCTGCTAAAGCTAAAGCTTCGCCAAAACTATCCTGCATGACCTTGCGAGCCGCGGTGTTACTCCGTGGCTCAAAACAGGCAACCAATTCAAAGGCTGGATAACGATTGCGCAGCGACTCTAGCGTACAATGAATGGCGGTGGGGTGATGACCAAAGTCCTCGATACAAACTAAGTTCTTATTCTCGATTAAAACCTCTTGGCGGCGCATCACACCTTTAAACTTTTTAAGGGAATCGAGTTTTAGCTGCGTAGGATTTTGCGAATTTAGAAATAGACCGGCAGAGGCTGCGGCGATGGCGGCATTACGGGCATTAAATAATCCCGTTAACGACCATTCTATTTTAGCCCAGAGTGCACCCTTCCAAAAGATTGAAAAGGTTGAGCCAGTAGAGGATTCAGAGAAATTCCTGATTTGAACTTCGTTGTTTTCACCCACGCCCACTTTCACCACGGGAGCCCAAGTCACTTTATTCAACAAATTCATGACATTAACATCATCACCATTTGCCACGATGACGCCATTACCTGGCACCACACGCAGGCCGTGTGAAAAGGTGCGTAAAACATCTTCTAAGTCGCGGAAAATATCAGCGTGGTCGAATTCGATATTATTAATAGCTAAAATATGAGGTAGGTACTGAATGAATTTACTACGTTTGTCGAAAAAGGCGGAGTCATACTCATCGCCCTCGATTACAAACGGACCCGCGCTTTGACCGATGAAGGCGCTGTCGGGCAAATCACGCGGCACCCCTCCGACCAACCAACCGGGATGAGTATTGGCCTCCTTAAGTAAGAATGCCGCCAAGCAGGTGGTCGTAGTTTTTCCGTGAGTGCCGGCGATGACGATATTCTTTCGATCATTCAGTAAGTGACTGCGAAGGAGTTGCGGCAGGGAAATATAATTTTGCGACGACTGTAAGAGGTATTCGACTTCGGGGTGCCCGCGCGAAGCGACATTGCCAACGACGACTAAATGGGGACTCAACTTGGCTAGGCGGTCGGCGTTCCAACCTTCCAGAATTTCGATGCCGGCATTTTTCAAGTGATTCGACATGGGTGGATAAATACCCGCATCCGAACCCATCACCTCATGTCCAAGGGCGCGCATTAATAATGCCGCATTGCCCATGGCAGTACCACAAATGCCCATGAAATAAATCCGCATAACCCCACCCTAGAACCAACCCCCCAGCTTGGGCGAGAAAACAAGTGTATAAAATAAAAACCCCTAGGCTATGAACTAGGGGTCTTTAGTGGGACTGCACTCGAGCTTATGAATTTCTGCCCAGCGACCCCAAGTCGGTCGGGCCTGGATGATTCCGCTTTTCTTTTTCGAGGCGATGACGGCGGCGTAATTGACGGTCCACTTTATCGATCAAGATATCGATAGATTTATAAAGGTCTTCGGACTCTTCGCGCACGACAATATCGGGCCCCGGTAGTTCCAGACGAATCTGCGCGCCAAACTCTCGCGCATGATCTCGGGTGTGATTAAAAACCAATTCCACGAACACTTTCACGATGCGGTCATTGTGACGTAGAAGTTTTTCAACTTTGGTACGCACGGTTTCTTTGAGGGCCTCGGTGAGTTCTAGATGAACACCCGAGATGACGATTGCTGTGTTGCTCATTTATTTATTGGGGTTTGGATAAACGAAAAGCTACGCACCATGTCCCCTAAAAAATCCATAGATAATTTCTTGATGTCATTTTCATGTATCATCATCACGGGATCTTCTTCGGGTATCGGACGCGCACTCCTTTCGCGTATAGAAAAGTCTAGCACCGCCGCCGCCGTGTTCAACCTATCTCGTACGCCCCCCCAAGAGGTTTCGAATGCTTTGAACTTTACTCATCTTACCTGCGACCTCTCTCAATCCCTTGAAATTAAGTCCGTTGTTGCTGAATTACAAAAACTAATGCCAGAACAGGGTACTATTCTATTAATTAATAATAGTGGAATAGGGGCCTACGGCGAGTTCCCCTCACCTCATTTGGAGCACACGATGAAGATGGTAGAGCTTAATACATCGGCACCCGTTTACCTGACTGGCTTATTGATTGAAAAATTAAAATCACGCGGAGGCCAAATCGCCAATGTAGCGTCCCTAGCGGGCTATCAACCTACCCCGCTCATGTCTACCTACGCGGCCACTAAAGCGTTTCTCCTTCATTGGAGTATAGCGCTTGATGCAGAAATGAAGAAATACGGAGTCCGCAGTGTCGCGATTTGTCCTGGTCCAGTTTCAACCAATTTTTCTAAAGCTGCTGGGTTCATTAGTTCAACGGGGCTGGGTGGACAAACGGCCGACGAATGTGCGGATGAGGCCTTGCAGGCGATGGCGAAAAACAAGCCGCAGGTAATTACCGGATGGAAAAATAAATTATTGGGGATGTTCAGCGCCCGCTTACCTAAGCCCTGGGCTGCAGCGATTGGCTTAAAGGTAATTCAGCGACTAAAGCTTGATCGCTTTATCAAAAAATAAATTACTCGGCGGAATCAAGTAACTCGCGGGCGTGCGTAAGGGCGACCTTGCTCGTGCGATCTCCCAACATACGAGCAATTTCCAATTCACGGTCTTTTTTCTTGGTATGAACTGGCTCAATCACCACAGAGGTCGAACGATCGTCCTGTGTTTTTGTCACAACCAAATGGGCATGTCCTAATGCAGCAACCTGCGGCAAGTGAGTCACGCAGAAAACTTGGTGCTTCTTACCTAACGCAGCGAGTTCACGTCCCACTTGTGCACCAATTTCTCCACCTACATTAGCGTCTACTTCATCGAATACCAGAACGGGTGTATTATCAACGGCGGCGAGTACGGTCTTTAGAGCTAACATAACTCGAGCCGCTTCACCGCTCGAAGCGATTTGGTCTAAGGGAAGCAAATCCTGGCCCGCGTTGGCGCAGAATTGAAATTGAACGCGATCCGCACCCATGGGTCCGAGTTCTGCTGCGGCGACATCAATTTTTAAATCTGCTTTCTTAAATCCGAGAGAGCCTAACATTTTCTTAGCGGTCGCAGCTAACTTTTCGGCGGCTTTAACTCGAGTCGCGTGCAAGCTATCGGCTAACTTCTTTAACTCTTTTTCATCACGGGCGGCCTCTCCTTTAAGTTTTTCGACGCGCGCTTCGATATCGCCCTGAGACATTAAGCGATTCTTTAAGCTATCGCGTTTCAATCGAACCGATTCAACGGTGGGGCCATATTTACGACGAAACTCTAACCATAAATTCATTTTCGTGTCTAAGTTTTCGATTTCCGATTCATCAGCAGAGAGACCACGGGCCAGACGTGCAAAATCAGCCCGGATATCATCGGCCTCAGCGGCCAAGCCCTGTAAGCGCTGAGCCAACGCGTCCGCGTCGGCATCAATCCGCGCAATCGATTGGGCGACTTTAAGAATCTTAGGGAGGTCTTGGGCAATACCCTCCGAACCCAAAGCCGCATCCATCTGACCGAATAATTGCGATAGCTCTTGAGCGCGCGTCGAGCGAGCATGTTCACGTTCTAACTTCTGAACAGCTTCATCGGTTAAATCTAAGGATTCTAAATTTTCGATCTGGGACTTTAAAAAAGTAATTTCGTCTTCAGACAATTTTTCCGCCGAAGACATTTCATGAATTGATTTTAAAATCTCCTGGCGGCGTTTCCAGACTTCGCGATAACGATTCAGCGACTCTTCAACGCCCGCATAAAGATCCAACATGCCTAACTGCGTATCGGCACGCATGAGTTTTTGCGGTTCGCCGGGACCATGAAAATCGATCCACAGTTCACCGAGCTTCTGCAATTGGGCTAAAGTGGCCGCCCCGCCGTTAACGGTAATACGTCCAGCCTTCGAAACATGGACCGTTCTTTTGATTAATAAGAGTCCTTCATCGCAGGCAGGTAGGTCGAGCTCTTCTAATACTTGGATGAATCGCTTGTCGTTACCCACATCGAGTTCGGCTTCCACGAGACATTCTTCAGCGTCTTTGCGCACGATGGTCTTACCAGCGCGGTTGCCGGCTAATAAGGAAAAGGCACCGAGGAGGACTGATTTACCAGCGCCCGTTTCGCCGGTCACCACCGTGAAACCCTTGCCGAGGTCGAGCGACGTCCGATCCATCAGGGCTAAATCACGAATGGAGAGGCGGCTAATCATTTCTGGATGCGGGGACCGTAAAGAGATGAACCGAGACGTACACAAGTTGAGCCGGCATTCACCGCGGCTTCCATGTCACCACTCATACCCATCGAAAGTTCAGGAAGTTTTACTTTAAATTTATCCTCTAATTCATCCCGACAAATCCTTAAATTATCAAATGTGCGCTTAGCTGAATCCATGCCCCCTTCAATCGGTGGAACGGCCATGAGTCCGACGACGCGCAAGGCAGACTGAGCCAATGCGGCTTCTAGTAATTGAGGCGCCTCTTCAATTTCACATCCGTATTTTGCGGGATCATGACCCGAGTTCACCTGAAAATAAATTTCTGGTTTTACATTAAGCTCCTCAGCAATCCGTCCCATGCGCGAAATTAAATCTACGCTGTCGACCGTTTGAATAATATCAAAAATCTTTAAAGCAGGCTTAACTTTATTGGACTGCAGGTGACCGATAAATTCCCAGCGCAAATCAGCCGGCGCGAGCGGTTTTTTTTCCTGACCCTCTTGAACTTTGTTTTCACTCACTGATCGCATGCCATAGCGATAGGCATACAAGGCCGCTTCCACTGGGTTGGTTTTGGTGACCGGTAAAATTCTGACTTCCGACGGATTCCGGCCACACTGGTCACAAGCTAACTTTATCCTTTGGCGGACGGTATCACAATTGGCGGCAAATTGTTCGTAGGTAACCACGAGAGACAATGGGAAGCAGATTAAGCGTAGAGTCAACGCCTCCAATCCCCTTTGCGGGAATAAGGTTAAACCTGGTCACGATAAGTAAATCTACACTTGAAACGGCCTGCTATTAGATTTATTAATCATAGTGGATTGAGCCACCTTCATGCAAATTGAGAACTTAAAGATTTTCCGTGACCTCGTGGACAACGAAAGTTTCTCCAAGGCAGCGAAGTTGAATAACATCACGCAGTCGGCCGTGAGTCAGCAGCTACGTTCGATGGAGAAGCATTTTAATGTTCTCATTGTGGATCGGAGCCAGAAACAATTTCGTTTAACGCGGGAGGGTCGCAGTCTCTATGAAGCGGCGCGCGATATTTTAAATCGTTACGAACAGGTTTCGAGCGAGATGCAGGAAATGCGGAAAGTGGTGAGTGGCACGGTGCATGTTTCGACAATTGTCTCCATTGGTCTGCACGAACTGCCGCCTTACGTAAAACGTTTCATGCAGGAATTTCCTCATGTGAATGTGCGGATCGAATATCGCCGATCCAATTTAGTCTATGAGGATGTTTTTTCTAGCACGGCAGATTTTGGCCTAGTCGCCTTCCCGCAAAAATATCGCCAAGTAGAAATTATTCCTTTCATGGAAGATCAGTTGGTCGCCATCTGTTCGCCTAAACACAAGTTAGCGGGCAAAAAAGAAATTGAGTTAGCCGACCTACAGGGCTGTCGCTTCATCGGCTTTGACCAAGATATTCCTACGCGTAAAGCGCTCGATCAATTCTTCCGAGAACAACGTATCGAACTGGAACCTTCCATGGAGTTTGATAATATCGAAACCTTAAAGCGTGCCGTGGAAGTCGATGCGGGGGTCGCCTTGGTTCCCGAGGGCACCATCCGTCAGGAAATCGAGCAAGGCACGCTGGTTAAGTTAAAATTACGTGACCGACACGTTTCTCGGCCGTTAGCGATTTTGCATCGCAAGGGACGCGTGATGACGCCGGCGATGAAACGGTTCTTAACTTTAATGTTAAACGGTCTGAACGCGAAAAAAGCTGACCTCGAGTAATTAAACGCGAAGCGATTGCTCAGTGCGGCGCGCCAAAGCAAAACTGGGCAAGGCTTGAGCAAAGAGCATGCCTAGCCCAATCCAGAGCAACGCAGTGTTGTCTTTGCTGATTAATGCGTAGCCAGCCAGAATCCACCAAATCAATGCCCCCACTAAAGGAGGATAGGCATTACGCAGAGCGGCACGTGCAAATGACCAGGTACCGAACATCATACAGGTCAACGCTGCTGCTGTAATGGCTGAGAAAAGTTTTAAGGCAAAGTGCGCGTAAAGAATAAAACCCAATGAAACTAAGATGCCTACAAAAATGGCGGTTCCGACACGTCGTTGATTGGGCAGAAAATTTATTTTGGACTGATGAGCACGTAGGTAAAGCCCCGTGGCAACCACGGCCATCGAGAGGGTGAGCAACCAAATGTAACGCAGTCCGCTGATGGGAATAGAAAATTCATTAATCGCCCATTGAGCTAAGAGACATTTAGCAAGGATCACCGACCAAATTGCCCCTAGGCGATCGAGTACGATGACTTCGCGATAAGCACGTTCCACCGACAGAGCTAATTCTGTATCGGCACCAGAAGGAAGAGACGTGGAAGTGGAACTCATTAACCAGACCTATATAAAGTCGAAAATCCAAACCTGCAAACCCAAGAATACCTTAATGAAGTCACTGATTACTTACTCCAAAGTTTTCGGCGGGTAATTTCTTTAGCAACGGGGGCGGGCACTTCTTTTTCCCAGCCGGCAACTCCGGCTGCTATCCGTTCGGCCAAGGTTCGAGGCTGACAAGCCAAAGCCTGGGGACTGGCGCCGGTAAGGGGCACTAAAAATCCATTCGTTCTTAAGTGCTCAAATAATCCAGCCACTGCGGGACGCACCTGGACATCTGCTGCTGTAACCACGGAGTCGACTTCGATTTGATAAGTTTCCGGGAAACAAACCTGACAGGCAACGGGGTCTTCGACCAAACGACTTAACTGATCACCGCGCATAGGATAAACCATCACCTTCACGTTTTCCTTAAAGAGGCGACCACAAGCTTCCAACACTCCACCCTCGAGGTGCGTGTAGTGCTGTGGATTAAATAAATCTACCAAGTTATTCATACCCGCGATGAGAGTAATTTCGCCGTCGGTATACAGACGGAAGTAAGCAGGCAAGCGATACCACCCACGGTGGCGGGTAATTAAAAGAGGACGGCCCAAGGTGCTCACGAGGGCGATACGATCGAGTATTTCTTTTAGGTCGGTCGACTCTTGCCCGACGCACATTTCAAAAATGGAAACACTTTCTTGGGTCTTTGCCAAGGAACGTTCGGCACAGGCCAACATATCCTCATTCACTAATGAAATAGGACGGAAAGTTCCACGGGCGACGAGAATGGATTTCTTGTAGAAAAACTCGCTGGCCACGGCCGACTGGCCTTTCTCATCGAATAACACGGCGTCCGTAAGGCCAAGTCGGACGAGTTGAATTAAAGCAGACTGAGTGTCGAAGTTACTAAACGCCGGGCCGCTAAAATGAATGAAATCTATTTCCACGCGACCCGAGCCTACGTCATCTACTAAATTATTTAAAAAAATATTAAGGTCACGATGGGAGTTTAAAGCGGCGTGAACTAAATTAACGCCCACCACTCCAAGCGCGTCTTGCTGACGGCCGGCATCGCGATCCCAGAGGCGTAGGTGCAAAACAATATCACTGGGGGCAGCGCCCACTTTATCCTCAAAACGCATGCCCATCCAGGAGTGCCCCTGCCCTTTGCCATCGTGGGGCGTGGTGGCGACGGTATCAGCAAAAGCAAAGAAGCGGGTGGTGGTTCCACGCTCGGAAGCCAAGCGATCGACGAGGAGTCCGTATTCGTGACTCATCATTTGTTCGAGACGTTCACGAGAAACATAGCGCTTAGGGTGGCCGTAAATCGCGTCACTCACGCGCATGTCATAAGCCGACATACTTTTAGCGACGGTACCCGACGCACCGCCGGCTTTAAAAAAGTGTCGAACGACTTCTTGTCCGGCACCGATCTCGGCAAAAACGCCGTAAGCCGAGCGATCGAGATTAATCGCCAGGGCCTTACGGGCAGTACCAGCGCTAGGATCTTGAGTCGGGTCGGACATAGCCAAGAGAGTTCACCGAACAGAGAAAAAATCGAGCCGAAACGCTGGGAATAATGTCAATTTGATTGGCGATTCTTGCACAGTCGACCAAAGTACTCACTTAGCCTAACTTTTCTATAAATACTCTGATGAAAGAATTTTTTAAAGCGCTCCTAGCCTCAGTCCTAGGTACGTTTATTGCGGGGGCACTGGCCTGCTTTTTATTTTTTGTTTTAATTATCGGGTTAATCAGTGCCGCGAGTAACCATGAAGCGCCAGGCGTTTCCGTAAAAGCGAAAACCATGTTGGTTATCGGCAACGGTATGCTCATTAACGACACCCCACAGCACGGTAGTCCTGGTTTATCCATTCTGCTGGAAAGTCAAAAAGCTCCGGAGGTAGATTTATTACGTGCTATCGAAGCCGTCAAACAGGCGGCAAAAGATAAAAATATTGTAGGCCTGCTCATTGCCGGAGAAACCGATGCCGGACTGGTCCAGCTTAACGAACTCCGCCAAGCGATTAAGGAATTTAAAAAATCAAAAAAACCGGTAATCGCGTGGATTGAGAATGGATCACAGCAAGAGTACTATTTAGCCAGTGTGGCGGATAAAATTTACGCCCACCCTGCGGGAGAAGTTGAATTTAAAGGACTCGCGCGCTACAGCCCGTATATCGGAGAAAGCTTAAAATCTCTTGGGGTGGGCGTACAAGTAACTAAAGTGGGTAAATATAAATCTGCAGTAGAACCATTTTTAAGCGATAAAATGGGCGAATCCGACCGCGAGCAAACTGAGTTACTACTCGGCGGTGCTTGGAAAAAAATTGTGGCCGATATCGGTGAATCAAGAAAGTTGTCGAGCGTTAGCCTAAACCGAATCGCTAATTCTGGCGGGGTGTTCACACCTGATCTGGCCCTAAAAATTAAACTCGTGGATGAACTTTGTCAGCGCGATCAGCTGGTGACTAAAATCTGTTCGCTCGGAGCAGCCGCCGATGAGCATGGCCAATCCTTCCGACAAATTTCGCTTACTAAATATGCCAGTAAGGTTAATTTTTCGTCGGGCGATGGGAAGATTGCGGTGATTTACGCCGAAGGTGAAATCGTTGATGGCTGGGGTGATAATGACAACGTGGGGGGCGATCGACTGGCGAGAAATTTACGTGATTTACGGGGCGACAAATCCATTAAAGCAGTCGTTTTAAGAATTAACAGTCCAGGTGGCTCGGCGTTTGCGAGTGATGTCGTCGCCCGCGAAGTGGGCTTGCTTAAACAGAGTGGTATTCCTGTCGTAGTATCGATGGGTGATGTAGCCGCCAGCGGAGGCTACTACATCGCCGCAAGAGGAAATAGAATTATGGCGAATCCTGTCACGATCACGGGGTCTATTGGGGTCTTCGGACTGCATTTTAATTATCAAGAATTAGCCAAGAAAATCAACTTGGGGACCGATGGCGTTAAAACTTCGCGCTACTCTGATTTATTTTCAAGCCATCGCACGGCCACCGCTGAAGAGATGGCGATTGTTCAAAAAATGGTCGACCAAGTTTATGAAGATTTTCTGAACGTGGTATCCGAAGGTCGAAAAATAGAACTCTCACAAGTGCATGAAATTGCCCAAGGCCGCGTTTGGTTGGGAGTGAACGCCAAAGAGGTGGGACTCGTTGATAAGTTGGGCGGGTTGGTAGACGCGATTAATCTCGCAAGAGAATTAGCCAAAAAACCAGACTCATCCATTATACAAATACCCTCACTCTACTCGGGTCGCGAAAATATTTTGCAAAAATTATTGTCCGATGAAGAAAATGAAGATCCGGTCTTCATCAAAGCGAAGCATCATGATCCAGCACTACAAATCCTGAAAACACACCTGAGCTTTTTGAATCGTGTCGGAAATCTGAATGACCCTAAAGGGGTTTATCTACGTTGCCCAGTGGATATTAATGCACGCTAATTACTGAACGGGCAGAGCAGCCTTAGGTATTTGCGCCTTAGCTTCCGGCATCCAACTATTTAACTGCTTAATCCGCGTTTCATCCGCGGGGTGAGTGGAGAAAAATTCGGGTGGCTTGGTACCAGCGGCTTTAGAAAAACGACCCCAAAACGCCGGAGCGGCTTCAGGATTATACCCTGCCCTGGCCATGAAAATTAAGCCCAGATGATCGGATTCGGATTCATGCTCGCGGCTAAAAGGTAAAAGTACGCCGAATTGGGCGCCGAGACCAAAGCCTGTCATCCAAGCCTGACGAGTGTGTGCCGATTTATTCTTGGTCGCCTCGTCCACAATCAAGGCACCTGCGGCAACTAATAAACCCTGTGAGATTCGCTCATTGCTATGCTGATTTAAGACATGCGCCACCTCGTGGCCCAAAATAACAGCGATGTCATCATCGGTGGGAGCGTACGGAAACATGCCGACGTTGAAGCCGATTTTTCCGCCTGGCATGGCAAAAGCATTAGGCGATTTGTCGTCGATGATAGCAAACTCCCAGAGATTAGCGGGCGGCAGAATTTTATTTTTATCTTCTTTTCTGGCTACCGTAACAATCGCTAAGCCAATTTTCTTAACCTTCACTAAGCGAGGATCGTTGGGAAGTTTTTTCATTTTTGCGAACTCCGTAGATGCCATGGTCGACACTTCGGAGTTACTGACCATGAGTAGCTGACTACGACCCGTACCGGGTGCGGTCTGACACCCTGTAAAGACTATTGGAAGCAGAAGAAATAACCAAACTCGATTCATGGTTAAACTTTAGGATTATCTTCAGGGTTTTCAGTAGAGGCAACCGCGTCGCCAGCATCATCCTTGGCGGCAGCACCCGCGGCGGCATTATAATACTTCTCGTAGCTCGCATCAAAGCTGTCCGTATAAACAGAAGCCATCCGCATAGACATACGGTTAAGTACTGCACCTAAAATTGGGACGCCTACTTCACGGAGGCGGGTAATACATTCAGCAACGTTGCGCGTGGATACGAAATTATAGCGAACTACGTAGATAACACCGTCAACGTTAGGAATCAGATTCAAGGCATCGGACACCGCACCAATGGGAGGTGAGTCGATAAAAATACGATCATAGCGGGAACGCATGTCCGTTAACATTTCGATAAACTTCGCACTGCTGATCACCTGCGTGGGATTGCGGCAACTCATACCCACTGGTAACACATCTAAGTTAGGTGCTACATTTTTAACGATGGATTCATCAATAGTGGATTCATCATTAAACCAACGAGAAATACCTTCCGTGCCAGTTAAGCCTAGGGAAGGTCCGACGTTTGGAAGGCGTAAGTCGGCATCGATGACCAAAACCCTTTCTCCGTGTTGAGAGAAACCGAGCGCTAAATTAGTGGCGACGAAGGTCTTACCTTCACTGGGGCGGGTGGAGGTGATTAAAAAGACGTGGCTAGACATCGACGCGGGATTAACGCGCATAGACGAATAGATGGTGCGAACGGCCTCGACAGCGACGACGTCCTTTTCATGCATGGCCAACAGTGCACGTTCGGGACCAACGGACTTTGTGATCTGAGGAATTGTTCCTAAAATGGGAATACCTAAGGCGATTTCGACTTCTTTCGGCGACTTTATCCGGTCATCAAATGTACCAAGTAAGATGATTAGACCTAAACCAAAAATAGCACCCATGGCTAAGCCAATGATGGCGTTGAGATAAAAGTTTTTGTTGGTAGGCCGATCAGCAACCGAGGGACTATCAAGGACCTTAATGGAAGTTGTGGTACCCGTAGTTGATGAGCGAATCTTAGCTTCTTCAAAGCTTTGTTTTTGGCGGGACAAGAAATCTTCCTGGCTTTTAATTTCTTTGTCGACGCGTTCGAGTTCGTTATTCGCCACCGTCAAACGCGCGATTTCATCGTCCTTCTTATCGAGATTGGAAATGATGGCTGCGTAATTGGCATGAGCATTTTGTATCGCCACCTGAATACGATTTACGGATGTAACAATGGCATTTTGTAATTCGGCTTCGGTTTGCTTCAGCTGGGCACGAGCCTGAATTAAAGTGGGGTGCTCATCGGTGTATTTTTCTTCCATCGTACGGACAGCGACACGCAAATCGCTTATTTTCGATCCAAACGATGCGACACGCTCATCGCTTCTCACCTGGGCAACGTCGTATAAATCCTTACCAGTCTGTTTATATTCACCAATTAAACGCCAAATGATTTCCATTTCATCGATGGCCTTTCGCGTATCTTCACGTGCGCGCACTAAGGCGGCACGTTCAGCGGTCAAAGTGTTAGTGTCTTTGGCAATCGAAAGTAATTTTTGGCCTTTGATGAGCTCATTTCGCTTATCGTAGAGTTTACGGATTTTGTCTTCGACTGAATCAATATCCATACGATATTTTTCGACTAGAGGATTAGTGATGACCAAGCGTTCGTCTTCACTATTCTTTTGAATCGCCTTACAAAAGAGTGTGGTCACTTGGCGGGCCAGTTCGCGATTAGGATGAGTAAATTCAACATTCACCACTAAGGTCTGACGTTGGGGCATGATGGATCTTTGCCTTGAGAAAACTTCTTGTTCGGAAAGCGGGCCACTAAAAATGTTACCCGATTGATAAGGGGCTAAGACCTCCTTTTTTTCTGCAGTGGTTAATTGACGAGAAACCGCTTCGATAATCGTGCTACTGCGCATCGATTCAACCGCCGTATAAAAATCGTCAGCGGAAGTAATACTAAAATTGCTTTCAGCGGCCGTGTTGGAGCCCGAAATATTTGGGGCCAAGCGAAAGACGCGTAAGCGACCGGATGCCTTATATTCGGGCATCATATTATATGTATATACGAGTGACAGGGTGAAAAAGATGAGAACCGATAAAACCAGCCACCAGATACGTTCGCGCACCATGTTGACGTACGTTGAAATTGAGACTTCGGTGTCTTTGGACGAACCCTCGCCATAGCCACCACCGTAACCTCCTCCGTAACCGCCACGTTGACGACCATAACCTCCGCCGTAGCCGCCGCCATAGTTTCCGCCACCATAACCACCACCGTAACCTCCTCCGTATCCTCCGCCATAGTTTCCGCCATAGCCGCCTCCGTATCCTCCGCCATAGTTTCCGCCATAGCCGCCTCCACCATAACCACGACGTTGAGAACCCCGGCTTGTATTATTGGTCCCGCTAGCGCTTCCACTAGAGGAAGAACTATTGGTGCTACCGGTATTTGGGTTTTCTTCACTCATGAATTAAAAGCGACTGTCTTCTACATAAACAGCGTCTTCATCTTGAAGGATGAAATCGGGCTCGTCGCCGGAATCAATTTTACGCATGTCTTTTAAAATGACCTCTGTCTCGCCGTCGGGCTTCAGTCGTTTAATCGCAACATCGGATCGACGTCCACGCGCTTGAATACCACCGGCAATCGAGAGAGCTTTACCTAGAGTAAGATTCTCTTCTGGCGGGATTGTTACGGGACCCGCACGACCCACATAACCAGAAATATAAACCCGTCGTTCTGCATAAGCGACAATCGCAATAATTAACTGAGGCTGTTTGAAATAGCGGCTAAAGCGTTTGGTTAGTAAATCCTGTGCCTCGGTAATCGTTAAACCAGCGACCGGTACCAGTTGCTTTAAAAACGGGACGTCAATAGTGCCATCGGGATTAATTCGTCGCTCAATGACAGTATCATTTTCATTGATGACGCCGACGCGGATAAAATCTCGAGACCTTAGGCGATAGGAAGTCTTAGCACCAGCTGGCTCAGATTTTACCTCATTTGCGCCCACAGCCTTGGTCGCCACGGGTGTGCTTGCGACAGGTTCGTTAGTCGCGACCGGTGCGGATGGATTCGACACTCGACCTAATTCTAAAGTTTCAGCGGAAAGACATCCCACGCCCAATCCGAAAATAAAAACACAAATAAGTGCGGTGTATTTTCGGAGGGAAAAAATAGGACAATCTAACATAAAAAATCTGCTGAGGGGTTGGCCTACGTAAGATTTTTTAATAACGGAAAGTGGTCGAAAAATTAATGGAATTCGCTTTAAAATTGGAGGCGGGCGAGTTCTTAACTTTGGAATCTAAGGTATCAATCGTGGCAGCAAATCTGATGTATTTATTGTACTCCCAATTAACACCAGCGTTGAAGTCGAGTGAATCAACTTGGGTGGTTCCCGAAACGACCTTAGATTTTAATGCGTGAAAACTGAGGGCAACTTTTTCTAATAAGGCGTAGGACGCGGTATAACCGATGGTGTCGTTCTTGGTTGATCCGCCTGCAGCCGAAGCCGACAAATCATGAATTAAATTAAGTTCATGAGTAAATTTTTCGGTTAAGTTATGCGCAACTGTCAGATTGTAGGACAGTCCGTTATCGGACACGCCATCCAAGTCAGAAGTAAAATAACCAAGGTTGGTGGTGATATTAATTTTGCCGGAAGAAGTGGGCTTACCATTAACAGTTAAGCCGATGAAATTTTTGGTAAATTTTTGTTGTCCAGGTGGACGGGGTACAGAATCAACCGTTCCAACCGGGAGAGGTAATTTTTTTTGTGATGTACGGAAGTAAGGTGCGGCCGAGTAATTGCTTAAATCATGCTGGAATTTCAATCCATACTCCAACTTTTCGCTCGGTGTTTTATAGTTAATACTGATTGGAATCGATTTGGTGTTAATTTCACTCAGCGTATTCGTATTATACGCAATGTCCTCAAAAGAAGTACCTGGAGTTCCTAATGGGGATGTGGCCGTAGTGGTTTTTGTTTTAACGGGATTTAAGTAGTGGTTGTAGGAGTTCGTAAAACCTACGCTTAATCTCAGCTTCTCACTGAGTCTATAACCCACGTTCAAAGTGTGGGCGTAATTAGCTTGGCGCACCAAAGTGGCGCCGAGAACTTGACCACTATCCGCCCCTAAAATTCCGGCCAAATTATCGTTTCGGGCGGACTCATTATAAGAGGTAGAAACTCCAACAGTCAAAGGACCTCCAGTCTCATAATTAGCACCAACGCTGATATTTGTCTGACCTTCTTCTAAATCTTTATATTCGGATTTGTTGTAACGTAAGAAAGATTGTGAGACCTTCATATTCGCCGAAAGAGGGCTGTCTTTGGCATACTGTAAATCAAAACCAGGCGTAAACGTTACCAATGCGGCAGATTTTTTGGCGGCAACGGAGTACAAGTTGTCCTTAACATCAAATGACAAAGAGGTGGTGAAAAATATGTCGGTATCATCGCCGATCTGGATTAATGGCGAAGTCGGAAAAATGGTAGCGGCATTTATGAACGCGGTTGTGCCGAGCAGTGTTGCAGCGGCTAAGAAAAACTTCGCTTGGGGCATAAATTTTGGAGGGGCTTTGGACTCCAAATAAACTCAGTTTAAGGGTCAATCTCAACCAAGAAAGGGATTAAAAAAATAGGCGTACATTTAAGTACGCCTATTTACATAAGTAACTGTATATTAGTTACTTAATGGTTACTCGGCAGTTAATTCGGTCGGGGTTACCTTAATCTTACGGTACATAGGTAGTCCGGTACCCGCTGGGACGAGGTGACCCATGATCACATTTTCCTTAAATCCAGTCAGTGGATCGCGACGAGCCATGGTAGCGGCATCGGTCAGAACACGGGTGGTTTCTTGGAAAGAAGCTGCCGAGATGAAGGACTCAGTCTCAAGCGATGCTTTGGTGATACCCAGAAGGATAGGTTCGTACTCGGCGATTTGACCACCGCGTTCATGAATCGAACGATTCACTGCTGCGAGCGTGCTACGATCGACGTGTTCGCCCCACAAGTAATCGGAATCACCCGGCTCGGTAATGCGCACCTTGCGGAGCATTCGAGCTACGATGATTTCAATGTGCTTGTCGTTAATCACAACACCTTGTGAGCGGTAAACTTTTTGAATTTCAGTGATGAGGTAATCCTGTACACGCGATTGGCCGAGAATATCCAAGATGTCGTGAGGATCAACGGCACCATCCGTCAACGGTTGGCCTTGCTTAACTTTTTCGCCGGCAACCACGTTGATGTGTTTACCGTGAGGAATTAAGTGTTCTTCTTCGCGACCGATAGAGTCTTTGATGACCAAGCGCTTCTTGCCACGAACGGAAGGTTGGAATTCAACCTCGCCATCGATCTTGGCAATTTCCGCAGCGTCCTTGGGAGGACGAGCTTCAAAGAGTTCGGAAATACGCGGTAAACCTGCAGTAATATCTTGAGTCTTCGCAGCCTGACGTGGAATTCTGGCGAGCAAGGTTCCGACTTCAACTTCGGTACCCTCTTCGACCACGACACGAGCGCCTGCCGGAATCGAAAATGTTCCGAGGTTCTCACCCTTCTCATTAACGATCTGGATTTGCGGATTTTGTTCATCGGAGTGTTCAATGATGCTCTTGATGAATTTATTGGCCGCGGTATCACGCTCTTCATTGTAAGTCACACCATTGATCATATCAATGAGACGAATCTTACCGATGGCGTTAGCGAGAATAGGAGTGTTGTTCGGATCCCAGGCAGCGATGAGTTGGTCTTTCTTAATCGCTTGTCCGTCCTTCACCTTGATAACCGTACCGGCGAGAATACGATATTCTTTGGCGGGCTGATTAGCTTCACCCACGATGCGGATCAAGCCGGTGCCGTTAACTGCAAAAAGCGCATCGTTAAGGGGCACGGTGTTAATATCAACGAACTCAATGCGTCCGTTAATCTCCGTTTTAATTTCAGGAGTTTTTAACTGAGCAACGCCACCAATGTGGAAAGTACGCATGGTTAACTGAGTACCCGGTTCACCGATGGATTGCGCAGCGATAATTCCAACCGCAGTACCACGCTCAACAATACGACCAGTCGATGGGTCGAGACCGTACGACTTAGGCGGAATCGCATTCACATGCATGTGCGTGAGTGGCGAAAGAACTTTTACACGATCGATACCGGACTTCTCGATAGCTTTAGCGATGTCCTCAGTAATGAGTTCACCCGCAGCGATGATAATTTCGGAAGGATTGAGAGGGTTGACGACGTCATCCGATGGACAACGACCGATAATACGGTCAGCCAAGGGAACGAGAATTTCGTCACCGTCGTAAATCGTCGATTTCCAAACACCATTAGGGAGACGAACGGCCACACGATCAATACCCGCATCGCGTAGCTTCGCTACCGTCTCTTCCGTCAGTGTCGCATCAGCTTTAATTAAAGGCTTAACGGCACCCGATGGATTCGACACATCGATTGAAACGTGACGGCCAATCGCTGCATCGCTTAAGGGAATGACTTCGGAACCGGATGAAAGATTACGATTGTCGGTGACAATCACATCCATCGCCACGTCACACAACTTACGTGTCATGTAACCTGCGTCAGCGGTTTTTAAAGCTGTATCCGAAAGACCCTTACGAGCACCGTGCGTCGAGATAAAGTACTCGAGAACGGAGAGGCCTTCGCGGAATGACGACAAGATGGGGCGTTCGATAATTTCACCTGAAGGTTTAGCCATTAAACCACGCGCACCGCACAACTGTTTAACCTGGGCTTTATTACCACGCGCACCAGAGTCCATCATCGCGTAAACGGGATTGATGATCATGCGGTGAGCATGACGAGGATCACCTTTGCGAACACCGGCTACTTTCGCAGCTTCGGCGAGGGTGTTATAAACAGATTGCGCAATCGTGTTCGTCGCACTGGACCAAGTATCAACGACCTTGTTTCGGCGTTCATCATTGGTAATGGTACCACTTTCGTTTTGCTTTTGGTATTCGCGTACCTTGATCGTGGCTTCTTTGACGACGGCATCTTTTTCCGCCGGATAAATCATGTCCGACACACCGATAGAAATACCGGCTTTAGTAGCGACGCGGAAACCCGTGTCCTTCAGCGCATCGAGAACAGGAATCGAAAGTTCCTTACCCACGGCCTTATAAGTCTTAAGAATTAAATCACCTAACTGACCCTTCTTTACGGTCTCATTAAAGAAGCCGAGTTCGGAAGGCCAAATGGTATTAAAAATAATACGACCGACGGTGGTCACAATCGTGCGAGCGTTTTTGTCGCCGTGCACGGTGTCGCGACCTAAGTCAGGATTCGCATAACGTACCCAATCGTGGAAGTGCAGCGCACCTTCGGCTTCGGCGTAATTAGCTTCGTCGACTGAACCAATCACCGGTAAGTGTTGTTCGCTCTTAGGCTTATTCGCAGGTTCAAGCGTGAGATAATAAGCACCCAACACAATATCTTGGGAGGGAGTTAAGATCGGCTTACCGCTCGAAGGTGAGAAGATGTTGTTCGTGGACATCATCAAGAGTTTGCACTCCATGATGGCTTCCAGGGAAAGCGGAACGTGAACGGCCATTTGGTCACCGTCGAAGTCAGCATTGTACGCCGTACAAACGAGCGGGTGCAGACGGATCGCATCACCTTCGATGAGCACAGGCTCGAAAGCCTGAATTGAAAGACGGTGAAGAGTCGGAGCACGATTTAAGAAGACAGGGTGACCTTTAGTCACTTCTTCTAAAATATCCCAAACCTCAGGCTTCTTTTGTTCAATGTGCTTACGTGCACCGCGAACGGTGTGCGCAAAGCCAAGATCCTTAAGACGACGGATGATGAAAGGTTCGAATAAAACGAGCGCCATCTTCTTAGGAAGACCACACTGATTGAGTTTTAATTCAGGACCGATAACAATGACGGAACGACCGGAGTAATCGACGCGCTTACCTAAAAGATTTTGACGGAAACGACCATGCTTACCCTTCAACATGTCGCTGATGGATTTGAGCTGACGATCGCGATCTTTAACGGGCTTACCGTGACGACCATTGTCCAAGAGAGCGTCCACCGCTTCTTGTAACATACGCATTTCATTATGGATGATCACATCAGGTGTTTTCATCTGAATGAGTTGCTTCAATCGGTTGTTACGATTGATGACGCGACGATAGAGATCGTTTAAGTCAGAAGTCGCAAAGCGACCGCCTTCTAAAGGAACTAAAGGACGTAAGTCAGGAGGAATAACGGGGAGTACCGTTAAGATCATGTGCTCCGGACGTTTGCCCGAGGCCAAGAAGCCTTGGATAATCTTCATCCGACGAGCGATCTTCTTCTTGATCTGCTTAGAGCGAGTGGAGCGAAGTTGATCGCGTAAACCTTCAACGGTTGCCGCTAAATCCATCTTCTTCAATAATTGTTGGAGAGCTTCGGCACCCATGCGCGCTTTGAACGCGTCAGGACCGTGAGTCTCAACCGCTTTACGGTAACCTTCTTCATCTAATAATTCTTTTTCAACCATGCCAGTCTGACCAGGATCGACCACTAAGTATTTTTGGTAGTAGATGACTTGTTCTAACTGACGAGTGGTCATGTCGAGCATCAGCGACAAACGGCTAGGCATGCTCTTTAAGAACCAAATGTGCGAAACGGGAATCGCCATACGGATATAACCCATACGTTCACGACGAACGCGGGAGACGGTTACTTCAACGCCGCACTTATCACAAACGACGTCTTTATATTTAACTTTTTTATATTTTCCGCAATAGCACTCGTAGTCGCGGACAGGTCCGAAAATACGCTGACAGAAAAGACCGTTAGGCTCCGGTTTGAATGAACGATAGTTAATCGTTTCAGGGCTCTTAACTTCTTTGAGGCCTTTTACTTTGCGGTTTCCGTGTTCATCAACTTCGTCGAGGAACTGCTCACCGGTCCAGGCGACAATTTCTTCGGGTGAGGCAATGGAGATAGAAACGAAGTCGAAGGACTGCTCCTTGGCTTCGTTGGCGGTAAACTCAGGGGAATGTTCCGGGTGAATCATGTAGGTAAGGTTGTTTGAGTTTTTAGTGATTAGTTACGCTCGGTAGGAGTGGTGGATCCGAGGCGAACATCCAAGCAGAGGGCCTGCATTTCCTTCATCAGAACGTTGAAAGATTGCGGAGTACCACTGACGAGGGTGTTGTCACCTTTAACGAGTTGTTCATAAATCTTGGTCCGTCCTGCGACGTCGTCAGACTTAACGGTAAGAAGCTCTTGGAGAGTGTAAGCAGCGCCGTAAGCTTCGAGTGCCCAAACTTCCATTTCACCGAAACGTTGGCCACCGTATTGGGCTTTACCACCGAGAGGCTGTTGCGTGATGAGGCTGTAAGGACCAGTTGCACGAGCGTGAATCTTGTCCGCGACTAAGTGATTAAGTTTCATCATGTAGATGTGACCAACCACGACGTCTTGGTCGAAAGCTTCACCGGTGTGACCGTTCACCAACATAGCTTTACCAGTCTCAGGAAGGTTTGCTTGCTTCAAGTATTCGCGAATTTGTTTTTCAGGAATACCGTCGAAGATCGGAGTAGCTACTTTTAATCCTAGTTTGGAACAGGCCCAACCTAAGTGAGTTTCTAAAACTTGACCTACGTTCATACGAGAAGGAACGCCGAGAGGGTTCAGACAGATATCTACGGGAGTACCGTCGGATAAGAAGGGCATATCTTCAACCGGAACAATACGGGCGACGACACCTTTATTTCCGTGACGGCCGGCCATCTTGTCACCGACTTGAATCTTACGCTTGGTCGCGATGAAAACTTTGACGTTCTTAATCGCGCCACCTTCGTCGACACCTTGTTCAATCGATTCCACTTTACGGGTACGCTCTTGATCGAGCTCATCGAATTTGCGGTGGTAGCCATCAACGATTTGGCGAATCTTCTGCTTCACTGGAGAATCGTTCATCTCGATGGTGCGAGAAACAGAAGCTAAGCGGCGGAGCAAGGTCTTGGTAATCTTGCGATTAGCAGGAATGATTGCTTCACCCGTTTCAGAATTTTTAACGTCGAGAGGAATTTTCTCGCCGAGTAAAATATTGGAGAGCGACTCGGTCATCTCTTCGCGAAGACGAGATTCTTGAGTGCGGTATTCTTCGTTAACTTTCTTCAGGGCGCGGCGCTGATCGTTGGGCGAAAGGCGACCATCATCCTTATCCGTACGTGAAGAAACCTTCACGTCCATGATGATACCGGAAATACCCGAAGGTACGCGGAGAGAAGTATCTTTTACATCACGAGCTTTTTCACCGAAGATTGCCCGGAGAAGTTTTTCTTCAGGAGCTAAGTCCCCTTCACTCTTGGGAGTGATTTTACCGACGAGAATGTCGTCCGGTTTAACTTCTGCACCGATACGGATCACGCCATCGCGGTTCAGGTTGCGTAAAGCATCTTCACCGAGATTAGGAATATCGCGTGTAATTTGTTCAGGTCCAAGTTTCGTATCACGAGCAGTGACTTCGAATTCTTCAATGTGGATGGAAGTAAAGACATCGTCTTTGAGTAAACGCTCGGAGAGGAGAATAGCATCTTCGAAGTTATAACCATTCCAAGGCATGAAGCCGACAAGGACGTTGCGACCTAAGGCGAGCTCACCTTTATCGGTGGCCGCACCATCGGCAATAATATCGCCAGTTTTTACCTTATCGCCACGACGAACGAGCGGACGCTGATTGAAACAGGTCGAGGCGTTGGTCTTTAAGAATTTACGGAGATCGTAAACGAAGAGACCTTTCGCAGGATCGCTCTTGAATTTTTTGTTTTCAAGTTGGCCAGGAGCAATCTCACCATCCTTGGTCGTCACGATGCGACGTGCATCAGCGGCGGCCACGATTCCAACCCCTTCAGCAACAACGACCGTCTTCGAGTCGATTGCCACACGGCGTTCTAAACCAGTACCGACGTAAGGAGATTCGGTAATCACCAAAGGTACACCTTGGCGTTGCATGTTCGAACCCATGAGTGCGCGATTCGCGTCATCGTGCTCCAGGAAAGGAATTAATCCGGCAGCCACCGAAACAACCTGCTGCGGAGAAACGTCCATGTAATCCACGGAGTCCGGATCTTCTTCTAAAATGTCATCACGGTAACGAACGGTAACTTTGCCTTTAAGATTTCCAGCGGCATCGAGTTCAGAGTTCGCTTGAGCTACCTTGAATTTTTCTTCTTGGTCGGCCGTCATGTATTCCACGGTGTTGGTCACTTTACCGCGAACGACTTTACGATAAGGCGCTTCGATAAAACCAAACTCATTAATACGTGAGTAGGTGGAGAGTGAATTAATTAAACCGATATTGGGACCTTCCGGGGTTTCAATTGGACAGATACGACCGTAGTGCGAAGGATGCACGTCGCGCACTTCGAAACCAGCACGGTCGCGATTTAAACCTCCAGGCCCGAGGGCGGAGAGTCGACGCTTGTGGGTTAACTCGGACAGCGGATTGATTTGATCCATCAACTGGCTGAGCTGGCTGCGTTGGAAGAACTCGCGGATTAAATTAGCGAAAGGCTTTGGGTTAACTAATTTTTGAGGAGTGATGGAATCAACACTCTGATCGTATTCATTGATACGAGCTTTCACGGTCTTAATCACGTTCTTCAGACCGGCGCGGCATTGGTTAGCTAATAACTCTCCAACGTTCCGAACACGACGGCTACCCAAGTGATCGATATCGTCCACGGGACCATCTTTCTTGCGGAGTTCGCAAAGCAGTTTGGTAGCGGCAACAATATCTTCAGGAGTGATGATACGTGTATCGATCGAAGTCTTGAGACTTAATTTCTGGTTAAGTTTATAACGACCGACGCGACCTAAATCATAACGGAGAGGATCTTGGAAGAGGCGCTGCATGTGGGCACGAGCGTTCTTCACGTTCACCGGCTCACCAGGACGCAACTTACGGAAGATTTCTTTAAGAGCTTCTTCTTCGTTACGAACGGCACTGATGTCCTTACGGAGTGAGAGAATCACGGCACCGTCATCAAAACTCGTGTCAAACACGCTAAACTTTTGTTTAGGTAATTGCTTGTGAATTTCTTTCAGAGTTTCGCGTGAAAGTTTATCGTATTGTTTAGCGATCACTTTGCTGGTGTTGGTATCAACATCCACGATGTGATCAGCATAAACTAAATTAGCTAATCGCTCTGGCTCCAGTTTAAGGGCGCTCTCGGCGGTGTATTCCTTGCTGGCGTAGAAGAGGCTCAGGATGTCCTTGTCGTCTTTATAACCAAAGGCGCGGAGTAAAGTGGTGACTAAGAATTTACGGCGACGGCGACGGCGATCGAGGTAAACCCAAAGTAAATCGTTTTGGTCGAATTGAACTTCGATCCAGGTTCCGCGATCAGGAATAATGCGGAAGGCGTGTAATTGTTTTCCGCTGGTGTGCTGAGATTCTTCGAAGCAAATACCAGGACTGCGGTGTAATTGGGAAACCACGACACGTTCAGCACCATTCACAATAAAGGAACCACGCTCGGTGATCATGGGGATTTCGCCCATCATGATTTCTTCGTCTTTAAAGGTACTCTTTTCGGAGAGACGTAATTTGAGCATGACCGTGACGGCATAACTGATACCTTCGCGGATACATTCTAACTCCGTAGTCTTTGGGAAAATTAAGCTATAACCTTGATACTCGAGACTGAAATTTCCGTTGTTGCTGGAGATCGGGAAAGCCTCGTGGAAGACCGCGTTGAGACCTAATTTGTCGAGCGCACCCGAACTTTTATCGAGCTGTAAAAACTCTCGGTAAGAAGAGATTTGATTCTCGATAAGATTGGGAGGTGGGATTACTTCAGTGAGTTTTCCGAAGTTATTACGTACTTGTAGCATGGCGGGTGTAGAGTGTCGGAGTGGCTGGTTATTTTAGCTTTTAAAAAATGGGTTGTCTGGTTTTGGGCGGCCCAGACTGCCGTTTTAAAAATGCGGGGAGAAAACTTAGAGGCGAACCCCCTCCCCGCTCAAATGTGCTTACGCGTAGGCGAAGATGAAATTATTTAACTTCAACTTCAGCACCGGCGGCCTTGAGCTTAGTCTCAATGTCCTTGGCTTCGTCTTTGCTGACGCCTTCCTTGACGGGCTTAGGCGCAGTGTCGACAAGGTCCTTGGCTTCCTTGAGTCCGAGACCAGTAATCGCACGTACTTCTTTAATGACGTTGATTGGGGTCGCACCCTTGGCTTTGAGGATGACGTCGAAGGTAGTCTTCTCTTCTGCAGGAGCGGCAGCGGCACCACCAGCGGCGGCAGCGACAGCGACAGGAGCAGCGGCGGAAACGCCCCACTTAGTTTCGAGGTCTTTAACGAGAGTGGCGACTTCGAGAACGCTTTGTGCGCTCAGCCACTCGATTACTTGATCTTTTGTGATGTTACTCATGATGTTTGGTTCCTTGAATGGTTAGCGTCCGTTGAAAGACATTTGAGAGCACTAGGCTCCTAACCGGGGTTCTTTGGATATGTATTTTGTTTTTGGGTTTGGATTTCCCCCCGTTCGGATCAGTCCACACGGACCAACCTCCACGAGGAAAGGGATTAGGCAGGCGTTTCTTCTTTTTGACGTTTGGCGTCGAGCAAACGAACAAAGGAAGAGGCGGGCGTGGAGAAGAGTGAAAGGAGCTGTGCACGAATACCATCGAGCGAAGGCAACTTGGAAAGGGCTTCAACTTCGGCTTTCGAGAGAACTTTGGAATCCAAAACACCTGCTTTAACTTCAAGTTTCTGGAAATCCTTAAAGAAAGTTACGAGAACTTTAGCCACCCCGGTTGGATTCTTTCCACCAGTGACTAAGGCCGTGTGACCCGATAAGTAGTTAGCGAGATCAGGAAGTTTAGCTTCTTTGGTAGCGATATTCAGAATGCTATTCTTAACGACGTGGTATTCGGCACCGTGAGCACGGAGTTGATCACGAACTGCGGTAGCATCTTTCACGGTGACGCCCGTGAAGTTAGCGATAAGAAGATAGTTAGAACTGGCCAACTGTGAGGCCACTTCATCAACGAGGAATTTTTTTTCAGCGCGCATGTTAGTTTGCTTTGAGGTTTATAGTTGGGGGTGATTAGGCCGTGACTGCAGCCGCGTAGGGCTTGAGTTCGATACTCACACCAGGACTCATGGAAGCACTGAGGGTAAGTGATTTAATGAAACGACCGCCGGAAAAACCAGCAGGCTGAGATTTCACCAAGGCGGATAAGGCTACCGCAGCATTTTCAGAAAGCTGCTGAGCACTGAAAGATTTCTTACCCACGACGATCACGATGTTACCGGTCTTATCCATTTTGAATTCAACACGGCCGGCTTTAACTTCCTTAATCGTCTTGGGAAGATCGTCGGAAACAGTTCCCGATTTAGGATTAGGCATTAAACCCTTAGGACCAAGAACGCGGGCTACTTGACGCACATCTTTCATCGCTGAGGTAGTGGAGATTGCGACATCGAAGTCGAGGAAGCCACCGTTAACCTTCGCAATTAAATCGGCGAGACCAGCATAGTCGGCACCCGCATCGAGAGCTTCTTTAGCGTTTTCCGTAAAAGCTAAAACTTTAATTTTCTTACCGGAGCCATTAGGTAGAGAAACAGTACCCCGAACCATTTGGTCGGACTGTTTAGGATCTACGCCGAGGAAGGCGGAAATTTCGACGGTCTCGTCGAACTTAGCACCGGGCATCTTTTTAATGATTTCGGTGGCTTGGTTAATATCGTACTTTGCATTTAAGTCGGCGACTTGTAATGCAGCGCGATAGCGTTTGCTGTTTTTGGTTTTCATAGCGACTTGTGGTCTCCTGCGTGATGCAGTAATTTTTTGGTTTGGATATTGGGGGTGAAAATTAGCCAACGACTTCGATACCCATGGAGCGCGCGGTACCCGCGATCATGCGGGCAGCGTTTTCAGGGTTCGTGGCATTTAAATCTTTTTTCTTCAACTCAACGATTTCGAGAAGTTGTTTCTTGGTAACCTTGCCGACTTTGTCGCGGTTAGGAACAGCGGCACCACTCTCAATCTTCGCAGCCTTCTTCAGTAAGACGGAAGCGGGAGGAGACTTTAGGATGAAGGTGAAAGACTTATCTTGGAAAACGGAAATGATTACTGGCAGAATCAAACCTGCTTGGTCTTTCGTACGAGCGTTGAACTCTTTACAAAAGGCCATGATGTTCACGCCCTTAGCCCCGAGAGCGGGACCAACGGGAGGAGCTGGATTAGCGGCACCTGCAGGGAGCTGGAGCCTAATTTCGCCGATGACTTTCTTTGCCATAGTAGTGTGTTAAAGTTTAGGGTTGGTAAAAATTATTCGCGATCGTCGCGTTCAACTTGCCAGAACTCGAGTTCCACCGGAGCCGAGCGACCAAAAATATCCACGGAGACTTGGAGGCGGCCACGATCGTTGTCGATGGTGTCGATGGTTCCAGAAACGCTCTTGAAAGGTCCGTCTGTGATTTTGACGCGTTCGCCAATGTTGAAGCTGAGTTTAGGGACGACCTTATCAGCAGAATCGGCCATCTGTTGAATGATGGTGTTGATTTCCTCGGTGCGCAGTGGAGTGGGATTCATCCCACCAATGAGACCAGTGACACCGTCGGTTTTTTTGATAAAGTTCCAAGGTCCTTCTAACAGGGTGCCTTCGTCGTCGAATAAACGGGCACGAACAAAGAGGTAGGTTGGATACAACTTCATTTCGCTCTCACGCTTTTTTCCATTACGGAAATCTTTGACTGTTTTTACAGGCATTAAGATTTCGGCGATGTAATCACCCATTTCTTGTTCCTTGATATTACGATCAATGGTGCGCTTCACCTTACCCTCGTTATTGGAGAGTGTTTGAATCGTGTACCAACGAAAATCAGCGGGAGAATTAATCATAGATATCATGGATATTATCGGACCAACTGGGTCGCGAATTGGACAAAGTTTGAGAGTGAAAAATCACAAAGGAAAACCACGGTACCCAAAAGAAAAATAGCAGCAATCACCACGAGTGTGGAGTCCACGAGTTCCTTCGCTGTAGGCCAAGTCGCCTTGACGAAAACCTCATTGAGGGTTTCGTTCCAGAAGGTGCGAAGGCGTCCGAGGAAGGCGAACATGGTGGTGATGGGTGTGTTTTTTTAGGCGAGAGTGGCAGGACGGGAGGGAGTCGAACCCACAACCAACGGTTTTGGAGACCGCTACTCTGCCAATTGAGCTACCGTCCTATGATTTCGTTAGAAGTGACAAATGCCGGGTACCTTTTTAGGGGACCTCGGCACCTTGTCGAAGCGTCTGGTTAGAGATTACTTGATGATATCAAGGATCTGACCTGCGCCAATGGTCTTACCACCTTCGCGAAGCGCGAAGCGTTGGCCTTTTTCCATAGCGATTGGTTTTTGTAATTCGATGGTGATCGTGACGTTGTCACCAGGCATTACCATTTCAACCCCTTCAGGGAGGATAACGGTACCGGTAACGTCACAAGTTCCAAAGAAGAACTGAGGACGATAGTTATTGGTAAAGGAAGTGTGGCGGCCACCTTCGTCTTGTTTCAGAACGTAGATTTGTGCCTTACCATGAGTGTGAGGTTTGATTGAGCCAGTCTTCGCGAGAACTTGTCCGCGTTCGATTTGAGCTTTTTCAACACCACGAAGAAGGAGACCGACGTTGTCGCCAGCTTGACCTTGATCGAGTTCCTTACGGAACATTTCAACACCCGTAACGGTTGTCTTGAGAGTATCGCGGAGACCGACGATTTCGATTTCTTCGCCGACCTTAACTACACCACGCTCAATACGACCAGTGGCAACAGTACCACGACCCGTGATTGAGAAGACGTCTTCAACAGACATCATGAAAGGTTTGTCGGTTTCGCGCTTAGGCTCAGGAATTTCTGCGTCGAGAGCGTCGAGAAGATTTTGAATCGATTGTTCGCCTTCTGGGGTGCCTTCGAGGGCAGCCGTTGCGGAACCACGAACGATCTTAGCATTGTCGCCATCATACTGATATTTATTCAGTAAGTCGCGAACTTCCATTTCAACGAGATCGATAAGATCAGGTTCGGAAAGGTCTACTTTGTTTAACCATACAACAATCTTAGGAACGCCGACCTGACGTGCGAGGAGGATGTGCTCCTTAGTTTGTGGCATCACACCGTCAGCAGCGGATACAACGAGAATCGCTCCATCCATTTGCGCAGCACCGGTGATCATGTTCTTCACGAAGTCAGCGTGGCCTGGGCAATCGACGTGTGCGTAGTGACGATTGGTAGATTCGTACTCAACGTGCGACACAGAGATGGTCACAGTTTTTGTAGCGTCACGAACCGTACCACCCTTGGTGATTTCGGCGTAGGACTTGGTCTCAGCGAGACCTTTACGTGCCTGAACGGCAACGATAGCAGCAGTGGTGGTAGACTTACCATGGTCAATGTGACCGATAGTGCCGACATTCACGTGAGGCTTAGTGCGATTGAACTTCTCTTTTGCCATAATATTTTTTGTTGAGGAGGTGGTTGGTGGTGGTGGTGGAAAGTGGTGGAGCCCCCGAACGGATTTGAACCGTCGACCTCGTCCTTACCAAGGACGCGCTCTGCCAACTGAGCTACAGGGGCGAACCGTCAACGCAATTTGGACGTCAAGGGAAGGGTTTGAATGCCAATCGATTTGCCCATCGTCAAGCGGTTTTTTTACCTTCTTTTAACCCAAGGTTTCAACCTCAGGGACCGATCACCAAACGGTAAAATCCGGGAGCCAACAGACGACCCCAGTCCATCGACGAACTCCACTGTTTTACCTCATTATCGAGCTCAACATCCCCCGAAGACCTCAATAATCGAGCCTGTGACTGCATTCCCATCGAATCTAAGGCAATTAAAAGCTCTAAATTTGTATAAAGTGGGGCTAATTTATCACTATTTATGGGATTATTTCCTAATAATTTGATTTTAATCGGTAATTTACCGCTTAAAATTGGCTTATTTGCCCCACTTACAGGATAAACTTCGTATAAACCACTCCTAGGCTCCATCGAGTTTTGGGACAAATTGGCAGAGCCCATCGAAGCGAAGGGTTGGATATCTTTGAGGGGTATAGCCTGGTAGGCACTGGGGGCCTGAGATTTTTCTGTCTCCAAAGGCAGATCGAGCGGACGGTTCGGATTAAAACGAAATTGAGGGCCGAAGCCAGGTAGCGGAGCATCTTCCACTTGAATGGTCTCGGATGAAGACGCGACTCGGCGCTCTGTCGTGGTCGCTGGTAAATAAATCACTGAAGCATCCAGTAAACTCTCGTTTTCAGCCAACGCACTTCCTTTAGGTAAAAGTTGAACCGGGTGAGCCAATGATTCGGCGCGCGGATAGACCCTCGCTTGCGGTTTGAAAATAATCAGCGAAATAAAAAATAAAATGCCCACTACGAGGGTGGCACGACGGGTGATGGGCGGCACTTGACCACCGGTTAATTCGCGAATGGAACGGAGTAAGCGCATTAATTACCCGGAGCGCGCTCCGACACGGTAATGTTCACGAGAGAGTTCGCGCCGTTTCTAACCATTGATAGTTGCATGACTTCGCCAGGTTTACGTCGAGCAATGATCATACGCAATTCATTCCAACTCTCAAACGACTTACCGTCCACGGCGGTGATGATATCATCTTTACGCAAGCCACCACGAAATGCCGGCGAGCCTTCGGCGACTTCCGTAATGCGGACGGCACCATTATTTAACATCAGCTTCTTCGCTGTAACCGTCTCAACATCTTCGCCAAATAATCCTAAAAATCCGCGCGTGACTTTACCAGTATTGGCTAAATCTAAAGCCACCCCGGAAATCAAATTAGCCGGAATTGAAAAGCCGATACCGATGTTTCCACCCTGCCCGCTGGCGGTGCGTATCATGGTATTCATCCCAATAATTCTACCCTCAAAATCAATCAGCGGACCTCCCGAGTTACCAACATTAATCGACGCGTCTGTTTGAATAAAATCTTGATAAGCCAGGCCGACTCCAGTGTCGGATCGACTGAGACCCGAAACAATTCCGGATGTCACCGTCATGCCGACACCTAAAGGATTCCCAATGGCAAAAACGATATCACCCACCCGGCATTTATCGCTGTCTGCAAATCGTGCGAACGGAAGATTTTTTTCGTTAATTTTTAATACAGCGATATCCGTCTTCTCATCTACACCCAAGACCTGCGCTTTAAATTCTCTCTTATCGGAAAGCGTCACATAGGCCGCCTTCGCAATCGATATTGCACCCGTACGATCATCGCTGACTAAAACAACGTGGCGATTGGTAATAATATAACCGTTGGAGTTCACAATCGTACCAGAACCCAAACCCACGAAGGCCTGCACTTCGCCCGTTTGCGAATCCACTTTCAACTGTTTTAAATCTTCAGCGGTTAAACGACCGCGCAAACGACGAACAATTTCCGTAGGAATAGTTTTAGCGATTCGAATACTCACTACCGCTGGAGTTATTTGTGATAACATGTCGGCGTAGCTTGCTCCAGCTCGTGAACGATTTAGATCGCGCGCGTCGGTTTCAAAAGACACCCCCGCAAAAACGCATGCGGGCAATAATAAGATGGCGGCAAACAGACGGCTCATGCGTCTATTGATAAGACTTCAGGGATTCAAGGCAAGCCGACCTCAACGAGCCATCGTAAACCCACCACCCGGAGGGGTGGGCTCTGCTTCATCGCTTTCTTTATTAAAGCGCATCGAGAAAAGTTTCGTCACACCACGTTCCTGCATCGTCGCACCAAAAATCGTATCAGCCGCTGAGACCGTACGCTTATTGTGCGTAATCACTAAGAATTGAGAGAATTTAGTGAAGTCTCTTAATATGTCAGTAAATCGACCGACATTGGTGTCGTCGAGCGGAGCGTCTAATTCGTCCAACACGCAAAGCGGTGAAGGCTTCACCATGTAGATACCAAAGAGTAAGGCCACGGCGGTCATCGTGCGTTGACCACCCGAGAGTAAAGAAATGCCTCTTAACTTTGTACCCGGAGGCTGAGCAATAATTTCGATGCCACTTTCAAGGGGGTCTTCCGCTTGCACTAATTGTAAGTCGGCAAATCCGCCGACGAATAAGCGGTCGAAGGTAAATTTGAAGTTCTTGCGAATTTGCTCAAAGGTTTCCGTAAATAAGCGGAGCGAAGTTTCATTGAGCTCGTTAATGGCTTTGGTGAGTTCTTCTTTCGCCTTCCATAAATCGTCACTTTGCTTCGTTAAGAAATCGTGACGGTCGCGCAGAGAAGAATATTCTTCGACAGCGACCAAATTAATTGAGCCCATTCCGGCCATACGCTCACGCAGTTGGGAAATTTCACGGACTAAGGGTGGCCAATCCGCGGATTCAATATTTTTGAGGTCATCCTCGGTGGGTTGGCCGCGTTGGACTGAAGCTTCCTTCACCGGCTGGACTTCACCCTCCTCAGCCTCTTCTAAATCATCAAAGCCCGCAGCACCTTCAGGCTCACCATCCGCCCACCATAATTCAATGCGCCAATCCACCTTAGCCACATCGGTCTGGTGGTCGGATAAAACTTTTTCTGAAATAAAATTACACTGCGAACTCTGTTCCGCGAGAGAAACTTCGTAAGACTTGAGTTGGTTCTCGGTTTGGCGGAGGCGTTCACGATCAACGGATAATACACGGTCTTCCGATTCTAAAACAGAATCTTTCTGACTTAATTCATCACGCAGACCTGCCAGAGCGTTAGTTGAAGTTTCAATTTCGCCGGCGAGACGCTGAGAGTTTTCCCGAGCCGTTTGCGCCTGAGCTTTTAATTCGGCAATCGCGCG
>SIAU01000042.1 GCA_009691685.1 Opitutales bacterium
GATTTATTTCCGATGTCGACCCCTTCGTATAAAATTTTCCCTTCGGTGCAGGGGGCGAGGCGAATGATGGATTTCCCGGTCGTGCTTTTGCCTGAGCCCGACTCGCCGACGAGGCCAACGGTTTTGCCTTTAGGAATAGTGAACGAAATATTATTTACAGCGCGTTTGGGGATATTTTTTTGAAAAAACCAAGGAGCACGACCAGGATAATCGACGGAAAGGTTTCTGACTTCTAATAAAGGAAGAGACATTTTTAGGAGAGCTCGGTGGGCAGGGTGGTGAGGCGATGACGCTTTTGTCCGAGTCGCGGAATGCACGCGATGAGTCCTTGGGTGTAAGGGTGTGTTGGATTTTCGAGAACATGCTGAGCGCTGCCTGTCTCGACTACTTTTCCGTGTCGCATGACAATCACCCGATTGGCGAAATTGGCCACGATACCGAAGTTGTGAGTAATCAGTAAGATGCTCATGCCGCGTTGACGACAAAGGTGAGCGAGTAAATCGATGATTTCTTTTTGAATGGTGACGTCGAGCGCCGTGGTGGGCTCATCGGCGACCAAGATGCGAGGATTGCACGCTAAAGCCATGGCGATCATGACGCGTTGTTGCATGCCGCCCGAGAGTTCATGCGGGTATTGTTGGGCTACTTTCTCGGGCTCATGAATACGAACCTCATTGAGTGACTGGATGACGGCGGCGTGCACCTCGGAGATTTCGGGACGATGGATTTTAATCGCTTCGGCGATTTGAAACTCGACGGAATAAACTGGATTCAGGGAGGTGCCCGGATCTTGGAAAATGTAGGCGATGACTTTTCCGCGATACTTGGAAATCTCTTTTTCGGATAGGCTTAAGAGATTAGTGCCTTCGAGAATTATTTTTCCGCTGACGACGCAGGTGGGGGCACTGGGCAGAAGTTGGGTGAGGGCGAGGGCGGAGACGGATTTACCTGAGCCCGATTCACCCACGACGGCGAGAACTTCTCCGCTATTCAATTCGTAGGATACCCCTGAAGCCGCGACGGTTGCTTTTTCATGGGCATGAAAAGTAATCGTGAGGTCCTCAACTTTTAATAAAGGCGTAGCCGACATTTTTGGGAGTATGAAAGTTTAAACAGAGAAGGGGAAGGCAGAAGATTGATTATTCAGTACGCCACTGGTCGTAAATGTGTGTCGTGGGTGGGAGTTTTTCCTCAGGAGTCAGAGATTGAAACCACTGCGGACGCTTGAGGAGTGTTTGAATACGAGATTTTTCAGCAGGTTCTAACCAAAACAAGCCAGTGCTGAGTGGGTCATCGCTGGTGCGGACATCAAAATGGGCCGGCCACTTTAACCAGTTCCAGTAGGCGAGACGATAACTCGGAACACAGAAGGCGGGAATGAAACTCGCTTCATCATGAATCAGTTGTTGGGCTTTAAAGCTTAGTTGAATCATTTCGGATTTGTCGGTCGATGCTCTGAAGCGATCGATGATATCGGAGAGTTCAGGAATATGTGTACTGGTGATGTTGTTCGTCTGTCTTTTAGCGACGATTAATCCGTCGACGGTTTTCTCGACCGCATTATCGCCGTGATGTGATTGCCAGAGTTCGGGTTGGAGTCCGGTGGCACCCCAGGCCCAAAAACACAGTTCATGATTTTTCTCCATGACCTTGCGATACATCGTGGTGTGTTCGAGAACTTCGGGGCGATATTCGAGTCCGCAAAGTTTGGCTGATTCGATGAGAGTGGGGAGGAATTTTCTGCGTTCGCTATCATCCATGGTTAAACGAATCGAGAGTCGCGTGCCATCGGGCTTGCGCAGGATACCATCGGATCCGACTTCGGTGAAGCCGGCACGAGCGAAAGCGGCTTTGGCTAAGGCAGGACTAAATTTACGTGCTTGGATGGAGGGGTTGGTGAATTCGCCGTAACCTTGGCTGAATTGGTTGAGACGTTCGAAGTCACCGCGGTAAAAAGTATCGATGACTCTTTGGAAATCCGTCGCGTGTTGCAGGCCGATACGAATATTTAAATCCGAGAGCAGCGGTTTGAGGGTATTAATATAAAGGCCGAAGGGGGGTCGGGGTACGTCATTAAAGAAACGTGCTTTTTGAATGAAGCCGGCTTGGTAGGGTTCGGTGGTGTTCGCGCCGTACCAAAACTTCGGTGTGCCCATGAAGAATAAATCGCATTCACCTTGGAGGAAAATCTGGTGAGCTTTGTCCATTTCACGGATGACTTTAAATTCAATGGCGTCGACGTTGTAGCGATGGGCCGTGTAGCGTTCGTGGTCGCCCCACCAATGGGGGATGCGGCGCAGCGTTACACGTTGTCCCCGCACAAAATCTTCATCGGGAATAGTGTACGCGCCGGTCGTGGGTTGGAAACGCTCGCTATAAACTTTGCAGTAGTCGGGACCGAAGTTTTTATAAAACTGTCGAGGAGTTGGACTAATAGATCCAAGAATGTTTAAGGGGTCGGGCTTTTTGGCGGGTAAGTGAATGGCGATGGTGTGGTCATCGTACTTAGTGATTCCGGCAAATTCCTTGGTGTAGAAATCGTTATACCAGGGTGCATTGATCCAAGGTGACTGATAGAAGTAGAAGGTGTACAGGTAGTCGTCGGCGCTGACGGGTTGACCATCGGTAAATTTCGCCCGTGGGTTGAGTTTGAAGTAGACCGTTAGTCCGTCTTCGGAGGTGGCCCAAGTTTGAGCCAGACAGGGAATCGGCTTCAGAGAATTTGGGTGCAGGGTGATGAGCGAGAAGTCGTTACCATCGTAAGCGATTCCTCGGAAACTATTATTGGAATTGGGCCCCACCCGGCGGAGAACGGGTGGCGTACTGTTAATAAAATAATTAAGAACTCCGCCGCGTTTGGCTTGAGGGTCGGCAAAGATGGGCTCTTGGGGGTCGGTCATCCATTTTAAATTTTCTGGAATTTTATCCGGTGAGCTCAGTCGGAAGAAACCTGATTTTTTTTGATAATAGGCTTGGGCTTGCGGATCTTGATACACCTCGAGGGAATGCGTTTCGGCACGGGCGATAAAAAATAACCCATAGACTACTGAGGTGAGGAAGAACTTTTTCATGATTGATTTTCCTTTCCATGGAAGGCTTCGCGTAATCCTTCGCCGATGAAATTAACCATGATGAGAATAGAGACCATGCAGGTGACGGTTGAGGTGATAATCCACCAGGCGTTCCAATTTTCTTTACCTTGGCGGAGTAAGTCTCCCCAGGAAGGCGTCGTCGGTGGAAGGCCAAATCCCAAATAATCGAGGGACGCTAATGACGCTACGACGGCGGCGATACTAAACGGTGCCATGGTAATGATGACAGACATTGAATTGGGCAGGATGTGACGGGTGAGAATTCTCCAGTCCGATGCCCCGAGTGCTCGGGCGGCGGCAACGTAATCACGGGCGGCTTCACGATAAGCGGCGGCGCGCATTTGATGGGCGATACCCATCCAAGAAAAAGCGACGAGGATTAAGACGAGAATCAATAAATTCGGTTCAAAGAGTGTCGCCAGAAAAACAATCACGTAGAGGAAGGGAATGTTAGACCAAATCTCGATGATGCGTTGCATGATGAGGTCGAACCATCCGCCCCAATAACCCATGGCTGCACCTAAGATGAGGCCGATGACGTAACTCGCGATCATGTAGATAAGTGAAGCGAGGAGGAGGATTTGAAAGCCGCCGAAAAGTCGGGCCAGCACATCATGTCCGGATTCATCGGTTCCTAGGATGTGGCCGTCCAGTCCTGGTGGACTGGGGTAGGGAACAAATGTATAGAGATTACTCGGTGGAATCTCTTGCTGATTGGGAAGAGTTTTCTCGGCGACGTTGTCTACATATTTACTGAGCAGGAGAGTTGCGCCGTCTTGCTCACGGATGCGGAACTCACCATCGAGCTTACCGTTTTGTACTGACCAAGTACTGCCGCGAGTTCCGTCAGGATTTAAAATAAAAATACGACTATTAAGAATAAGTGAATCGTCGGGATTCACATAAGTAGTATGCTGCCCCTCGGTTTTCGATTTTACGGGCAAGTAAACTTCAGAAACTGCCGTGGGAGAAAACGGAATCAGGGGTAACCAAACCCAATCCCCCGATGCCTTTTGTTTAAATATAGTTTCAAGTCTGCGATAGTTTGGCTCGGTGTCTTGAGGTAGTCCCAATTCACGTCCGCTGATATTTCCCTCAAGAAGGGGGAAGCGATATTCATTTTGGTACTTAACGATGAGGGCGCGTGAGCCCACTAAGAGGGGCCCGAGTAGGGCCAAGAGGCATAAAGTGCAGATGATGATGAGGGAGAACCACGCCCGTTTGATGGTGCGGAATTTCGCAAAGCGGCGTTGAGTGATCGGACTGAACGTAATCATTTTTGGAAACGAATACGTGGGTCCACGGCGGCGACGCAGAGGTCGGAAAGAATATTTCCAATGAGGAGAACGATACTTGAAATCGTGAGTAGTCCGAGGAAGACCGGGAAGTCGCGATGAACTAAAGAATCGTAACTTAAAAGTCCGATGCCATCGATATCGAAGGTGTATTCGATGAGGAATGAGCCCGTGAGAAAGAAGCCGAGATTTTGTCCGAACGAAGCAGCCAGCGGGATGATCGAGTTTCGTAAGGCGTGGACATACAGGGCGCGGCGTGAGCTGACGCCTTTGGCCTTAGCGGTGCGCATGTAGTCGGCTGAGAGATTATCGAGCAGACTATTTTTCATGAACATCGTCATGGCGGCAAACGCACCGGCGCTTTGACAAGCTAACGGAAGAATGGTCGACCTGATGGGTTCGTTCCAATTGAAGCCCGAGTGTGGTAGGAGGGTGAAATGGAAGCAGAATAAGTATAATCCGCTGAGCGCTAGGACAAATCCTGGAACCGCGAAACCAAAAAAGATCCCCACCGATGAGAGACTATCGAAGAGTGAGCCATGGCGAATCGCTTTGCTGATGCCGAGGGGGACGGCGACAAAGTAGGCGATCAGCATGCCCCAAAAACCAAACCAGAGGGAGAGTGGAAGTTTTTGTAGAATTAAAGCGATGACTGGTTTATCGCTTTCGGTGGATTGACCGAAATTACCTTGGAGGATTCCGTGGAACTGTGACTGAAAAACAATCACGCGTAGAGTTTTATCGGTATCGCCAGCTAAGGGTGCCGCTTCGACCTTCCACGGACTTAAATCTGTTGGTTGTTTGGTGATTATGTTTAATTCACCTTGGGGATTTTTTTGAACGATTATTTTTTGGGTCGATGCGGGTTGGGACGACATCACTTCCACCTCACCGCGACCGTTGGAATCAAGTCGGGTGATGGACCCATTGTTTTGTCCGCGTAGGATGCCGAGCCAAATTCCATAAGCTTCGAGAGCGGGGCGATCGAAACCATATTGTCGTTTAAGATTATCGAGTTCTTCGGGCGAGGCGGGACCGCTGGCGGATAAGCCGACTCTTCCGGCCATTTTTTGCTCAGCTTGAACTTTCTCGGCCATCGCTCGTTCGATTGGTCCACCCGGCACCAGTCGGGTCATGAGAAAAGCGACCAAAGTAATCCCGAAGAAAGTTAAGGGAATCAAGAGTAGCCGCCTGAGGACGTAGTCGCGCATGCGAGAGAATTAAAGCCAACGTTTAATGGGGAGGGGTCAATCTCGAAAGGACTCGGCTTGCACCATTGGACAACATCTCTTAATACGATGGAGTGCAGGTATTATTGTTTATCAGTATATTCTTGGTGGGTTTGCTGACGTTAGCGTTCGGACTCTTTGCACTATTTGTGATTTGTTCTCTTTGGCGTGGAAAAAATAAGCATCCGTCCATGTGGTGGTTTTATTTTTTTCTACAAACGGCGTTCTTAATTTTAGTACGTCTGATTTACCGAGTTCGGGTCGTGGGAATAGAAAATATGCCGCAGCAGGGCGGGGTGCTTTTAGTATGTAACCATGTTTCTTACGTGGATGTTATTATCTTAGGCGTTCTATCTCCTCGTCCCATAAAATTTTTATCTCATGAGAGTTTTGAGCGTTCGTGGATTACGCGACTCATTATGCGTACGATGCGTACCATTCCCGTAGCGGAATCAAAAGCGAAAGACGCGATTCATAAAGCTTCGGATGCGCTCAAAGCGGGCGAGGTCGTTTGTATTTTTCCCGAGGGACATGTGACGCGTAATGGTGGTATCTTGCCCTTAAGTAGGGGATTCGAACTCATTGCCCGTCGGGCCAATGTGCCCATCATGCCGGTTGCGATTGATGGACTATGGGGCTCCATTTTTAGTTTTCGAGGTGGGAAGTTTTTTTGGAAAATGCCTAAACATTTTCGTCGTTCGGTTTCGGTAGTTTGGGGTCAGCCCTATGCGGCGAGTGAGTACGCTACCACTCGATTTAAATTACTCGAATTAGCGTCGACCGCTTTTAGTTTAAGGCCTTCGTTACAGGGGCATTTAGCGCAGGATGTGGTTCGGGGCCTGATGACCAAAGGGATGAGTACGGCGCTGGTTGATCGAACGGAAAAGCGCAAAAGTTTTTCCGGTTATTTACTACTTTTACTTTCCTGGTTTTTTGCGCAAACGCTCAAAAAATCTACGCGTAAAGAGCGGGTGGCGATTGTCCTTCCCCCGGGGGTTGGTGCAACGATTGCGAATCTGGCCTGTGTCTTGGCGAATAAAGTACCGGTGAATATTAATTTCACGTTGGGCCGAAAGCAGGTGCTCCATTGTTTGAAACAAGCGGAGGTCGACTGTATGATTTCTGCTTTGGTTTTTAAGGAGAAATTAAGCGAAAAATTTCCGGAGTTTCCTTGGTCGGAGAATTTCATCGATATCGGTACTCGCTTACAGGAAATTAAAAAGTGGAAACTACTGAGTCTGCTTGGGCTCTTGCCGTTTTTGCCGACAAGTTTAGCGAGTACGCTGTTGGGGATTCCCCGTCGAGGGGGCGATGCGGAAGCGGCCGTACTATTTACCAGTGGAAGTTCGGGTGATCCGAAGGGAGTGGTTTTAAGTCATCGAAACCTTCTCGCAAACTTAACCCAGATTGAGGATTCAGATATTCTTCCGGATCGCTCTAAACTTTTATCCAGTTTACCGGTGTTTCATAGCTTTGGTTTTACCGTAGGCATTTGGTATGCGCTCTCCCGCGAAACTGTCCTGATAACGACGCCATCTCCATTGGACACCGTGGCCTGTGTTAACGCGATTAAAGAGGAGGGGGTAACTATTACGGTGGGTACGCCGACTTTTCTTCGTCCCTATTTACGTCGGGCGACGAAAGCAGATTTAAAAACTTTGGAGTGGGTGGTGGCTGGAGCCGAAAAACTACCTGATGATCTAGTTAAAGGTTTTAGCGACGAGCTAGATACGCCTATGCTGGAAGGTTATGGTATCACGGAGGCCAGTCCGGTGATTTCGGTTAATGTGCCCAATCGATTTGATGACGCAGCTCCGGGTGGGGTTTGGCAAGGGCATCAAGTCGGATCAGTGGGGCGGCCGCTCATCGGGATTGCACTTCGCTTTCGTGATGTAGACACGAATGAAATTTTAGCGCCGGGGCAGACCGGATTACTCGAAGTTCGAGGAGAGAATATTTTTAATCACTATTTGAGTGATCCGCACCGCACGCGCGAAGCCTTGGTCGACGGTTGGTATCGCACGGGTGATCTCGCTCGTATGGATGAAAACGGATTTTTATATTTAGCGGGGCGACTCTCCCGATTTTCGAAAATGGGTGGCGAGATGGTTCCGCATGGCACGATTGAGCAGGCCATTTTAAAAGTTTTAAATCTAGAAGGGGCCGCTGAGATTGTTTTAGCGGTGAGTTCGCAGGTCGATCCACAAAAGGGTGAGCAACTAGTCGTTTTACATACGATGGACATGGATACGGAAGGCGTGAGGCAGGGTTTGGTTGCGGCGGGACTACCGAACCTGTGGGTACCCAAATTGTTTAAAAAAGTACCGAAGATGCCGATTTTGGGCACGGGCAAGCTTGATTTAAATACCTTGAAGCAGTTGGCAGGGGGTTGAGGCGGTTTTGGCTCGCTTGTGGCTATTGCCTCTATGTTTTAAATACAACAATGCCTTCGAAAAAGAAATCCTCTTTGAAGTCGACCCAAGCAAAGTCGCGACCAGCGAAAAAAATCGCCACGAAGAAGTCGTCCGTCGCAGCGCATCTACCCACGACCCCGAATGAACAGGACGTAGCCATCTTTCGTGATGCAATTTTACGTCACCTAAAAAGTACTTTCGCACGTGACCCTATCACGGCGACGCGGAATGATTGGTGGCTGGCTACCTCCATGGCGGCCCGCGATCTCATGCTTGAGCGTTACATCGCCACGCAAGCCGAGCATGCCAATAATAATATCCGCCGCGTTTATTATTTATCTTTAGAATATTTAATGGGACGGGTGCTGACGAACAATTTAGTGAATTTACGGATGCGCCAGGTGGCGAGTATGGCCTTGAAAAATTTGGGCCAAGACTTGGAGGTCATTGCGGATGATGAAGCGGACATGGGCTTGGGCAATGGCGGCTTGGGTCGCTTGGCGGCGTGTTTCCTCGATTCGTTAGCGACGATGGATATCCCGGCCGTCGGTTATGGCATCCATTATGAATTTGGATTATTTCGTCAGACTTTTGTGAATGGCCGTCAGGTCGAAGTGGCCGATGCGTGGCTATCGAATAATAATCCTTGGTTGATTCGCCGTCCTAATTTAAACGTCCGTGTTCCGCTTTATGGACGCGTGGTCAACAAAATCGACGACTGTGGTAATCATCTCTCTGAATTAGTGGAGACCAAGGATTTACTCGGAGTGCCTTGGGATATTCCGATTGCCGGTTTTAATGCTTCGAGTGTGAACTTCCTCCGCCTGTGGGAATCGCGGGCGACGACGGAGTTTGA
>SIAU01000011.1 GCA_009691685.1 Opitutales bacterium
GATTGGGTAAAAGAGTTAAGCGAAGTCGAAAAACAGGGTTTTAAAATTATCGATGAAACTTCGGCGGAGTGGCCGCAGTCCCTCCAACAATTATGGGATCCACCGCTGGTCCTCTACGTGGATGGTCATGCCTTACCCAATGAAAAATCTGTTGCGATTATTGGGTCAAGACACTGTTCGCCCTACGGAACATATTTAGCGCATCACTTCGCTCAGGAATTAGCGAAGTTGGGGTGGTGGATTGTGAGTGGCATGGCTCGAGGAATTGATTTCGCGGCGCACGAAGGCGCGCTGAGCGTCGGCGGAAAAACGGCTGCGATATTAGGTCACGGAATTAATCTAACCTACCCGCCTGAAGCGCTTACTCTCCGTAAAAAAATCGCCGAGAGTGGATGCATCCTTGCGGAGTTTCCATTGGGACGACCGGCCGATCGCCAAAGCTTTCCACAACGTAATCGCCTGGTGGCTGGACTCGTTAAAGCCGTCATTATTATCGAAACAGATGTGGACGGAGGTAGTATGATTACTGCTCGATTTGCTGGAGACTTAGGAAAAATACTTTTGGCGGTGCCAGGTCGAATCGACAGTCCCACCAGTCGTGGGTGTCATCAATTAATACGTGATGGGGCGACGTTGGTGGGTTCGCTCGATGATATTTTGTCAGAAATCGGAGAACAACGCGGACAGCTGCAAATCTCTTTTGAACAAATGGACCCCAAAGATAGTCACTGGTTAAAACATTTTAAAGGCGGAACTATTCATGACGCAGAATCACTTTCGGTGGTGGCCAATTGCCCGCTCGCTGATGCCGCCAGTGCACTCACGCTTTTAGAAATACAAGGTAAGCTGCAACGTCGTAGCGATGGCCGTCACGAAAGATGATGATTAAGGATAAAGCTTATAACCATGAGCCACGTCTACCGTCGTAGTTGGCTTAGCACCCGTAAGCCAATCAATCACCGCTTTAGGCTTAGCTAGAAAATCTCTTACGTAATTAAAATACGCGGTCGGCTCATGCCCAAAGTCAGCACTGTATGACATGGCTTTGTGTTGATTAGTCGAAAGTCGATCCGCGAGCCACAGTGCACGATCGCAATGCCAACCTTGGGAAACATAAATAACAGGTTCGTCTAGAAAAACCGCGGCGGCGCGTTTTACGGAATCGAGCGTTCTCCATCCATACGGATCCAAAACAATCGGTGTGGTGACTCCCGCTTCCCGAAGTCGATCAGCCATCGTGCGCGCTTGATTATTTAAACCCGACGACACCACCAATTTAATTTTTCCGGTACGACAGAGTTGAGCGGCTGCATCGATTCTTAATTTAAAACACTCACTTAATTTTCCCGTCTTTTCGTCGCGCTCATCTAGACCCAATAAAACCAGAACGGCATCTTGAGGGATTTGCTCTGGGGTATTTCTTAAATTACGACCCCATCCAGCGGACCAAATCCACAAATTAGAGATGATAAAGAAAGCCGATAATAGTCCAGAAAACCCGAGGATTGTCCTTCTACGTATCGGGCTCATACATAGACACTAACCCAGAATTCCGCCCCTAAAAGGGTAAATTTTACTTAAGTTTGCCTAAATTTAGGCAGAATCGGTTGCCAATAGTAGGTTTAGTGACAATAAATCCACGGGTGTGCTTCTGGCACGCTTACTGCCTACTTTTACTCAATGAGTGCAACAATCAACAATGCTAAAGTTCTGATCATCGATGATGACAAAGACCTACGCTATTCCCTTCGCCGTGCATTAGCCGGGCAAGGCCACAATGTTATAGAAGCGGATAGCGGCGAGTCCGGTGTCGCTTTAGCGAAACGCGAGCAACCTGATGTCATTCTCCTAGATAATCGCATGAGCGGAATCTCAGGAATCGAAACCCTCCAGATGCTTCGTGGCGCACAGCCTCAAGCGATGGTTATTTTAATGACGGCATTTGGAACAACCCAGACTGCCATCGAGGCGATGAAGTTTGGTGCGTACGATTACGTGATGAAGCCTTTCGACCAAGCGAAGCTCATCGCGCTGGTGGATCGAGCACTCGGCGCGCGACGTGATTTAAGTTCTGCAACAAAAGCCGGACGTTCCTTAGTGAATCCGGCCGACTACAAAGAAGGACTGGTGGGGAGTTCCGAGCCTATGCAGGAAGTGCTTAAGTCGATTGGCCAAGTCGCCGCGAGCGATGCCACGGTATTAATCACGGGTGAAAGTGGCACGGGGAAAGAATTGGTAGCTCGCTGTATCGCCCAACACTCACTCCGCGCCAAAGGTCCTTTCATCGCGGTGAATTGTGCCGCAATTCCTGAAAACTTAATTGAGTCAGAATTATTCGGACACGAGAAAGGTTCATTCACGGGAGCAACCAATCAAAAGCCCGGAAAATTTGAGCTCTGTGATGGTGGTACGATTTTCCTCGATGAAATCGGAGATATGTCACTCCCCACGCAAACCAAAGTACTACGGGCGATTCAAGATGGTGAAATTCAACGCGTCGGTGGAACGACTACTTTAAAAGTCAGCGTGCGCTTAGTTGCGGCGACGAATAAAGATCTCGAAGCGATGGTCGCCTCCCGCCAATTTCGCGAAGATCTCTTCTACCGTCTCAATGTTTTCCGTATCCGCCTCCCCGCTCTGCGTGACAGAAAAGATGATATCCCTTTACTCGTTGATTACATGCTTCAACGCCAAGCCGCTGCCCGCAAAGGCAAGCCCAAGCGCCTATCTAATGAAGCATTAGAAAAACTCATTGCACATGATTGGCCTGGCAATGTGCGTGAACTCGAGAACGTGATTCAACGCGCTAATGTCATTGCGAAAGGCGAAACCATCTTAGCCAAAGATTTACCTCAAGAGGTTACCAGTCCACGCCGCTCAGCGCCAAAGACATCCCTTACAGCAAGCCCTGCGACAACCGTCGCGATTCAACCTGAAGTCAGCGTCGTCGTAGCAGCTGCCCCATCATCGCAATCACTCTACGACGCCATCTATAAACAGAACCGGGTGGATGATGGTAGAAATATTTTAAATACGATTGAAATTGAACTGATCAAGCGAGCGATGGAGGAAACACGTGGCAATCAACTGCGTTCCTCGATTATCTTAGGCATCAATCGATCGACTTTGAAAAAGCGCCTTCTTGAAATGCAACAGGCCGGCATCAAGTTCTTCACCTAAAAGGTTTTACTCGCTAAGTTTTTTGGTATTAAAGAATTCCATGCGCCCCACCGTATGGATTGCTTTAGTCCTTTCTCTGCTTGTCGCTGGATGTTCCACCACGCCCGATAGCGGACTTAATGTAAAATCGTTTAATGATCGCGGCGTGATGATGTACGCCGACGTCACACACGGGAAAGCCCCTTACGCCAAAGACCCAACGGTTATTAAGTTTAAGGGTAAATATTGGATGTATTATTCCGTACCCGAACTGGAAGGCATGCTCGGCTGGAGAATTGGTATAGCGAATAGCGATGACTTAATCGTCTGGAAAAAAGTGGGGATGATTCAACCCGAGCAAAAAGTAGAGGCTAATGGCTTCTGTGCTCCTGCTGCCATTATTCTTAACGGTAAAATAAATATCTTTTATCAAAGTTACGGAAATAAAAAACTCGATGCCATTTGCCACGCCTGGTCCGAGGATGGCATTCATTTTACGCGCAATCCCGCTAACCCGATTTTTCGACCTCATGGCGATTGGACCTGTGGACGAGCGATTGACGCCGAAGCCTTCGTCGATGGCGACCGCCTCCTTCTCTATTTCGCCTCCCGCGATGTCAGTTATAAAATCCAACTTATCGGCGTAGCCGCGGCACCTCTGAACTCTGACTTATCACCGAGTCAGTGGACGCAACTCGTGAATGCTCCGATTTTAACGCCTACTTTAGATTGGGAAAAAAACTGTATCGAAGCGGCGAGTATCATCAAACGTGATAATATCTTTTATATGTTTTACGCAGGAGCTTATAATAATGAGCCGCAACAAATCGGGGTCGCCAAAAGCACGGATGGCGTTCAATGGGAACGCTTGAGCGATCAGCCTCTTTTAACCAATGGTAAACCGGGCAGCTGGAATTCTAGTGAATCGGGTCACCCAGGAATTTTTCACGACACCGACGGACAAGATTATTTATTTTATCAAGGCAACAACGACAAAGGCAAAACCTGGTATCTATCCTTTGTCAAAATCGGCTGGAAAGACGGACGTCCGTTTGTCATCGAGAATTCGAAGTAAGCGCGCGATTTAAAACATCGACCAAACGCTTCCGAACTGGCTCAGCCAATTTCGCCAGGTGGCGTTGGGCCGATTCATATTCTGCCCGGCCCGCTTCGGTTTCGATGCAGATGGGCTCGAGGCCCACTGCAGAAAAATCGTACGGTGAAGCTCGCATATCAATCGAGCGGGCCTCATGGGCCAGACGATAGGACTCGATAGCTAAATCAGAAGAAACCCAAGGCAGTGATTTCATGGTCCATTTATAAAGATCCATGGTCACGTGCACACACCCAGGTTGTTCGTTTTTAATGCGACCCGGTAAATCAGGTTCCGAATGATTAAGTGGTTTAGCTGAAGGCGTGAAAAAACGGAAGGCATCATAGTGCGTGCAGCATACTGGCATTGAGCGCACGACTTCATCAGTACCCTTCGCACCCAAGCGTAACGGCCATTGAGCATGTCGACGTTGATCGGCTTGCTCGTAGACCATCGCCCATTCGTGCAAACCATAACACCTAAAAAACGGTGGACGGGTGGTGATGGCTACAGACAAGTCGCGGATGAATGTTAAACGTCGCGCATCTCCCTCGTTCATCGGAATAACTCTGACCAATCCATCGGCACCTTTTTGAAAGTGAGCATCCGTTAGAAGTTCATCACCCTCAGCACAGGCATAGCCCACGCCAGGCGTCCAGCGACGCAGGGCGCTTAATCTAAAGGGATAGTAGGTATAAAGAAAATCTTCGACGGGGTCCTGCTCACCGCGGGCCGCCCTTTGTTGACGGGCTTTAACTAAGGCATCAGCGCTTGCTTCATGGCTGGCCCGTTGTTCTTTCCATTCTTCAGGCGCTAAAATAATTTCTACTGTAATCGTATTATTCACACTCACTCGAATCGTTTGTGATGGGCAGAAACTTTAATATATTTTTCGGCCCAACCAGGGAGAGAATGTATTTCTTCCGCGGTCAACGGACGTTTAACTTTGGCGGGCGAGCCGAGAACTAGTGAACCGGGAAGAACAAAAGTGTCTTTCGTAACCAACGCACCAGCACCGATGATACAATCGGCACCAATCACGGCGCCGTCTAAAATCGTGGCGTGCATTCCGATTAAACACCGATCACCAATAGTGCAGGCGTGAATCATGGCCAAATGTCCGACCGTGACATAACTTCCGATGATAGCGGGAAGATCATCAGCGACGTGTACCACGGCACCGTCTTGAATGTTCGTACCTTCGCCAATCGAGATTGGGGCGATATCGCCGCGCAGCACCGCACAGGGCCACACACTAGCCTTGGCTGCGATGGTCACGTTACCAATCACCACCGAGCGAGCATGGACGTAAGCCGTGTGGTGAATCATGGGCCCTTTCGCCAAGTTGCGGGTGAGTTCCTCGGAAAGTTTCGCGTCGGCAGAATCTGGGTTTAAGGAATTTGACACCCCATCAAGGTGTCGAGTGGGAGACTTTCAGGGAAGCCCGAACTGCCTAATTTCTAAAAATTGCCATTTTTCGTCAATTTCGAGGGTTATTTCCCCAAGGCGGCTGGGAAAAAACCCTTAACCCCAAGTTAAAAAATAATTCCCCTTGCCAACCCCAAGTCAGTTCATTTGCTCCGACCTTCCGACAGCCATGAAGGCCACATTTATCACATCCGGTCGCCAGTTCACAGTGAAGCAAGGCGACATTCTCATCGTTAACCAGTATCCTGGTAAAAACGAAGGGGACGTACTCACCTTTGACCAAGTTCTCCTCGTCGGAGAAGGCGCAGCTGCCAAGATCGGCACCCCGACTGTTGCCGGCGCCAAAGTCACCGCGACTATCCTCGAGAACAAGCGCGGCGATAAGATCGACATCTTTAAACACCGTCGCCGTAAAGGTTACTACCGTCGTCGCGGTCACCGCCAAGAATTGTCGGTCATCAAAGTCGAAACTATTTCTGCTTAACCCTTAATCAAGTACTACCATGGCAACCAAGAAAGGTGGCGGCACTTCCAGTAACGGCCGCGACTCACAATCCAAACGTCTCGGCGTTAAACTTTACAGCGGTGAGTTTGCTACCGCTGGCTCCATCCTCATCCGTCAACGTGGCACCCAAATGCGCGCGGGGCGTAATGTTGGCATGGGTCGCGATCACACTCTCTTCGCTAAAGCCGATGGCTTAGTTAAGTGGGATGCTGAACATCGTCGCGTTGAAGTGGTTCCTACCGCTGCCAACAGCTGCGCAATCTAATTTCGTTTTTAGAACGAATTAAAAAAGCCGACTAAACTGTCGGCTTTTTTGTTATACAGAGAATCCTTCCTGGTCTCGCTGGTTGGCGAAACTCGCAGGGCTCTTCATTCTATCATCTTCTAGCTCTGACGACTGGTTAACTTTTCTAACTGCGAACGGAAAACCGCCCGCGTCGAATCTGCATAGATCGGATCATGGACCACATAATCGCAGACTTTTTCGAGGGCACGCGAGTCATCCAATTTCTCGAGGTGCATGGAATCTAATTCCGTAATCAACAACTTGAGGTGCTCGAACGACAACAACGCTAAATCGAGTTCGGTCGTATCACTGAAACCGTACTCGGGATCGTCAGCTTCCTGAGACAGGAGCATAGTATTTTGAGGATGGTGCATTTGGGGTGCATCTAAAATACTATCCTAAAACCACGTTCTGGAAAGATAATCCTTGTTAGAAACTATGGATACAGTGTGTCTTTTGCGTGACGAAACTCGTGGGGTATAACACCTAAACGCCCGAGTAGCGCGTCGAACGCCAAAACTTCCACGTCATCACCAAGGACACTAAACCAAGCCCAAACGCTAGCGCGATCCATATTCCCGCCGCACCTAAATGACACGGGAACGCCAATAGGAGGGCTAAAGGCAGAGTGATTAACCAATAGACAATAAAGACCGACCAAGAGGCCCAGGCGGCGCAATTAATAGAGCGGAGTAAGTGGGCGGCAACGATTTGCACTCCGTCAAACGGAGCCCACACAGCGGCGAAGATCAGTAAAACTGAGGCAATCATCGCCGATTCCGTTCCAGCCACGCCATAAAGTTGGAGCAAGTTAGGACGCAGTAAAACCATGGCAATTCCGTAGAGTGCCATAAAACAACCGCCTATCATAATCGCACCCCAACCCACAGCATGCGCACGCTTGATATCTTTGGCACCATACGCTTCGCCCGTTCGGATGCCTGCCGCGATACCTAATCCGAGTGGCAACATGAAGGCGGCGGATGCAGTACTGATCGCCACTTGGTGGGCCGCTTGGGCGGTGGGCGAAATCCATCCAGCAAAAATCGGGACGACCGCAAAAATTCCGACTTCACTCAAACTGTGCAAACCGGCAGGTAGTCCAGTCTTCAACAAACGTGCGAAAACTTTTTTCTGAAAACCTTCAGCCCAGTTTACCTCTCCGCGGCCGGGAGTGTACCAAAGTCCAATCAGCATCACGGTGCGTGAAACCAAGGTCGCCCAACCCGCTCCTGCTAATCCTAAATTGGGAAAACCCCAGTTACCATACATCCAAAGCCAATTGAATAAAATATTCAGAAGTAATCCAACCGTTAACCAAACTAAAGAAATCCAAGGCTGGTGTTGCGTATCACGATGACAGCGCAGGGCATGAAATAATAAACCTGGCACCATCGCCCAAGCCATAATGACATAGAAGTCGTGTGCTTCCTTCGCGACTTCAGGCGCCGATCCTAAATGATTTAGAAAATAAGCTGATCCATGAGTTAGAACCGCGGCAATCGTGCTGAAAATAAGGGCCAAAGCCATGCCATGTCGGAGAATCGCGGGTGCCGACTCTTCAACCCCTGCCCCATTATCCTGCGATTGATAAACGGAAATCGCTCCGATGAGTCCGATACCAAAAACGTACGGAATGTAATTGAGATTCGCAGCGAGTGCCGACGCGGCCAAAGCGGTTTCGCCGAGGTGGCCCGCCATCGTGACATCAATCACAAACATCAAACCGTAGCCGAACATTCCTAGCATAATCGGTACGGCCAGCTTGAGCGTAGGAATAATTTCGTCTCTAATGCGCACGGCCTTCATCTGCACCCAGCAGTGGCGGTTTAATCTGAATTAGCGAGTTTAAGTTTTAATCGATTAAGCCGACCACATCTTCGGGCTCAACCCATGCGTAAACGGTCGACTTCGAACCGACGCGCTGACGTGGATTAATTTCGGATATTTTTAAGACCAATCCTTGAGCGGTTGAAAAATCGTGCAGGGAAAAATCGCCCTGAAATAAAGTGTCGGTCACACTGCCCTCAAAAGAATTTTCTTCGGGGGCCATAATATCTAAGTGTAAACATTCGGGACGAATACAAAGCGTGAGCGCCTGGCCGACCGCGGGGGGATGTTCGACGTCAGATAAAGCCCCGTGGAGTTCGCCGAAATCCGTTTGAGCAATAAACTCGCCCGCCGCTTGGTGAATGAGTTTTCCCTTAATTAAATTAGCGGAGCCTAAAAAAGTCGCAATCCAGCTATTGAGCGGTCGGCGATAAACATCGAGCGGATTACCTGATTGGATGATTTTTCCATCACACATCACGCCCAGTTGATCGGCCATCGCAAAGGCATCTTTCTGATCATGTAATACGCAGATGATAGTCATCGAACGCTCGCGGACCAGTTTACGAAGGCGATCACGCAATTCAATGCGACCGGCGGTATCCAAATTACTAAAAGGCTCATCGAGTAATAATAACTTGGGGTTGGACATGAGCGCACGCGCCAGCGCGATGCGTTGTTGCTGGCCGCCCGAAAGTTCAGAAGGACGACGGAGCGCCCACGATTTGGCGTCGACCGAATGCAACGCTTGGTGGGCGCGTTCTTTTACTTCAATCGGCGACAGGCCTGAGTCGCTTAAATCCAGAGCTACATTTTCCCAAACGGTTAAGTGCGGAAACAAGGCGTAGTTTTGAAAAACCATGGCAGTGGACCGCGACGTCGGAGTTTTTTCTTTTAAGTTTTTTCCCTCTAATTTTACGGATCCCGTATGGCCCTCGATCAATCCGGCTAAAATCTTTAACAATGTCGTTTTGCCGCTACCCGAGGGACCGACGAGGCAATATAAGGAAGCCGATTCTACCTGGAGATTAACCCCGTTTAAAATTGGGTGTGAATCAATTTGGTAATGCAAATCTTGGATATTAATTGCGAACACGAATGAAATTTAACCTTTCTGATAAAGAGGTGCAAGGATGGGTCGTTCACAATTTTAATAAATTAGCCGAGCGATGCTTGCCACCGCCCGTCTTTTCCCCAAGGTTATGGGTCCTATGGCTAACGACGACGAAGAAGAAGAGAAAAACCCTGAGGCACCTAAAGAGGCTGCACCGAGCGCTCTGCTCATCCAGAAAAAATTTCTCGAACAACGTAAGCTCTTCCTCTGGGGCGCCGTCGATGATGCTTCGGCGAAAGACATCGTAGAAAAGCTCCTGTACCTCGAAACTTCTGATCCCGGAAAAGAAATCACTTTTTATATCAATACTCCCGGAGGTTCGATTACGGCAGGTATGGCGGTCTACGATACCATCCGCTTAATTACCTCACCCGTTAAAGTAGTCGTCACCGGTATGGCTGCGTCGATGGGATCCATCTTACTGCAAGCGCCGAAACAAAAAGGGGGTCGCCTCGTCTTCCCGCACGCTCGGGTGATGATTCACCAACCACTCATCATGGGTCGCATTCAAGCCCCTGCCGTGGATATTCATATCCAAGCTCTCGAGATGGAACGCCTGCGCGCTGAGCTGAATGAAATTCTCGCGAAGGCCTCAGGACAAAAACTTGAGAAAGTGGTTAAAGATACTGATCGAGATTTTTACATGACCGCCGAAGAAGCCATTGAATATGGTTTGGCGGATGCGATAGTTAAAAAACTCTAATCGACAGGTTGATGGGCATCGGCAATCGAGCCTATATGCGAAATACGATTCCCTTTCGCTCAGGGATATCGGCTACCGCTATTGTGCTGTGTTTGATTGTCGGATTCTATCTGGTTAATCTCGTCCAAGACTCGACGCGCACCGACTTAACCTCTTGGGCCACCCTGCCCGAAATTAATTCCGCCCCCTGGCAGTGGTTTACCTACGCCTTTATTCATTATAGTTTTTGGCATCTCTTGGGTAATGGGCTGGGGCTTTGGTGGTTGGGAAAAGTTGTCGAAGATCACTATGGCGAAAAAGTATTTTACCTGACACTCAGCGGCGGAGTTATTTTAGGGGCATTTTGCTGGTGGCTAACGGGCGTGAATGGAGGGCGCGACGAAAATCATAGCTTAATTGGAATCTCCGGCGGCGTCTATGCACTCATGGTCGTGGCACTGCTGGGCCGACTCGACCAAGTCATCACCCTGTTACTTTTCTTTTTCATTCCCGTTAATATAAAAGCCCGATGGCTTCTCATCACACTCTTGGTCATCACGCTTTTGGGTTGGGGCTTTTCCGAATTACCCGGTCGACATACCTGGACAAGTTGGAAGCCGGCACTTGATTGGGCGATGGGCACGAGCCTCGCTCATTCCGCTCACCTCGGGGGATTTTTGTTTGGGTGGCTGATGTGGAAATATCAAAATCAAACAAATCGCTCTGGTGGTGGCGCTCTCTCTACAATGAGCGCCCCTTTCGACGATGATCATTCAATGTCTCTTCAGCCGAAAAACGACCGAAAAATCAGCCAAGTCCGTGCCGAATTAGACGCGCTGCTCGATAAAATTTCCGTCAAGGGTTTCGGCTCGCTCACCGAGTCCGAAAAACGCAGACTCGCCGAACTCAGCGATCAACTGAAATAAAATTTCCATGACCCTTCGCAGCTTCTTACTTTTTATTTTCGCCTTTCAGTTAAGTTACGGCGAACCCGTAAAATTTACGACCACGGAGTTAATGCAGAATGAAACACGGGCGACCGTGGCATTACTGGAGCGCCTCCATATCAGCAAAAAACAGATGGCGGATGTGGATACGAAAGAAGTAATCATTACCTACTGCGAAAATTTAGACCCCGGTAAAATGTACTTCACCCAAGCGGAAGTAGAGGAATTTGTCAGTCGTTATGGCCGCAGCTTAGATTTATATTTAACTCGTGGAAATCTCACCCCGGCGTTCGAGATTTATCAAGCGTTTCGCAAGCATGTGGAAGAGCGCACGGCTAGCTCTATCCAATCCTTAAACCAAAAAGTCGATTTAACTCAAGCGGGCTTCTTCCCGACCGACCGAAAAAAAGGCAACTGGCCGAGCGACAGCAAGGAGGCCGATGATTTATGGAGCCGTCGTTTAAGATTAGATATTCTGAGTGAATTATTAGGCGATGACCGGATAACCAATAACAACCGCAATGAGCCTAAGCAAAAGCCGACGCACGAAACCAAAGCGCCCGAAGTTACTCCCGAAAAAATTGCAGAAGCGGTGGTGCGCCTGAAAAAGCGTTACGAAAAAATTAAAATCTATTTAAGTTTTGATCCCCAAGAAGTTGAGGAGCTATTCCTCAATTCCTATTCCACCCAGTATGATCCACATTCCATTTTCTTCTCCCAGCAATCCTTCGAAGAATTTGAAATCGGCATGCGCAATTCGCTCTGCGGAATCGGCGCCACGCTCACCGACGAAGACGGTTATTGTACCATCAAAGAAATCTTGCCCGGCGGACCTCTCTTTCTTTCTGGCAAAGCCAAATCGGGAGATAAAATTATTGCCGTCGGACAAGGTAAAGACGGCGAGTTGGATGATATCGTCGGCCTACGCCTCCAGAAAACGATTAATCGAATTCGCGGAAAACAAAATACCATCGTTAAACTTTTAGTCGAATCGGGCGATGGCAGTGGTCGAAAAACCATCATCCTCGCCCGTGATCAAATTAAGTTATTCAATCAAATGGCCTCCGCCCGTTGCTTTGAAGGTCGGAACGGGAATCTTGGCGTGGTCGAACTGCCCGCTTTCTACGGAAAAAATCCTGATGGAACTGGTTCGAGTCCCACCAAGGATGTTGAGCAACTGATTGTTAAACTCAAAGCCATGGGCATCCGGGCGCTGATTGTCGATTTACGTAAAAATGGCGGCGGTCTGCTCAATGAAGCCGTCGATTTATCCGGACTGTTTATTCCAACAGGCTCCATTCTGCAAGTGCGCGACAGCCAGGGACGCATTGATAATTACCGAGATGAGAATGCTAAAGTCGCTTGGGATGGACCACTCATCGTTCTCACTTCAAAACTTTCTGCTTCAGCCTCGGAGATTTTCGCGGGTGCGCTGAAAGACCACCGCCGCGCTCTCGTGGTGGGCGATACCACCACCCACGGAAAAGGATCGGTACAGAATATCATCGAACTGAATCGCGTATTTAAGGAGCTGGATATCAAGTCCGCTGTTAAAGTGACTATTCAAAAATGGTATGCCCCGAGCGGATCATCGATTCAACTTAAAGGGGTCCCAGCAGATATCATTGTACCTTCCGTATTCTCCGTTCTACCCGTATCCGAATCAGACTTAGACCGCCCCCTCCCTTGGGATTCTATTCCGGCTTCACTCACTAAACCCGATGAAGGTCCGTGGTTAAAAGCTCCGCTGTCGGATAATTTAATTAATATTCTCAAAGAAGCTTCGGCCAAACGTCAGGCTGAACTTCCTGAATTCTCAACGCTTAATCACTCTATCGAATGGACGCGCAGTCGCACCAATCGCAAAGAGGTCTCACTCTCACTCGAGCAACGTCGCCAAGAGCGCACCGATGATCTCACCTTCCGTGGGCAAGTTCGTAATGAGCTCAATCAATTCTCCAAAAATTCATTCAAGGCCACCGATGTAAAATTGGATACCGCGCTAGAACAGGAAAAGAAGGAAGGTCCTGAATATACAAATAAATCTAAGCGCCAGTCGCGCATCCGCGAGCCACTCGAAGATGAAGACTGGCCCGACTACGATATTCAATTGCAAGAAGCGGTCCGCATCGCCGACGACTGGAGCAAGTTAGTAGCTGATAAAACTTCTGCTACTACACCTACTCGTTAATTAGCGAGCGCGGTACAGACCGTGGGGATCGTAGATCCACCAAGCGTCGAACGGATTAGATAATGAGGGGAGCTCGTAATAAGGCCTACCGCTTGCGTCGGCTTTAATCGAAACGCCGGAGTATTCCGATTGGGCCGACTTAGGTAATGTAGCCGTGGGTGTAGGCACTGGCGCAAGCATGTCGAGCACCGCCGTCTCTTCGATGCGGTCCACGACGACATCGATCCATTTAAGTTCTTTAGCTTTCTCACCAAAGGCCTGCCAGTCGCCCGTGGAGTCATTCTCGTACATCTTCTTAACAAAGTCATCCAGCGAGATGCCCATCTTCTTTGCCACCGGAGTCGCCATGCGTTCAAACCATAACTTGGTGAACTCAATCTGCTCCTTCAACACAGTCATATTACCTCTGACACTATTAGAAACCTGGTGATGAAGAATAATGGTATTAGGATAGCAGAAAGATTTTTCGGCGCACGTGGCAATCACCGCAGTCATCGACGCAGCAAAGCCTTTGACCACCACATACACAGGGGCCTTGGACGCCGTCATCGCCTTCTGAATGAGGTATCCAGCGGAAACGGATCCACCTGGACTATTATCCACTACAATGAAAATCGGAAACTCGCTGGATTGATTATTATAAAAATTAATACGCTGACAAATGTAGTCGGCCAATTGATCGGTGACCGCACCATTAAAGGTGATCCGACGATCGGTGATATATAAAACACCATCGACGTAAGGGTCTTTTAAATATTTCGGTTTAACATTCGCGGCAATTTTTCGGGCTTCGTCTTCTTTTTGAAAACGATTAATTTCATTGGTTAGGCGAGTCACCGTATTGCTCGCTTCTAATTGTAATTGTTTAGCATCCGCTTCGAGTTCACGAATTTTATTATTCTTCTCAATCAAGCGCGCATTGGAGCGAGCCAGCTCGAGAGCGGACTGACGTTCGAGTTTAGTGCGTTCTTCTTCTAAAGCAGAGGCTTCGGCTGAGGCTTTGGCTAAACGGAGTGAGCGCTCAGCTGATAGTTTCATCGCTTCGGAGTTTAAGGGTGCAATCTCTTCCATGCGCTTAGCTTCCTGGAGAGCAAGTTGAGCATCAATTAAAGCCTTCTCCACGCGCATGCGGTCCACTTCCTTCATTTTCTCTTTCTGCTCGGGTGTTAAATCTTCGCGGGCGATCGCCGGACCCGGTGCTACCGTGGTAGGCAGCGAGGCGTTGGACGAAGAAGGTGCATTTGCAGTGTCGCTATTCGCAGTCTTAACGGGTGTTGCTTGGGCAAAAAGAATAGGCCCAACCAACAAGCTGAAGATTTTCAAGGGAGTATGTTTAGACATGTTATTGTTTTTTTAAATTAGCGGTAAATGAATTCGGTGGAAGGATCGTAAATCCACCAAATATCAAAAGGAGTTAAAGGATTTAAAGCAGTGGTGCCGTTGAGACCATCGGGTTTTATTACACCCAAAGCAGGAACGGCAGCAGTATTATTCACGCCCTCTTCGGTCATACGATCGACCACATGGGTAGCCCATTTTAGTTTAACGGCTTCAGTTCCTAAAACTTTCCAATCACCCGTGGAAACGGCGGCGTACATTTGGGCGGTGAATTGATCGACTGTGATGCCCATTTTATTCGCCACTTTTACAAAAATTCTTTCGCACCAAATTTTGGTCCATTTTAATTGCTGCTCTAACTGGGTCTGATTTCCCGAAAGCGAAGTGCTCGCTTGGTGATGCAAGACAACCGTCTGCGGGTAAACGTAGGAGCGCTTAGCCATCGTGGTAATAATCGCAGCCATCGAACCTGCATAGCCTTTAACGACTACATAAACCGGAGCCTGCGATGACTCCATCGCTTGTAAGATTTGGTAGCCCGACATCACCGATCCGCCCGGCGAACGTTCTATTACAATAAAAATGGGGGCTGTTTTATCTAAGGCATTATAAAAAGAGATGCGGTCACAGACAAATTTTGCCAACGTCTCATCGACGATTCCATTAAAAGCAATTCTGCGGTCGGAAATACGCAAAACGCCTTCGGCAAGAGGTTCCAGAGGATACTCGATTTTCCCGCTCGTGGTTTCGACTACTTTTTTCTGTAGGCGGGCAATCTCTCCCACTTTTTCTAAACGCGCGTATTCAACGGTAGCCTGCGCATGGGCGAGTTTCACATCCGCTTCAAATTCTGCACGGCGGGCATCTTTTTCGCCTGAAGCCAAGGTGGCCTTAACGTTGGCAATAGAAGTCTTTAAATTGAGCTGAGATTTTTCGGCGTCATCCATCGCTCCAGCGGCCTCGGTCTTGAGTTGACGGATTCGATTTTCGACCTCGAGTTTTTTAATCTCTTGATCGGACGCTTGTTTAGCCTGGCGGCGTTGCGATTCTACTAAATCTAAACGTGTACGGATTATCTCGGCCTCCACCTCGGTTTGAATCGTTTCTGGGGTTTTTTCGATGCGACGGGTCTGAGCCTGCAATGCAGTTACCAAAAGCGTCAAAATAAGGGCCAAACGGGTCATCGGAGGGTATCGCTTAAATTGTCAGATAAATGGTTCCCTTACACTCAAAAATTCGCAAATCTTACGGTATGCAGCCGAATGACCCCATAACCTTCAAGAATCGCCATACGGGACGGATTGAAACCGAACAGGTCTACGGCGAAGCTTGGCTACAAAGAATCTACGGTAACCCCTTGGGCAAGGTCGCCCTACATGCCTTGGTCAAACGTTCAATATTCTCCAAAATTTATGGCTGGGCGATGGATCGACCAAACAGTGCTCAACGGATAGCGCCCTTTATTAAAACTTACCAATTAGACACAGCCGAGTTCGCTGATGAAAATATTAATTCATACCAAAGTTTTAACGATTTCTTTTATCGTAAATTAAAATCTTCGGCACGTCCGATCGACGGACAAACGGATTGTGCGGTTTTACCGGCCGACGGTAGACATTTAGGCTTTCAAGACATTTCTAAAATCAGCGGCGTATTTGCGAAGGGACAGACCTTCGACATAAATAATTTTCTCGGCGATCAGTCGTTAGCGGAACGCTATAAGAATGGCGTCTTAGTGTGTTCGCGCCTTTGTCCGGTAGATTATCACCGTTTTCATTTTCCTGTGTCGGGCATTCCGACTGAGCCGACCTTAATCAACGGCTCGCTCTTTTCAGTAAACCCTTATGCGTTGCGACGTGAGGTGAGTTACCTTTGGCAAAATAAACGTCAGAGAGTTTCGATTAAGGCGGGGCCGTTTGGACTCGTCACCGTTGTAGCAATCGGCGCCACTAACGTGGGCACCATTGTGGAAACCTATTCTCCGAATTCTCCTATTACTAAAGGAGAAGAAAAAGGGTATTTCCGATTCGGTGGGTCTTACATCGCTACCCTCTTTGAGCCCAATCGAATTCGCCTAGAGGATGATTTAATTACAGCGGGTGAAACCCAACAAGAGCTTTACGCCAAAATGGGGTCACGTTTAGGTCGTTTAATTTAAAAGACTAAATCGCAAAGCGCTTGCCAGAAGGCCGCGAGCAGTAAAATCTTTAACACACAGGTCGCTCGGGTGGTGGAATGGCAGACACACCAGATTTAGGTTCTGGCGCCGAAAGGTATGCGGGTTCGACTCCCGCCCCGAGCACTTGGTTTAGTTTAGGTTACACGTGCCCAGTTGTCCCCTGAACTAGTTCCCCTTGCCCTTTTGCCTCAATTCTGACTAACATGACCCATGTTTGAATGGTTGCGCAAAATCCTAGGCCTCCAGCCCAAGCCGTCTGAAGAAATCGACCTATCTAAGGCGCCCGACGAACCGGTGCCCGAGGAACGTGTCCCAGAAACTAGGCCCGACCCCAATAGTCCATGGGTGGGCGTAGATTTAGACGGAACACTCGCCGAGGCGGGTCGCTGGTTGAGTATGTCGCACATTGGACCACCCGTGCCTCTCATGATGCGAAGAGTGCAGGCCTGGCTCGCCAAAGGCGTTCGCATTAAAATTTTGACCGCCCGTGCCGGTAACGAAGAAGGTCTAGCTGCCACCCAAAAATGGTTAGCGGATAACGGCCTGCCCGACCTAGAAGTAACCGACAAAAAAGATTTTGATATGATCGAACTCTGGGACGATCGCGCCATCCAAGTCGTCCACAACACCGGCATGTGTTTCTTAGGAACATCATATTTTGACAGACCCAAGGCACCGATTCTCTCGAACGAAATTCCTGATCGGACGTTTATCTTAGTCGGACAAAATCCTCCAGCCGAGCCAGCTAAGCCCGAAACCAACACAGAAAAATCTTCATGAAAGCCTCACTCAAACTTGAATACTCGTTGCGCGTGCTGGCTCAATTAGCTCGTCGTAATAAAGGCAACACGGTCACTCGCATTGAGGAACTCGCGAAACTCGAAGCCATTCCGCAGAATTATCTAGTGCAATTATTAAATGAATTACGCGAAGGCGGCTTAGTGGATTCACGTCGTGGCAAAGCGGGGGGCTATCGTCTGGCTCGAAATGCTGAAGATATTTCCATCAAACAGGTACTCGAAGTGGTGGAACCCGATTTAATTTCGACGAAAATCACCCTAAAAGGTAATTCCGGACCCCAAGTAGCCAGTCTTTGGCGGGAGCTTTCGAAACGGTTTGAAAAATCGATGAATGGTTTCACAGTAGCGCAACTCGCCCAATCCGAAGCCAGTGGAGATTGGGAAATCTAACTTTTTACACTTATGACCGACGAACCACAAAACACCCCCACCCCACCGCGCGCAACTAACTCTCAAGGGGTTATTATTTCCGTCGTCGTTGTGCTCTTCATCGCACTCGCAGTGGTAATTTTATGGAAAGGGTTACAGTGGAAGGAAACGATTGAAGCACAAAAAACGCGTATCGAAATTCTAGACGTTCAGGTCGCTAACCTCAAAACACTTAATCAAGATCAGGAAAACAAGTTGGCGGAAAATCGTGTAGCGATGGATGCAAAAGACGCCGACCTCAAGCGACTTAATGAAAAACTGGTCCAAGCTTTAAAAATCAACGAAGCTAATGTTAGTGAGAAAAACGAGCTGGCTGATACTTTAGCGAAGACTGAAAAAACCCTCAAAGAGGCCAATGAAAAAGTGGCCCAACTCGAAACGCAAAATGCGGAAACAGCCAAAGCCTTACAGGTCTCTGAAGACTTTGGTAAAAGCTCTTTAGCGCAGGTCAATGAAGTGAATAGCCGTATCGAAAAACAGAACGCGGTAATCAAAGACCTCAACGAACAGATTAAAATTCTCGTCATAAAGGTTAATACTCCTGCACCTGAAAAAAAGTAATCGCTCGTTAATATGTCACTTAAGGAAGAGTTTAAGAAATTTGCCCTTCGTGGTAATGTCGCTGACCTCGCAGTCGGGGTGATTATCGGCGCTTCCTTTGGTGCCATCGTTAAATCCCTCGTCGAGGACATCATCATGCCCCCCTTGGGCTTTGTGCTCGGTAACGTAGATTTCTCTCATCTTTATTTCATTCTCAAACAAGGTGCTAAAGCAGCGGGACCTTATGCTACCATGGCCGATGCCGAAGCTGCCGGCGCCGTGATTATCAAATATGGCGCCTTCACTAATACGGTCATTAGCTTCTTAATAGTTTCTTTCACTATATTTTTGCTCATCCGTCAGATTAACAAATTAAAAGATCCGGTGGTCGCCGCTGGACCGAGTGCCGAAGTTAAACTGCTGACTGAGATTCGCGACTCGCTCAAAAAGTAAGTCTACAGAATCAGCATCGCGTCACCGTAACTAAAAAAGCGGTACTCGCGACGAATCGCTTCTGCGTAAATTTCTTTGAGCCAAGGGAGTCCGGCCTCATCTCCAGGCGTTAAGAATGCCGCCACCAGACAGAGTAATGTCGACTTAGGGAGGTGGAAATTAGTGAGGAGATGCTCGCAGCAGTGAATAGTATCACCCGGTTTGATAAATAAACTCGAGCTACCTTGATAATCACCCGTTGGGAGATTTTTAAAGTCGGGAAATTTTCTGATAAAATCCTCAGCTGATCGCACCGTGGTTGTACCCACGGCTAGGCGCGGACGGCGACTACGCAGAGCCTCGATTGTATTTACTGAAATAACATAGTCTTCACTGTGCATAACGTGGTTATTTAAATCGGGCGCCTGAATGGGTTGAAAAGTTCCGGCGCCGACATCCAAAATAAGGTTAAAGGTTTCGTGTCCTTGTTTGGATAATTTCTCGAGGAGCTCGGTCGTGAAATGTAATCCAGCGGTAGGTGCAGCCACGGCACGGGTCGCCGATGGTTCGGCATAAACGGTTTGATAACGTTCCTCGTCAGCGAAATCTTTTACCCCTAACTTTTCCCGCGCATCCACGATGTAAGGCGGAAGCGGAAGTTCGCCGTGCTGTTGAGCGAGTTGTTCGACGCTTAATCCAGCAGGTAAATTAAATCGCACGATATAATCTCCACCCTGACCTAAGGATACGACCACGGCGTGATGACCATCGATATAAAAACCGGCTTCATCCGAGGCACGCTTTCCGGGTCGCAACATACAATGCCACTCCAGGGGCTGAGCGGTGGGACGAAGTAAAAGACATTCCACCTTTCCACCCGTGGGACGGACGCCAAAAAGTCGGGCCTTTAAAACTCGTACACTATTCCTGAAAAAAGTCGTTGAAGGCGGAATTAAGTCAGGGAGCTCCCTAAAATAATGGTGTGATATCTTCTTGGTCGCACGATTCACCACGAGCAATCGCGATTCATCACGTCGCTCCGAGGGCACGGCCGCAATCCGTTCAGGAGGCAGATCAAAGTCCAACTCCTGCAACGTAATCATTATTTAGTTTTCGGAGGAGTAATGAGTAACTGACCATCAATCGCCTTTAGGGGCATAAACTCAACACCGGGAGGCGCCTTACGGAGTTCCTCTTCAATCGCTGAAAGTTTTGCATCCAAGTCATCAATCCGCGCCACGAAAACCGCTTCAGGGGTCGAGGGGGTCTGACACGCACCGTACTCACGCATCGTGTGGTGACTGAGTAGCACGTGCTCGACGCGTTCGCGTAAAGAAACTTCGAGTTGTACCTTAGCTGAATGCTCTCTCACGATAAAGGCTCCTAAAACTAAGTGGCCGTGTAAATTTCCTGCGCGGGTGAAACCGGCGCGGGGCATACCAGGCTCGAGTTTAGTGTATTCTTGAATTTTACCTACGTCGTGCAGAATAATACTCGAGACCGCTAAAGAGTGATCCACTTTAGGATAAAGAGGCAGCAAGGCTTCGGCACAACGCGCCATGCGCAGTGTATGTTCGAGTAAGCCATGGCGGTAGGCGTGGTGCATGCCTGTAGCGGCGACCGAGTCGTAGAAGCGCTCTCCGTGTTCTTCTAGAATCGATTCCACCAGGGCGCGCAAGGTCGCGTGAGGAATGCGTTTAATAATAGCGCCGAGTTCTTCGCGCATTTTTAGGGGATCTTGTTGAGACACGGGAGTAAGGCGACCCATGATGGCAGGGTCAGATTTTTCGGCATCAGCCAGAGCTGCGAGAGCATCGACACGGAATTCTGGGCGACCAGCAAACTCACCCATCGTCCCGCCCACCTTCACAGGTGTCCCAGGCTTTAATGTAGTGAGCACTGTTTTTAGAGGTGAATCAGAAAAGACACGTACTTTTACTTCGTCTGAAGCGTCACCTAAAACAAATTCAAAATAAGTGGATCCATTTTTTGCGGACTTGGTATTAATATCGCCCAATCCACAAATAGCCAAAAAACGATTACCGGTCGGCAATGCTTTACACTCTCTTAATGATTGGGGCGATTCGGCCATGCACGCAAAGTGCTTAAAACAGGCGTGGTAGCAAATAATAATAATTTAAAACCGTCTAAATTAAGCTAATCGGTTAAATTATCTAACTAGACCCTTCATTGAACGAGGTTGTCTTCATCTAAGCCACGTGTAGTATCGTAAATCAATGAAGCGGTATCTATTAATAGGAGTAGTCGTATCCGTGGGAGCGCTCGCTGTATTATGGATCAACTATGACCGCGGATTAAATGAACCAAAAAACGTAGCATCGGTTTCCCCAAATAGCCCGCGACCCATAACCGGACTTATCCAAGAGCCGAAGAAGATTATCACCAGTGAATCACAGGTCAAAGAGACCATCACACAACTCAGTCAAAAGGGTCTACCCGCTTTAACTAATCAACAGATTCAGGGCTATCTCACCTCTAACGACCGGGATGCCACCTGCCTGATTGTGGGAAGTCGTTTAAGTAAAAATCCCGAGTTATTACGTGAGGCCGTGGCGCGTTTCAGTGACAACCCCGTCGTGCAATTAGAGATGGCATTACACGGGCCCACCCAAGAGGAAAGACAAGCCGCACTCGATGCATTCAAACAACATGATCCGCAAAATTCGCTCTGTGACTATCTCGACTCACTTTCGGCATTTGAACGCGGAGATTTTTCCAAAGCAGCGGGCGGATTAATCCAATCACTGGATAGTGGTACATTGCAGGACTACTCACTAACCTTAGCTTCCGGAACGGAAGCTGCCTATCTATCTGCCGGATATAACAACACCGAAGCTCAACTCTTCGCGCTCTTTGACTCTACACAACGCAACCAAGACACGACCGGCAAGATGGGCGCGGTGGCCGATAAATTAGGCGAACTGCGCAATCAGTATATTAAAAATAATGATATGGATGCGGCTGAACCCACCGTGACGATCGGCTTAGACATTGGACAAAAAATTCAGTCCCAGGAAAACCCGAGTTTCTTAAGCAGCTTAGTCGGTCTTGATATTGAAGCGAAAATCCTGAATCAGCTCGACCCCTCAACGCCGATTAATTCCGCGGGGCAAACCGCCGACGCGCGTTTAAAAGAATTAAGTCAGCAAAAAAACCAGTTACAGAGTTTAGTGCAAAAGGCTCAAGATCTGCCCATCAGTAAGATGTCCGACGAGCAAATGAAGGACTACACACAAAAGTTACGCAGCCAAGGGGAAGTGAGTGCAACACGATGGTGGTTAGACCAAAACAAGTAGTTTTCTCCTAGAACTTAACTAAAACGGTGTTTGTCTCAGGAGCCAAATTCTCTAGTATTTATCTATGAGAGTGGACGAAAAGCTTCAGGAGAGATTAAGGCCGTGGGATTGGTCGGTTCTCGTTGTCTCGGTTATTTCTCTTATTTTAGTTATTCTTGAAACCGTTGTTACCCTACATCCTGACACCTTAAGTCGATTTGCTTTCATCGATCGCTGTGCGTGTGTGATTTTCGTGGTCGATGTCTTAGTGCGTTGGCGGCGCATGGACTGGAGTAGAAAATATTGGAAATGGGGCTGGTTGGATGCTCTCGCTAGTATCCCGCTCGATAATGCCTTTCGCGCCCTGCAGGCCATTCGTATCTATCGATTCGTCCGACTGGCACGAAGTATTTATAAATTCAAAGGAGTGACTACAGGCACGACGTTAAACGATAAAATTCTCGCCCTACCTGGAATCGCCCTCGTGATGATTCTTTTCAGCGCAACCCTCATTATTGAGGTGGAACGCGACGCACCGAATGCCCTCATTAAAACGGGTGGCGACTCCTTATGGTGGGCGCTTTCTACGGTTACCACGGTTGGCTATGGCGACATTTATCCAGTAACGAGAGAGGGTAAATTTGTGGCGGCGGGCTTAATGATTGTGGGTGTTATATTTTTCAGCTCTATCTCGGCATTCATTACGACGAAATTAATTCTTCCCGAAGAGGAGCGAGATCACGAAGGTGAAATGAGAGAAATTCGCGCCCTGCACAAAGAAGTTAAAGAACTACGGCAGGCCTTAATGGAGCATAATAATCATGCTTCCAAAAAGGCCGAAGTGCCGCCGAGCACCGATATTAAAGGACTATAATTAGTACCTGTAGCTATCAGTCTTAAAGGGTCCGTTAGGCTTCACCCCAATGTAGTCTGCCTGGGCCTTCGTTAACTGGGTGAGTCTAGCTCCAATTTTTTCTAAGTGTAGGCGTGCGACTTCTTCGTCGAGGTATTTAGGTAAGACGCAAACACCTGGCTTAGCGGTTGCACGGGTTTCCCATAAGTGAATTTGGGCGAGGACTTGATTCGAGAACGAAGTCGACATCACATAGCTAGGGTGACCAGTGGCACAGCCGAGGTTTACTAAGCGTCCCTCTGCTAACATGTAAATCTGTTTTCCTTTGGGGAAGGTATAACGATCAACCTGCGGTTTAATCATTTCTTTCTTCACGCCCTTAGCGTCATTCAAACGAGTGACTTGGATTTCGTTATCAAAGTGTCCGATGTTACAAACAATCGCTTGGTCTCTCATCTTCTGCATGTGTTCGAGCGTGATGATGTCGCGATTACCAGTAGCCGTTACATAAATGTCGGTGTTACCTAAAGTGTCTTCAATGCGAACAACGCGATAGCCTTCCATCGCCGCTTGCAGCGCGCAAATCGGATCCACTTCAGCAATCTGTACCGTCGCGCCTAAGCCACGCAGAGATTGTGCTGAGCCTTTACCTACGTCGCCATAACCAATGACGAGGGCAAGTTTACCAGCGACCATCACATCGGTGGCGCGCTTAATGCCATCCACCAAGGACTCACGACAGCCGTATAAGTTGTCGAACTTAGATTTCGTAGCCGTATCATTCACATTAACGGTCGGCACTAAAAGTTCTCCCGCTTCAAGCATGCTATAAAGACGTTTTACGCCGGTGGTAGTTTCTTCGGAAACACCCTTCCACGCGGCGACTACTTTATGCCAGTGGCCGGGGCGCTCTTTAGCTACTTTCTTGAGCAGGTTTTTAATAACCTGTTCTTCGTGTGATTCGGATTTGGTGTTAACCCATTTGGAACCGTTTTCTAATTCATAACCTTTGTGAATTAAAAGTGTCGCATCACCACCGTCATCGACGATGAGCTCTGGACCACTACCATTGGGCCAGGTCAGTGCTTCCATGGTGCACTCCCAATACTCTTCTAAGGTTTCACCCTTCCAGGCGAATACTGGGTAGCCCGCTTTAGCGATCGCCGCAGCAGCGTGATCCTGGGTTGAAAAGATATTACAAGAAGCCCAGCGCACATCGGCACCGAGAGCTGCTAGAGTTTCAATAAGTACCGCGGTCTGAATCGTCATGTGCAACGAACCAGTAATGCGAACGCCCTTAAGAGGCTTAGTTTTCGCATACTTGGCGCGCAGCGACATCAGGCCGGGCATTTCGTGCTCAGCGACTTGGAGTTCTTTACGGCCCCAGTCGGCAAGACTGAGATCAGCTACTTTGAAATCTGCTTTCATAGATTTTGTGCGGGAGGGTTTGGGTGAGTACATGGTGATTAAGATTGTTGGTGAAGGGCTTTAACAAATTTAGCGAGGTGCTTGGTTTCTTCCCACGGTAAACCTTTTTTACCGAAGTGACCATAATGCGTACTTGCACGATAAATGGGACGACGCAAATCGAGCTGCTTAATAATCTCGGCGGGATTAAACAGAAAAACTTCTTTGACCGCAGCCAAGATGGAGGCATCGGACATATTACCCGTACCAAAAGTATCGAGGTGAATGCTCGTCGGTTCAGGGTGACCAATCGCGTAGGCGACTTGTAATTCACAACGGTCAGCAACTCCTGAGTCAACAATGTGCTTGGCGACCCAGCGAGCCATGTAAGCAGCAGAACGATCGACTTTAGTTGGGTCTTTTCCGGAAAATGCGCCACCACCGTGACGACCCATTCCGCCGTAAGAATCGACGATGATTTTACGTCCAGTTAATCCGCAGTCCCCTTGGGGGCCACCGATGACAAAGCGTCCGGTAGGATTGATTAAAAACTCCGTTTTCTTACCGATTAAATTCTTGGGCAAAACCTTGTGGATAATCTGATTAATACAGAATTTTTCGATTTGGCTGTGGGTAACTTCGGCTGTGTGTTGGGTCGAAATAACCACGTTGGTGATTTCTTTTAATTTTCCATTTTCATATCGTACCGCAACTTGCGATTTACAGTCAGGACGAATCCATTCTGTACCACGCGCACCTGATTTACGTAGTCGGGCCAATTCGCGATTTAAGCGGTGGGCAAACATCACGGGAGCGGGCATCAGCTCTTCAGTCTCATTGGAGGCGTAACCAAACATAATTCCTTGGTCACCGGCACCCATCTTGGCGTGCTTTTTTCCAGAGGCTTTGCGCTCATCAACCCCTTGAGCAATGTCGGGGGATTGTTTCGTTAAAAGATTAGTGAAGAAAACTTTATCGGCATGAAAGATGTCGTCGTCATTCACATAGCCAATTTCTCGGATGGCGGCACGCACGACTTCTTCGAAATTAACTTTGGCCTTGGTCGTTAATTCACCCGCAATGACGACGTGATTACTCTTCACCAAGGTTTCGCAAGCAACGCGCGAGAACTTATCTTGAGCGAAAACCGCGTCCAAGACAGAATCGGAAATGGAGTCAGCCACCTTATCGGGGTGACCCTCGCCTACTGATTCAGAGGAAAAGATATAGGAGTCATGGTGATCCATAGGCGGATATCGAAATAGAAAAGGGAGAGGTGGCAAGTTCACATCAATATATCTTGATGGAAAGATACGTTATATTCTCACTTTTTGCCCAATTATCCATGCCGAGGTGAGGGCTTGCCCGAAAGGACTAAGTTTGTAGGGTTATTTCATGCGTGCCCAACTGCCACAGCTCTTTCCCCGCCCGCGGGAATTGAGTCTACGTGGGGGTTTCTTACCTACCCCCGAGGCACCGCACCCAACCGCCTTATTTTTAAAAAATCTCCCCCAGACGATTGCCGAAGCTGAATCGGCCCTCGATGTGAAGCAAACTACGCCGTGTCGAATCGAATACACCGAGGCCGTGGGATCCGAGTCTTACTATTTAGAAATCGCGACCAGCGGTATTCACCTAAAGGCACGTGATGCGGCGGGCGTATTCTATGGAGCGCAAACCCTCCGACAAATCTTTGAGCAAAATCCTAAAGCCCTACCCTGCTGTGAAGTTTTAGATAGTCCGGATTTACCGATTCGCGGATTCATGTTGGATATTTCGCGCTGTAAAATTCCCACGCAAAGTGAATTTCGCCAACTCATCCGCGCGTTAGCGCGCCTGCGCGTAAATCAGTTTCAACTCTACATCGAACATAGTTTCGCTTTTCCGGGACACGAAGAAGTCTGGCAAGAGGCTTCCCCTTTAACGCCTGCGGAAATTGAACAGCTTGATCGCGAATGTCTCAGTCTCGGCATCGAACTCGTTCCTAACTTAAATACATTCGGACATATGGAGCGCTGGCTGCGTCATCCCAAATACCAATCCATGGCGGAATGTCCTAAAGGTTGGATTCACCCGCTAACTCAGCAGTTTAAACCCATTCCAGGCACTTTAAAACCCGACGACGAATCACTCAAATTTATTGGCAGTCTTCTTGATAAATACCTTCCTCACTTTCGGAGTCATCAGGTAAATATCGGAGGCGATGAACCTTGGGAACTGGGGCAGGGTTTTAGCAAAGAGGCTGTTGAGAAAAAGGGTAAGCACGCGGTTTACCTCAATCATCTTAAAAAAATCTGTAAGTTGGTCGAAGCACGCGGACGCACTCCACAATTCTGGGGTGATATTTTACTCGAAGATTTAAATCTCGCGAGTGAAGCACCCGTCTTAGCCATGCCCGTGATTTGGGGCTATGACGCTGGTCATCCATTCAATCAACAGGCCCAGAGACTTAACGCACTCGGGCGGTCCTACCTCATCGCTCCAGGCACCAGCACATGGCAAAGTTTTACCGGACGACTCGAAAACGCACTGACCAATCAAGTGGAAGCGGTCAGCGCAGCGATCAAACATCAGGCCCAGGGGGTTCTGATTACATCGTGGGGCGATAATGGTAATCATCAGCCTTGGCCGACGCAGTGGCTCCCTTTGGCGAGTGGACTCGCTCAAGCCTGGTGCTTCGCCGCAAATCAAAAAGGCGATTTCGATAAGGCCTGCGCTATCCTCGGTAATCTTAATAACGAAGACGCGACATTAACCGCAAGTGTGCTCCAACATATTGGCCGACTCGACTCCGCTATTCAAAAATCCATTCGTAATAAAAGTTTAACCTGGGAGTTGCTCACCACCTCGAAGGAAAGTCTCTCCGAAATATTAAAAGAGGTCAGCCTCGGTGAATTAAATGATTCGTTAGATCTCTTAGAAAAAGGTCGGCAGTTAGCCAAAGGCATCAGTGATGAATGTGTCCGTTCCGAAATTATTTTAGGGATAGACTGTGCCACCGCCGGAATTCGTCGGGCACAGCACCAGCCGCTCAATAGCCATGAAAGAGATCAGCTCATTGCCGAATACAAACGCGTATGGCTTAAACGAGCGCGCGTGGGCGGACTCGAAGAAAGCCTCTCGAACCTTATTTAATTACTCTCCGCCCTTACGCGCTTTGCCCGTGGAAGAGAAAAAGTCTTTCACGCGAGCTCGGAGATAATCGCGATTAAGCTTCGCAATCACATCGAGCGTAATGCCCTTCGGACAGTGGGCTTGGCACTCACCATAATTAGTGCAGTTACCAAAGCCGACATCATCCATCGTCTTCACCATCGCCAAGGTGCGACGTTCACGCTCGGGCTGACCCTGAGGTAAAATATTAAGATGATTAATTTTGGCACCGACGAAAAGCATCGCCGAGCCATTCTTACAAGAAGCCACGCAAGCACCACAACCGATACATTCAGCGGCGTCCATCGCCTCGTCCGCAATCGACTTAGGAATTAAAGTGTTATTCGCTTCCGGAGCCGAACCCGTCCGCACGGTGATGAATCCACCGGCTTGAATAACTTTATCAAACGCCGAGCGATTTACCGCTAAGTCTTTCAACACCGGGAAAGCACGAGCACGCCAAGGTTCAACGGTGATGGTTTCACCATCACGGAAATTACGCATGTGTAACTGACAAGTAGTAACGCCAGGAATCGGTCCATGCGGCATACCATTAATCGTCATCGAACACATCCCACAAATGCCTTCGCGACAGTCATGATCGAAGGCGATGGTGTCTTTGCCTTCGCGGATGAGCTGCTCGTTCAGCATGTCCATCATTTCCAAGAAGGACGCTGATACAGGAACCGCGGCGAGGGAATATTCTTCGAAGTGTCCTTCACCCCCGCGGAGTTGACGCCAGACGCGCAAACGCAGAGCTAAAGTGCGTTCGCTGTCATGTGAAGATTGTTCGGATGGCTTAACCATAAAAATTATTTATAGGAACGGGTGGAGAGTTGAACCTCTTCATAGGTGAGAGGCTCGGTGTGACGTTCGGGCAACTTACCTTCGCCCATGAATTTCCAGACGGCGGCGTGAGCAAAAGTATCATCATTACGTTTTGCTTCACCAGCGTCTTGGTACTCGGTTCTAAAGTGTCCGCCGCAAGATTCCTCGCGCGTTAAAGCATCGAGGCACATCATAATTCCGAAATCAAGGAAGTCGGCTACGCGGCCGGCACGCTCGAGTTCAGGGGCTAATTGATTACCGGCTCCCACGACTTTAATATTTTTCCAGAAGTCATCACGGAGGGCTTGGAGGTCGCGAATCGCACCTTCGAGTCCGGCTTTATCGCGAGTCATACCGCATTTCTCCCAAACAATTTTTCCTAATTCTTTATGATAGGAACGAGCCGAGCGGGTGCCGTTATTATTTAAGAACCAATGCGTGCGTTCTTCGACTTCTTTGACAACGGCTTTGAATTCAGGACGATCCACGGAAGGACGTCCGCTCAAGCCAACGCCTGCGAGATAATCCGTGACCGTGTAAGGAAGGACGAAATATCCATCGGCCAAGCCTTGCATGAGGGCGGAGGCACCTAGACGATTCGCACCGTGATCAGAGAAGTTCGCTTCACCGCCCACGAACAATCCGGGGATGTTGGATTGTAAATTGTAGTCTACCCAAAGTCCGCCCATAGTATAGTGCACGGCAGGAAAAATACGCATCGGCTGACGGTAGGCATTTTCACCGGTGATATTTTCATACATATCAAACAGGTTACCATAACGTTCACGAATGGCGGATTCACCGAGACGTTTAATCGCCGCCGAAAAATCTAGATAAACCCCGAGACGTTTGCCGTCGACTACTTGACCGACGCCACGACCTTCATCGCAAACTTCTTTAGCAGCACGTGAAGAAATATCGCGCGGTGCTAAATTTCCATAACTCGGATATTTACGCTCGAGGAAATAATCGCGGGCCTCTTCGGGGATTTCGGACGCCGGCTTAGTGCAATCAGCTGAATTTTTCGGCACCCAGACACGTCCGTCATTCCGTAATGATTCGGACATTAAAGTAAGTTTCGCCTGATCTTCGCCGTGAACAGGAATACAGGTTGGGTGAATTTGCGAATAACAAGGATTCGCAAAACCCGCACCGCGACGGTGCGCACGGAAGGTCGCAGTGACATTGCAACCTTGGGCATTGGTAGAGAGATAGAAAACATTTCCGTATCCGCCGGTGCATAATACCACGACGTCAGAGGCCCAGGCTTCGATTTCACCGGTGACTAAGTCGCGCGTCACAATGCCCTTCGCTTGACCTTCGACTAAAACTAAATCGAGCATCTCATGGCGGGTATACATTTTTACGGTACCCGCTCCAATTTGTCGGGAGAGCGCTGAATACGCTCCGAGCAATAATTGTTGGCCGGTTTGACCACGGGCATAAAACGTACGTGAAACCTGAGCACCACCGAAAGAGCGATTAGCTAACAAACCGCCATATTCACGGGCGAAGGGTACACCTTGCGCGACGCATTGATCGATGATTGAAGTGGATACTTGGGCGAGGCGATAAACGTTCGCTTCACGGGCACGATAATCTCCGCCCTTAATGGTATCTAAAAATAATCTGCGAACACTATCTCCATCATTTTGATAGTTCTTAGCAGCATTAATTCCACCTTGAGCCGCAATCGAGTGAGCGCGGCGAGGACTGTCTTGATAGCAAAAACAGGAAACCTCGTAACCCATTTCGGCCAACGAAGCCGCGGCGGCAGAGCCCGCTAAACCTGAACCAACGACGATGATATGATACTTCCGGCGATTAGTAGGAGTCACTAAGCGCATTTTCGCTTTATGATTATTCCACTTATCGGCTAAAGGACCGGCGGGAATTTTTGCATCAAGTTTCATGAACTTTATTTGAGTTGGCCGAGCAGAACGGCGAGAGGAATGGAGATGAAACCCAGAGCGATAACCCAGCCATAAATCGTGGCGACAACATCTAAACGCCCACGCCAGCGCTGATTACGTAAGCCTAAAGTTTGAAAAACGCTGCTGATACCATGGCTTAAGTGCAGGCAGAGTAAAATCATACTCGCGATATAAAAGAAGGCGACAGCTGGCTGGGAAAAGCCTGCAATAATCATTTTGTAAACATCGGCTCCGAATTCTTGTCCACCCAAGGCTATCTTTCGGAAAGTAAAATGTAAGAGGTGAAAAACGATGAAGGCTAAAATGATCACCCCTGAGTAGGGCATCGTGCGCGAGGAGAGCGATGCCTGACGCGTTACTTCAACCGCAGGACCACCCGCTCGAGCGATACGATTTTCAATTGTCAGCAATACACCCGACCAAATATGGGCGATGACGCTGACAATTAAAACCGAGCGAGCGACCCAAAGTAATCCAGGATGAGCATGAAGCCATTCGGCGTACTCATTGATGGCAGCAGCTCCTTTGAAAACCGTGAGATTGCCGATCATGTGTCCAAACACAAAGCCCGCGAGGACCAGACCCGAAAAGGCCATGATGATTTTTTTGCCGATGGAGGCGGGCTGACAATTTTTATAACAGGAACTGGCAGACATAATAGTAAGGTTAAGGGCAATTGGATGATGCCAAGTGCAAATACCATCGTATCGACCTGTGGCATTAAGCCATCTATTTGGCTTATTTGCAGTGGGGTATTAGATTTTTCCTAGTTAACTGTAAAATTCGCTCATAAGGGGGAGGCCAATCCCGCCCATTTTCTGCTAAAAACCGCTTGCCTCCCTAAAAGTTGGCTATGACATTTCAAAGTCCAGACCGGCCTACCGTTTAACGGACCAGCCGGTCTTATCTTTTTACTAAATTCACCACCCTCTCCCACCTATATAATGAAGTACATTTTTGTCACTGGCGGCGTCATTTCCTCCCTCGGGAAAGGACTGACGGCGGCGGCGATTGGTGCACTCCTTGAGTGTCGGGGATTAAAAGTCCGAATCCAGAAATTCGACCCTTACCTCAACGTGGATCCAGGAACGATGAGTCCCTACCAACACGGTGAAGTTTATGTTCTCAATGACGGTGCGGAAACCGATTTAGATCTCGGACACTACGAACGTTTTACTTCGGGTGAATTATCCAAGCTCAATAGTTTATCATCCGGACAAATCTACGAAACGGTTATCCAAAAAGAACGTCGCGGTGACTACCTCGGAAAAACGGTTCAAGTCATTCCCCATGTCACCAACGAAATTAAAGAGCGCATTTTAAAAGGCGGCGTAGGCGTTGATGTGCTGATCACCGAAATCGGCGGAACGACGGGCGACATCGAAGGCCTGCCCTTCTTAGAGGCCCTTCGTCAATTCCAACACGATACCGGACGCGAGAACGTCGTCTTCCTGCACTGCACACTCGTCCCCTATATCAAAGCAGCGGGTGAATTAAAAACTAAACCTTCTCAACAGTCGGTCGCTAAGCTTCGTGAAATCGGTATCCAGCCCGATATTTTAGTTTGTCGCACCGATCGCCCCATCGGCGAAGAAAACCGCCAAAAACTTTCTCTCTATTGCAATGTGGGTATTGAATCTGTTTTTGAGTGCCGAGATGTGACCGATTCTATTTACGAACTACCCGTAATGTTAGCCGAACAACGTATCGATGAAGTGGTCGTGAAACGGCTAGGAATTCAATGCGGTCCGATCGATATCTCTCCATGGCGCGAAATTGTGCGGCGCATTAAAGAGCCCAAATATAAGGTCCGTATTGGCGTGGTCGGAAAATATATCGAACTCCAAGATGCGTATAAATCTGTTTACGAATCCATCGTTCACGGCGGGATTGCTAATGAGGCACACGTCGAAATTGTCCGTATCGACGCCGAAGATTTAGAAACTCAAGGCACAGCCGCACTTGAAGGACTCGATGGCATCCTCGTCCCAGGCGGCTTTGGTAATCGCGGCATCGAAGGAAAAATCCTCGCCGTACAATTCGCCCGTGAAAGAAAAATTCCTTTCTATGGACTTTGTTTAGGCATGCAGGTGACGGTCATTGAATTCGCCCGAAATGTTTTAGGCTTAAAGCAAGCCCACTCCACTGAGTTTTCTCCAACAACACCCGACCCGGTGATTCACTTAATGGAAGCGCAAAAAGATGTTTCTCTTAAAGGTGGAACCATGCGACTCGGGGTTTACGACTGCCAACTTACTCCGGGAAGTCGCTCACTCAAAGCCTACGGTACCCCCATCATTCAGGAGCGTCATCGCCATCGCTTCGAATACAATAACGACTACCGCGCACGATTAGAAGCTGCGGGATTATTAGTGGGGGGTACCAATCCACAAACGGGGCTCGTCGAAATCGTCGAAGCCAAAGATCACCCCTTCATGATTGGCGTACAGTATCACCCTGAATTTAAGTCTAAGCCCCACCAAGCACATCCCCTCTTTGCCGCCTTTGTGAAAGCGGCCATTCAGAAGTCCCTCGGCTCCTGTTAGTTTAATTAATCTTAATCCTTTGGACTTGGAGTTAGGGGTCCTCTCGGGTTTGATAGTCCCGTGCGCATTCTCGATCGCCACGTACTTGTTGAAACTGCGATTACCTCTATCGTAGCTACGGGCGCATTTGTTTTTGTCTTAGTGGGGGGAAATGTTTTAAAAAAAGTGGTGGGGGCAGTGGCCTCAGGGCAGGTGAGCACTTGGCAAGGCGTCGAGTTGGTGGGCCTGTTATTTCCAGGGGTCATTCCTTATGCCTTACCGATGGGCGTGCTCACTGGATTCCTCATCGCGTTTGGACGCATGAGTTCGCAAAATGAAATCACCGCCATGAAAGCGGGGGGCATAAAATTGTTACGTATTGCTCGACCCGCCCTCATTTTAGCCGCCAGTTTTGCCCTGCTCGCTGCTTGGCTTAATTTGGAAATAGCACCCCTGGCTAATACTGAATATAAACGTTTACTCGTCGGATCGGCCCAAGAAAACCCTGCCTCGATTATCACACCCGGCGAACTCAATCGTCAATTTAAGGGGCTGGTTATTCGTGCAGGCTCACGGGATGACGATGTCTTAAAAGATTTCTGGCTCTGGCGCCTAGATAATAACGGTAAGTTAGTTCAATCCATTCAGGCCAAAGAGGCTCGCCTCGAACGTATCGACAAACCCGATGGCTCTATTTTTCTCCGCGTCAGACTTAAAGAAGCGCGCATGGAAAGTCGGGTCGATGAAAAACTCAGCTTCGCGAAACCCTCTTCCTTTGCCGCAGCCACTGACTCAGTGATGGAATTTCCGGCAGATGCTATTTTTAAAGACAGAGAAATAGTTGAAAGAAAACTTCGTTGGCTAACTACAAGTGAATTGCTCGACGCCATGGATAAAGGCTGGCAAGTAACGCCACAATCTACTCCCGACGAAATTGCTCAAGGTAAGATGGAGGCGAGAAAACAACTCATGGCTCACTTAGCCTCTGCCTTCTCGATCTTCACACTCGCTCTCTTAGCTATTCCCCTGGCCATGCGTGTGGGTCGCTCCGAAACCTTCGTCAACGCCGCCATCGCTCTAGGGATTTGCCTCAGTTATTATGTTCTCAGCTCGGTCGCCACGTGGGTGAAGTCACCCGCCCTTCGTCCTGATATCTTAGTCTGGGTACCTAATATAATCGTTTTATTCTTCGCCATTCGCCTCATAAAACGAAGCGAACAGTTCTGATTAACGATCGCGCTGATACCAGGCGTAGAAAGCTACACCCATGTTAGTGAGGGCGAAGATTTCATTAAAGGCCTTCATGATGACGGCGCCCATAATCATATCCTGACTGGCGCTGAGCCAACAAATGCGTGGGGCTAATAAATAGGTTTCGTAAATGGGGTGCTCGGCAAAAATGAGCGCCGCCCAAATGGGTAAGTCGGCAATCATTAAGGCAAACGAGTAGAACATCGCGCCACCTCCGCCGAGGTGCGGTAAAACTTTAGAGCGAGACACGAGGGGCCAAACCATAATTAAAGCCGGCAGGAACATCATCCAATGTTCCACGATATGAAGAGTCCGATTACTTAAGGCGGCCTCATACAACTCGGGAAAATGCCAAAAAGAAAAACTAATGTTGAAAAGAATTCCCGCCACCAGTGGATGTACTAAAAATCCGAGGATTTTTTTAGTTCGAGGATTTTTTAACAAAAAAGGATCGGTAAGTTCGGGCGGTAGACCCAAAATTATCAACGGAGCCGATATATAAATAAGCAGCATGTGCTGCAACATGTGGGCGGAAAATAAAAAGCTCTCGCCGATTTGATCCAGCGGAGAACCCACGGCAATGTAGGCAAAGAAGACGCCAAAGTAAAAACAGGTACTACTTTTAGCCGGATAGCGGGTGAGCTGCGGTGCAAAACTCTCACGATACGGTCCTGTGATTAAGGCGTAACCCCAAACAACACCAACAATTAAGAGCAGTAAGAGCGGCTCAGTATGCCAGTGGAGAGGAATGTTCATTAGAGGATTTTAATAACGTCCCGCCCTACTCATCGCCTAGTGGGACGATTAACTAAACCACTTGGTGTCAATCCGATCGACGGCGAACAGAGATAACAAGGCAGTAAAAGTAGCAAAGGCGAGACCCATACCAGCGATGAAAATCCAAAAGAGTAAGCGGTGGTCGTAAATCAAATGCATGAACCAAAGGATGACGGCGAAGAATTTAATCGCTGAAAGCACACAAAGCACCGTCAGAATAATCGACAAGGAAACCGGTAAGAAAATGAGGACAATTTCTACACCCGTAATCGCCGCTAACCAAAGGGCGAGCGTGATGAAGTGGTGGTAACGACGGATCTCTTCGGTAGCTAAATTATGATCGGTAGCAGCGTGTGACATAGAAACAAAATTATTTAGTTAAAGGAAGTCCCGTCCCCCAGAAGCCGGTTGGCCCGAGATATTCAACGAGGTAAACAGCGGTAAAGATGATAATCCAAACGATGTCCACGAAGTGCCAGTAAAGTCCGGCAATTTCCACATCCAGCGCACCCATATGGCCAACCAGTTTTCCGGTAAAGCTGTAGAAATAGAGAATAATTAACCAGAGCACACCGATCGCCACGTGCGTGCCGTGCGTGCCGGTGAGAACGTAGAAGGTCGAACCAAAGACGCTGTTCTGAATCGTGAGACCTTGGTGGAGGAAGTGAGTGAATTCGTAGACCTGACAGCCTAAGAAAATTAACCCGAAGAAAATCACGCCGAGAATATTGCGACGGAACGATTTAATCTGCCCCTTGTGCATCGCCGAAACCGCTAAGGCCATCAAGAACGAGGACATTAAGAGGATGAACGTCGAGAAAGAGGTTAACTCGATATTGAACAGATTTTGGATGAAACGTTGATGTCCCTCTGCATCCGTAAAACCCGTTGGATAGAGTTTACGATAAAGCAGGTGCGTCGAAATGAGTGTTCCGAAAAACATGCAATCCGATGCCAAGAAGAGCCACATGATGAGCTTCTTGTGGTCGATCCCCGTGGAAGTGGGGGCGTGCGAAGATTCAGCTACTTGAGACATGTTAATTTAAATTAGTAAGATGAAGTGTTGGCCGTAACAGGAGCTGGCGATGACGGCGTAGGAGTCTTGAGCATGTAGCCACCTGGACCTTCGAGAGCCCAGAGCAAGATACCTAGGAACATCACACCGAGACCAGAAATCACCACCCAGCCCGCGTGAGGAACGCCCATCGCGATGAGTGGCATACCGATACCAATCATCAAGAAACCAAAACCTGCTACGAGGGGCATCCAAGATTGGGAAGGCATGTGGATACCGGCTTCACCGCCATCGTTTTCATATCCAATTTTCTTTTCGCCGTACTTGTCTTCGTTGTAAGCATCGCGAGTAGCGATAATCGGACTACGTGCGAAATTATATTCAGGGACGGGTGAAGGGAGTGACCATTCGAGAGTGCGACCGTCCCAAGGATCGGGAGAACATTTTTTACCCTTAAAGGCCGTCCATACTAAGTTAGCGAAAGCTAAGAAAATTCCGATGCCTAAAATAAAGGCACCAATCGTCGCTACATAATTCCAGGTCTCCCAACCATTACCCGCATGGTAGGTGTGAGTACGACGCGGTTGACCCGCCAGACCCAAGTAGTGCATCGGACCGAACGCTAAATTAAATCCGAGAATTACCAGACCTGATGCAATATAAGCAATAGGCGCGTTGGGCATGCGGCCGAAAATTTTTGGGAACCAGAAATAAAGTCCGGACATTAATCCGAGTAGAACGCCACCGAGTAAAACGTAGTGGAAGTGGGCGATCACGAAATAGCTGTCTTGTTGTTGCGCATCAGCTGGAGCCGCTGAGTGCATCACACCGGAAAATCCGCCACACATGAACATCCAGATAAATCCTAACGAGAGTACCATCGGAGGAGTGAAGCGAATGCGACCACCCCACAGTGTGCCCAACCAGTTAAAGATTTTAACGCCGGTAGGAACGGCAATCGCCATGGTTAATAAAGCGAAGGCAGCCGTAGGTACCGCACCCAGACCGGTCGTAAACATGTGGTGACTCCAAACGGCGAAGCCGAGGAAACCAATGACCGCACCGGAGAATACGATAATCGGATAACCGAAGAGTGATTTACCCGAGAAGGTGGGGAGCACCTCGGAAACGATTCCCATCGCAGGTAGTACTAAAATATAAACTTCGGGGTGGCCGAAAATCCAGAACAAGTGTTGCCAGAGAATGGGCTGACCACCGGCGGAAGGATTAAAGAAGTTCGCCCCGAACTGACGATCGAACATCAATTCAATCAGCGCGACGGTGATCGCTGGGAAAGCTAAGATAATTAAAATCGAGGTGACTAAAGTCATCCAAGTGAACACCGGGAGACGCATCATCGTCATACCCTTCGCACGCATGTTGATGATCGTACAAATAAAATTAAACGAAGCGGCCAAGGAGGCGACGCCGAGAATTTGGAGACCAATAATCCAGAAGTCCGTACCCACGCCCGTGAAACGTGGTGCCTGAAGGGCGGCATTAGCCTGACCAAATGTGCCCGAGAGTGGAGCGTAGCTAAACCAACCGTTCGCGGGAGCGAAGTCGGTATAAACTAAACTCTTATACCAATCGAAATTATTGAACCAGCCGGAGAGGTGACCGAACTCAAATAACCAGCTGCTGTTTAAAACGAGAGCACCCGCCACGAATGTCCAAAGCGAGAAGGCATTGAGTCGAGGGAAGGCCACGTCGCGTGCACCGATCTGCAGAGGTACCAAGAAATTAAAGAAGGCTGCCGACAAGGGCATGACTCCTAAGAAAATCATGGTAGTACCGTGCATCGTGAAGAGCTGATTATACATCCGAGCGGTCACGAAATCATTATCCGGACGTGATAACTGTGTACGAATAGCCAACGCTTCAACGCCACCGAGTAAGAAGAATAACATGGCGAAGGCGCCATACATAATCCCAATTTTTTTGTGGTCGACCGTGGTGAGCCAATCGGCCCAGCCAGTTGAACGATCAGGGCGGATTAAGCCGAGATCGCTACGTTCAGGAGCGAGTTCCAATTTCGAGGCTACGGGAGCGTGATGGGTGTCGTGTGACATTGGATTTAAATTATTTTAGAGTTAAGAGGTATTCCGCCAAACAATCTAATTCTTCAGCAGTAAATTTTTGTTGGCTTTCATTGAGGCCCACCACGTTGAACATTTTATAGTAGTGCATGCGGTTACCAGGTTTAACGTCCTTCGAGGGTTTGCCGTCGATGCCGTGCGAGGTACCCGAGGAACCAATCCATTTAATTAAGTTGGCCTTCAGCACCGCGGGATCAACGGGCGTCGTTGATTCGGTATTCTTCGTTTGGGTTTCTAAAATTAGCTGAGCTTTGCGCTCGCGATTATCGAGCCAAGCACCCGCGAGTGAGCGACGAGAAGCGATGTGGGTTAAATCGGGGCCAAAATTACCTGCCCCAAAATGTCCGGAAATATTGTGGCACATCGCACAAGTCTTGGCGGCGAATAAAGCTTTTCCTTTTTCAGCTTTAGAATTCGGCTCAACCGGAGCCGCTTCTTTCTTTTGTTCCTTCACCCATTTGGCAAATTCTTCGGGCTCGACCACATTACAACGGAAAAGCATGTAAGCATGAGAATCGCCACAGAACTCAGCGCACTGTCCGTAGTAGTGACCCGCTTGATCACCTTGAATCCACATCTTGTTTTTACGGCCCGGCATTAAATCCACTTTACCGGCAATCTTGGGTAACCAGAAAGAGTGAATCACATCTTCGGAACGTAAATTTAAACGCACGGCTTTGCCGCGTGGGATAACAATTTCATTAGGTACGGTATGTTTAGCGTCCGAAGTTAATCCCAGTTGGGGATATTCAAAACGGAACCACCACTGCTTACCAATGACGTCGATTTCTAAAACATCGCCCGCGAGTTCTTTAGGATAATTTTCTTTTCCGTTTTCATCGAGCTGCTGATACCAAGCAGAAAGTTTTGAAGTAGGAATCGCTTCCGCAGGAACATCATCCGTATACCAAATTGCATTGAGGGTGGGAATCGCGATGAAAACGAGGGCCCCAATCGATGCGGTAATTAAACCGATTTCAATTAAAGGATTGCCGTGACCTTTTTCTGCCTTGGGACGAGCGTCTTGACCAGGACGGGCCCGAAATTTAATTACAGCATAGACTAACAATCCGCCGACGAGTGCAAAGAGAATGACCACCAACCAAACGGTGTCCATAAACACATCGAACTGCATCTGGGCGACTGGGCCCTTGGGATCCAAGGTCGACTGACGGACATTTAAGTCGTCGCGCGAACAGGCGCTGACCAAAATTCCAAAAATGGAAATGGTGAAAAGGTGGACCTTGTTAAAAATGCGTGAAAACATTGGAATGCTTATTTCGGACTATGGAAAAGTTCATAATAAATGGCTAATTTGCAAGCACCGCCCCACTGTCTTAATTCATACATCACTGACCAAGCCCAAATAACCACTCAAAATACTTCTTAAGTTATTGAATATAAAAGACTTAAGAATATTTATTTCAAATCATCTACACTAATAGAGTAGGGCCCATCGGCTACTACCCAGTAATTTATTGTGGGTTGCGACTTAGGTTTAGGAGTTTACCCCCTTAAGCTATGTCCTGGAAGAGTCCACATGGCACCCCCCTGCCAGACTGGCGGCAACGCACCTTAATGATGGGTATTATAAATATCACCCCCGATTCTTTTTCGGACGGGGGCGAGGTGACCGACATTCCAACGGCTATCAACAAAGCTCAAAGTCTGATTGATCAAGGGGCCGACATTCTCGATCTCGGGGCCGAGTCGACCCGACCGGGCTCTAATACTATTTCAGAAGAAATTGAACTCGCTCGCTTACTACCCATCATCGTAGCACTCCGGAAAAAATTTCCGCAGATGCCCCTTTCAGTCGATACGTATAAATCTGCTGTCGCCAAAGTGGCGATCGAGAGCGGTACAGATATTATTAATGATGTCGAAGGCGCACGCGGGGAAGTGACCGGAAATTCATCCGCGATGGCCAAAGTTGCCGCGCAGTTAAACTGTCCTCTCATTTTAATGCATCGCAGAAAAGACGCTAATTATATAGACTTTTGGCCTGAAATACTCGGTGACTTAAAATTATCTATTCACTTTTGTTTAGAGGCGGGAATCGCGCCTGAACAACTTTGGTTAGATCCAGGATTTGGCTTTGGCAAAACTCCTCAACAAAATCTCATGCTCGTGCGAAACTTAGAAAAAGTGACCGCTCTCGGATTCCCTGTCATGCTCGGGGCGAGTCGTAAATCGACTCTGGGTTTAGTACTGAACGAAAAAAATTCGTTGCATCGCGAAGAAGGAAATGAAGTGACGGCGACTTGGGGCATCGCTCAAGGCTGCCACATGATCCGCGCCCATGATTTTTCTCGGTTAAGAAAAGTCATCCAGATGGCCGACGCTTTGCGCCGGGGCCAAACCTGGGCTGAATGATTTTTTAAAAAAGTGGAGCCAGCAGACGGACTCGAACCGACGACCTGCCGCTTACAAGGCGGCTGCTCTACCAACTGAGCTATGCTGGCAATCCAATGAGGTTTTACTCTTTTATTTCAGCCCCCTCTGTCAATCACGCTACAAATGTATTTTAGGGATTGAACCCCCCCACTAATTTTAGGACAAAAAACTACCCTACTTAATTTAACTTATTATGCGTATCCCCGTCTCTCTTCTGGTACTTTGTGCGGCTATCACTGGTTGCACAACCGACACCGACTCCTCCATCACTCAAGAGGTCTCAATCACCTCAGTTCCGCCCAATGCTGCGGTTCGTCTTAACGGCAATGCCGTGGGTCGCACGCCAACCACGATTACCTTAGAGCGTAATGCCAATTACGAACTAGCAATTGGCAAAGGTGGCTACGCTCCCGAGTCAGCCTACCTCAAGCCCACTCTTCGTACCAGCACAACGGGCGCCATGGATTACGGTTTCCCAGAAAAGATTAACGTCACCCTTTCCAAATTACCTGGAGCTGACGACGTTGTGGTACCCGAAGGTGATGAAGCAGAATTTAAATCGTTAGTGCAAAAAGCTAACGATTCAGGCCTCGCTCCACGCAGCGGTGACTCGGTCGCCGATATGAAAAAAGACGTCGAGGAAGTTAAAGCTTCGATCGAAAAAATTAAGGCCGGGATCACCACCAGAGATACCGCTTATAATGCAAAGATTTCTGAAATTTCTAAAGTTATCGCGGATGCCAAATCGCCTGAATTAAGATCTAACGATATCGCTGCTGAAAACAGAGTTCTTGAAGCAGAAGCAGCCCTCCGTGCCGCACTCGATAGTCGCAATAACTCAGCCGGTAGCGAAGCCAAAGATACCCTCTCGGCCCTACAAGCCAAACAAGCCTCACTCGAAGC